>DATJBI010000020.1:0-14268 GCA_035515435.1 Anaerolineales bacterium
CGCCGATAATAAATCGGTTCGCTGCCATCATTTCGCCTGGCGAAGTATGAATATTGGTAATTTTCCTCGTCCTTGGCCCTGATCTCAATTAGCGGCGCGCTGTCGCCCAGGGCCTGATATTCCAAATTGGTCGGGATCGGCATGACTTCCAATTTATAGATCTTGCTGAACTCTTCCGATTCGGTCAGCGCGGTGCCGGTCATGCCCGCCAGTTTCCGGTACATGCGAAAGTAATTCTGCAGCGTGATGGTCGCGTAGGTCACGTTCTCGGGCTCGACCCGCACGTTCTCCTTGGCTTCCACCGCCTGATGCAGCCCATCCGACCATCTTCGTCCGGGCATGAGGCGGCCTGTAAATTCGTCGACGATCACGACCTTGCCCGCCTGCACCAGATAATCCTTATTGCGATGGAATAAATATTGTGCGCGCAGGGCCTGTTCAAGATAACCGGTCAGACGCGCCTGTTCGGGCGTGACATCTTCGGGCCGGTCCGGATCCATCAGCGTTTGACCGATCAATTGTTCGGCATGCGCCAAACCGACCTCCGTCAGATTGACGGCGCGGTCCTTCTCGTTGGCCTCGTAGTCTTCCGGCTTCAACTGTTTAACGACCTGTGCCATCTTGCCGTACCACTCGAGGTCGCCTTGCGCCGGGCCGGAAATAATGAGCGGTGTCCGTGCTTCATCGATCAGCACATTGTCCACTTCATCCACGATCGCGTAATGATGTCCGCGTTGGACGCGCTCCGCGAGGCGCATGGTCATGTTGTCGCGCAGATAATCGAAACCAAATTCGGAGTTCGTGCCGTAGGTGATATCCGCGGCATAGGCTTCGACCCGCTCGACCAGCCGCAAATGATGCTGATCTTCGTGCGGCGATTCTTTTTCAAAGTCCACCAGGAACGCTTTCTTGCCGTTCTCGGTAACGGCTGCCATCTGCAACACACCGACCGTCAGGCCCAGCATATTGAAAATGGGAGCCATCCAGCGGGCATCGCGCCGCGCCAAATAATCGTTGACCGTCACAAGATGCACGCCGCGCCCCGTGAGGGCGTTGAGATACAGCGGAAGCGTGGCAACCAGCGTCTTGCCTTCGCCAGTTTTCATCTCGGCGATCTGACCGCGGTGCAGCACGATCCCGCCCAACATTTGCACATCGTAAGGACGCAATCCGATCGTGCGTTTGGAAGCCTCACGCACCGCCGCAAAAGCTTCGGGCAGGATTTCTTCCAGGAGGTCCTGCAGCCCCTGCTCGCCCTCCGCCATTTTCTCCGAAGGCGGCGGAGGCAGGCTGGGGGCCAATTTCGCTCTAAACTCCTCCGTCTTGGCGCGCAAAGCCTCGTCGCTGAGCTCCTCGAACTTCCGCTCCAGCGAATTGATCTCATCCACAATTGCGGCTAATTTTTCAACGGTGCGCTTGTTGGGGTCACCCCCGAAGACACTGACAAATTTCTGAAGCATTCATCGCCTTTCGGGGTGGGATTATAGCATAGGGATGATAAGGGGGTCGGCGGAAACCGGCAGGGCGTCCTGCGATCAAGGCCGGTCCAAATCAGGCAGAAATTTTTAAGACAATCATTTGTTCTAATTTCGGGCCCGCGTGCTATAATCGTGGTCAGTTCATTCGTTGTTTGGTTCAAATTCGATCCGCGCCCAACCAGATCAGCCCGTAACTGAGATGTCCTTCGCCCATCTCCACGTACACACCGAATATTCCCTGCTCGACGGCTTCAGCAACATCAAGAAGCTGGTCAGACGCGTCAAGGAGATGGACATGCCGGCAGTCGCCATCACCGACCACGGCACCATGTTCGGCGTAATTGATTTTTACAAGGCCGCCAAAGAGGTGGGCGTCAAGCCGATCATCGGGCTGGAAACCTACATGGCGGCGCGCAGCATGCACGACCGCGATTCAAAACTTGACCGTTCCTCCTATCATCTGCTTTTGCTTGCAGAGAACGAAACGGGTTACAAGAATCTTTTGAAGATCGCCTCCGCCGCCCAGCTCGACGGCTTCTATTATTATCCTCGGATCGACCATGATTTCCTGGCGGCCCACGCCGAAGGGCTGATCTGCACCTCGGGCTGCATGTCCGCGGAAATCCCGCGCGCCCTGCTGGATGAAAATCCGCAGGAAGCTGTGCGCCGCATGAACTGGTATTATGACGTCTTCGGGCCGGACCATTTCTTCGTGGAACTACAGCAGCACAATATCAAGGAGATCACCGGCCTCAACCGCCGGCTGCTGGAGATGGGTGCCAAGCATTCCGCAAAATTCGTCGCGACCAACGATGTGCATTACATCAATCCGGACGACGCACGTCTCCAGGATATTTTGCTTGCGATTCAAACGCAATCCTTGCTTTCCGATCCGGAACGCATGCGCATGACCGATGACTCGTATTATCTGCGCACGCCGCAGGAGATGGGCCAATTATTCGCGGAAGTCCCGGAATCATTGAGCAACACCCTGCTCATCGCCGAACGCTGCAACGTGGACCTTTCGTTCAAAGGCTACCACCTGCCTGAGTTTCCGGTGCCCGAAGGATATACCGCCGGAAGCTACCTGCGCCATTTGTGCGAAGACGGGGCGGACAGTCGCTACGGGACCCGGGCCGCCAGCCGGGAGGTCCGCGAACGACTCGATTATGAGCTGGGCGTTGTGCATAAGATGGGCTTTGATGCATACTTCCTGATCGTGTGGGACCTGTGCCATTATGCCCGCGAAAACGGGATCTGGTACAACGCGCGCGGCTCGGCGGCGGGCTCGATCATTGCCTATACCTTGAACATCACGATCGTGGATCCGCTCCAGCATGACTTGATCTTTGAGCGATTCCTCAACCCCGGCCGCATTTCCATGCCGGATATTGATCTCGACTTCCCTGACGACCGCCGCGGCGAGATGCTCGAATATTGCACCAGGAAATATGGCAGCGACAAGGTCGCACAGATCATCACCTTCGGCACGATGGGAACGAAAGCCGCCTTGCGCGATGTGGGCCGTGTGATGGATATTCCATTGAACGAGGTGGACCGCATCGCGAAGTTGGTGCCGTTCGTGTCAGGCCGCGCCACCACCATGGAAGACGCGCTGGCTGTCCCGGAGTTCAAGGAAGTCTACGATTCGACCCCGCACTTGCATGAACTGATCGACATTGCCGCCAAGATGGAAGGGACGGTCCGCAACGCCGGCACCCACGCGGCGGGCGTGGTGATTTCCGACAAGCCCATCCTGGAATACCTTCCGCTGCATCGCCCGACCTCCGGCTCGGAGGAGACCCCCATCAAGACGGTCACGCAATTCGAAATGGGCATTCTCGATTCGCTGGGCATGCTGAAAGTGGATTTCCTCGGGCTGATCACGCTGAGCGTGATGGCCCGGGCCTGCGACATGATCGAGAAACGTCACGGCGTTCATCTCGATCTAAATAACATTCCCCTCGACGATCCGAAAGCGTTTGAGCTGCTCGGAAGCGGACAAACCGCGGGCGTCTTCCAGGTGGAAGGCGGCGGCCTGACCCGCTATCTGGTCCAGATGAAGCCGACGACCCTCGATCACATCATTGCCATGGTCGCGCTTTATCGTCCCGGACCGATGCAATTCATCCCCGATTACATCGCGCGCATGCACGGCGAAGCGGCGGTCGAATATCGGCACCCGGCCATGGCGCCCATCTTTGATTCAACCTACGGCATTCCCGTCTATCAGGAACAGTTGATGCGCGCCGCCGTGGAACTGGCCGGATACACGCCATCCGAATCGGACGAACTCCGCAAAGCCATCTCGAAGAAGAAGAAAGAAGACATCGAAAAGCATCGCAAGAAATTTGTGGCGGGTGCGATCAAGCAGGGCATGACGCGTGATACCGCCGATGCGATCTATGCCGACTGGGAGGAGTTCGCACGGTACGGATTTAACAAGTGTCTGCCCGGCGATACAGAAATAGCAGACGCCGCAACCGGCCGACTGATCAAGATCGAAGATTTGTACCTCGGCCGATCAAATATAAATGAAACCGTCACCTGCGAAATCGATTCGCTGCGGTTGAAGGCTGGCGGCATTTCCAATGTGATGAACAACGGCCGCAAGCCGGTCTATCGCCTGACTACCGCGCTCGGCAGGCAAATCGAAGCGACCAGCAATCATCCGTTTTATACTTTTTCAGGCTGGCAGCCGCTGGGGCAATTGAAGCCCGGTGCTCGCATCGCGGTCCCGCGCCGCCTGCCCGTGGAGGGAAAGGTGGAATGGCCCGAGCATGAAGTCGTTGCCTTGGGCCATCTGTTGGCCGGAGGAAATCTGTGTCAGCCTCAATCGGTTTATGCTTATGCCCAGGATGAGGACCAGGTTAAGGACTTTGTCCGCGCGGCCGAAGCCTTTGACCGTGTCGGAGGTCCGCCCGCAACGCCTAAGAGCACCCTTTCCCTCGATGCGAGATGCATCCAGCCAGACGTTGAAGCGGGCATGGCCGCCTGGGCGAAACGTCTTGGAATTTGGGGAAAAAATGCCCGCGAGCAGACGATCCCCGACGAAGCATTTACCCTGACCAATCGTCAGATCGGACTCCTGCTCAGCCGCTTGTGGCAGGGCGCCGGGCACATTGACAAGACCCGTCGTGTGCTCTTTTGTGCGACCGCCTCCAAGAAGATGGCCCGGCAACTACAGCATCTTCTTTTGCGCCTGGGAATTATCAGCCGCCTGCGGAGCGCGGCTTTCCCTGAGAAAGAGGGCCGCGCTGGCTATCGGGTGCTTGTCACGGGCGATGAAAACCTGCGCGCTTTCCAGGCGCAGATCGGCCATTATTTCCTGGCTGGGCATCGAAAGCAGGATTTGGAGAACAGCCTTGTCCTGCAGCCAGGCGGACCGGCTGGAACGACCGACAGGGTTGCGATGCCGGTCAACGAAGGGCTGCCTGCGGCAGGGGATCCAAGCGGCGTTCCATGGATTGAAATGAACGAAACGGCAGGCATTGCTCAAGGGGAATTTTATCCAGCGCACACCGCGGATCAACCCGGCTTCACGCGACAGCCGGTGGAAAAGCCGGCTGCCTATTTCGATGATCCGCGTTTAAGACGGTTCGCCGAGAACGATGTTTATTGGGATGAGATTGTTCGCATCGAATATGCCGGCGAGAGGCAAACCTATGATTTGGAAATCTCAGCGACGCACAACTTTATCGCGAATGATATTCTGGTTCACAACAGTCACGCAGCCGATTACGGTGTGATCGCGGTCGAGACCGCCTACCTCAAGGCCCATTACACCGCCGAATATATGACGGCCCTGCTTTCCGCCTCGGCGGGACAGACCGAGAAGGTCGCGTTGTATGTGGCCGACGCGCGCTCGATGGGTGTCCCGGTGCTCCCGCCGCAAATCAACGCCTCGGGCTGGGATTTTGAGATCGAAGACCTGGAGGGGAAACCCAACATCCGCTTCGGACTGGGCGCGATCAAGAACACGGGCCAAAGCGCGGTGGAGTTGATCATTGCAGAACGCAGACGAAATGGCGCGTTCCAGGACTTGAATGATCTGGCGCGCCGGGTTGACCTGCGGGCAGTCGGCAAGCGTGCGCTCGAATGTCTGATCAAAGTCGGCGCCTTGGATTCGTTTGGGAACCGCGCCGCGCTGCTGGCTTCGCTGGAGCGCCTGGTCGCCATCAGCAGCCATCATTTCCGCGCCGCGGAGGCGGGACAACTCAGCCTGTTCGGCGCGGCCACCGGCGTAAATGAAAACATCACGCTGCCTGACGTCAACAACGTGGACAAGCGCGAACAGCTCAATTGGGAACGTGAGCTCATCGGTCTGTATATTTCCGACCACCCGCTCACGCCCTATCAACCCACCCTCTCGCAAATCGTCACGCATTTCTCGGGACAGTTGGGTGAAGCGCAGCATGAAGAAAAGATTCGCGTGGCGGGCCTCATCACCAACGTCCGGCCCTACATGACCAAGGCGAACAAGCCGATGGGATTCGTCACGATCGAGGATATTCAGGGCAACATCGAGCTTGTGCTTTTTCCGCGCACCTGGGAAAGACATCGCGAGCAATTGAGCATCGGGCAGATCATCATCGTCGAAGGCAAAGCGGACACCGGCAGTACGCCGCCCAAGGTCCTGGTGGATTCAATCCGGACGGAGATAAAAGTAACGGAACCACGAGAGGACGCGCCGCCTGCAGCGGTTCCGCGCGCCGCTCCCAATCAGAAATCAACTCCCGCTCCCAGGCCCCAGGCGGCCAATCATGCGCCGGCGCCCCAAGTTGTGGTGCAGCCCCTTGAGCATGCGAACAAGCCTCCCCGGACCCCCGCCCCCTCTTCGGGGAAAACGGAGATGGGCGAGGACGGGTCCCTGCCTCCTCCGCCCGATAACTTCCCCGACGGCTGGGACGAGGAATGGCAGCCCTCGTTTGACAATGCAGAGATCGCGGCGCGCGCGGAACCAAAGATGTATGACAAAAATATCGAGGCCCGCGATATTACCGAATCCGCTCAAAGCGAAGCGGAAGTGACAGAACAGAAACGGATTGAAGCCCCGCCCGAAGCCGTTGCGTTGCAACCCGTGGAGTCGATCAAGGTCGGTCCGAAACTTCCGCCGTCGTTGTACGTTCCGCTGGCGCAGGAAGAAGATTCGACGCAGGTGCCAAAGCAGATCACGGTGCTGCTGCGCTCGACGGGCGACAAGGAGCATGATAAGCGCCGAATCAAAACGCTCTACGGCACGCTGATCTCGTTCCACGGGCGCGACCGCTTCTCGTTCCATGTCTTCGAGAACGGGAAGGGGCATTTGATCGACTTCCCCGGTGATACAACGCGCATCGACACGGAACTGTTGGCACGCTTGAAGAAGTTGATGGGCGAGGAAAGCTGGCGCGTGGAGGAGATCAGATTTCAGTAATGGGAATGCAGCCTAGATCAATTGTCCCCGCCCCTGCAGGTCGCAGGCGGAGGTCGAATTCGGCGATCCGTCATCTGGTATGGCAGAGCGCGGAACAATTCGAGCCGCAAAGGACCGTCTTCCTGACCCGGATGCGCGGCCGCGAGCTGACTGGATTGCCGCAGAACGTTATTCCGTGGGCGTACGTACCCCGGCATTTCTGCCGGAAGAGATGGGGCAGAAAGCGCCTGGCAGGCCGGGCACTTTGAGCGGGAAGGCGCTCGGCAAAATCTTGGAGTGAAATGATATGGCTCATCCCCTGGTCAACCAGCTCCGCTTCACACGCCGCGAATGGCTGCGCGGACTAGCAGGTGTTTCCGAAGAGGTAGGCAAACAGCACTTTGGACCGATGAACTGCATCAGTTGGACGGTCGGACACCTGGCATGGCAGGAGCAAAGATATTGGCTGGACCGCATCAGCCACACAGTCCTGATCCCGGAATTGAACACGTCCTTTGCCTACGGCGCGCCGATGAGCACGCCCTCTTTGAAAGAAATGCGCGCCATCTGGCACACGATTACGCAAGCCACCGATCCCTTTCTCGACTCGTTGACGACCGAAGGTTTGCTGTTTGACCCGCTCCAGGATGGCAAGTCAATCGGCCGGTCGGTTGGTTCAGCCATGCATCGCATGATTTACCACTATTGGTATCACATCGGCGAGATCCAAGCCATCCGCCAAATGCTGGGCGCAGCGGACCTGCCGGAATATGTGGGCGATATCGAAACCGAAGCGCCCTATCAACCGGAATAGCAAAGAGAAGAATCAGGTTTCAATCGCGAGGCCCAAAAAAGTTGATTTCGCTGCTATTAATCGCCCTGGGGATCTGCTTCCTTATCCAGATGACAACCTGGGCGCCATCGTCTCTGCGCCGTGGACCGATGGTTCCTGGTCTTCCAACTTCACCCGCAGATCGTGTGTCAGAGAACCTTCATCATCGAGCGGTGGAAGCCGGCGGAATGACGGCGGTCATGGGAGTGTTTTTTCCCATTGGGTTCCTTGCTGAGCAGAGAAAGAAAAGTCAATGTTTCAGGTATCCGATAAATGGAATGCAACCTATCCGAACGCCCACCTGGGCCTGCTCGTCCTGCGCGAGGTAATCAATCCGCCGCATCACGCCGAGTTGGAAAAACGGAAAGCCGCAGTCGAAGAAGAATTGCGTTCCCGCTTTGCGGGTCAGGACCGCTCCGCGCTTTTAAGCCACCCGGTCCTGAAAGCGTACGACGATTATTATCGGCAATTCAAAAAAACCTATCACGTCCAGCTTCAACTCGAGTCGATCCTCTTCAAGGGAAAAAGCATTCCCAGTGTGGCCGCCCTGGTCGAAGCCATGTTCATGGCGGAAGTGGAGACTCTGCTTCTGACGGCGGGCCACGATTTGGACGCGCTTCACCTGCCCCTGACGCTGGATGTCGCAGGCGGAGCCGAAACTTACACTTTATTGCGCGGCGAACCACAGACGCCCAAGGCGGGTGACATGCTGATTCGGGACAGCGAAGGAATCATCTCGAGCATCATCTACGGACCGGACCAGCGCACGCAGATCACGGCCGGCACCCGGAATGCCGTCTTCACCACGTATGCACCGCGGGGGATCAGCGAAGAGGCGGTTCTGAATCACTTGCAGGGGATCCAGCACAATGTGGAACTCATCGCGCCCAATGCCAAAGTCGGGCTGCTGCGGGTCTTTGGCGCAGGATGGATCCCGGGGATCATTGAACGGTGAAAACGGAAGTGATCTGGCAGCAGCTGATTGAGGGCGGCACCGAGCATCTGATACTGCGGCAGGGCGCCCGGATCGCAGCGGAAGGTCTGGCGGTGGGAGTGTTACAGGGCGCGGTGTATCGAATCCAATATCAGATCGTCTGCAATGCAGCCTGGCATGTGGCGCGGGTCAAGATCAGAGATTTGCTGAACCGGAAAGAGATCGCCTTCTATCCAGGCCCGGAAGGCCGTTGGATCCATGACCCGGGGCCGGCCTTCGACGCTTTACAGAGGTGCACGGATGTGGACATCATGGTCACGCCATTCACGAATACGCTGGCGATCCGAAGATTGAATTTGGCTCCCGGCGAATCAAGGGAAATTGCGGTTGTTTACGTCCGCGTGCCCGGTTTGGATCTTTCGAGCCTGGAGCAAAGATACACCTGCCTCTCGCAAGATCCGCAGGGCGGGGTTTATAAATACGAAAATCTCGAGACGGGATTTACATCTGATCTCAAAGTGGATGCCGATGGATTGGTTGTTGATTATCCGGGCATCTTCAAATTGGCATGGAAGAAGAGCGAGTAAGGGGTCCCGTGTGAGCATCCGCGTTTGTCCAATCGCCGACATCCATGCCCCGATCGAACGGGTCTGGGAACTGCTGTCCGAGCCGGCGAACTACGCATTGTGGTGGGACGCCCGAACCCGCTCGATCGTCCCTGCCGGACGCGCCCAGGCGGGACAGGAGATCCATGCCGAGTCGAGCGGTCTGCCTATCCTGGTAATGGTCGATCGAGTGGACGAACCCAAACGTCAGATCCACCTGACCACAAAACTGCCTTTTGGCATCACGGTGTTCAATCACATCACTTGCTTTGCACTTCCCCATTCCGCGACCCGGGTCTCATTTGGCTGAGACTTTGCCTTCTCGCCTGGATGGTGGGGCTGGATCTTGGAGCATTTCGCAGCGAAGCAGCTGCAGGCCGGCGTCGAGGATGCATTGTCGCGTCTCAAGCGCGGCGCGGAAAGAACATAAGAGCGGGTCGCTCCTACAAATTTCTCAGGGCGTTACATCGTTCGCAATCCTCCCGCTCGCACAGCAGTGCCAGCGGGTTTTCGGTCAGGATATCCATTACTCTTACAAACAACCGCTCCAAAGGGATAGCCTGCACGGTGGCGTCGCCCGCCTGGATCGTGCGCGTATCGCGGGCCAGATACGGCGCAACGGCATTGAAGCCCGCCGAGTCGCCTGGGAAACCGGGGCACTCCACGATGCGGTCCGGAGCCAGCGCCCAGCGCACGAACTGCCTGCGCCCCGCCAGTTTTTCGGCATAATGGATGCTGGTGTTGACCGTATGGTCCACACCGAGCAGCAGGACCCAGCCGTCCTCCTCGGCCAGCGCCGCGATCGGCGCCAGCGGATTTTGAATAGTCTGCGCCGCCAGAAATTTTCCAGCGCGCAGGCCCGCAAATGATTGGATGGGGTGCAGCGTCCGGCGGGCCTCGGGCAGGTTTCGCAAGGTCTCCGCCAGGACGCCCATCAGTCTGTCGCAGGGCATGTTCGGGGTGAACGGCTCGGCCATCGCGTTCAGATCCTGTTCCGTGCCGTAGGCGATGCCGTTGTTGGGCGGCCCCACCTCGGGCGTGATCATCGTTTTGTAGGTGAAGGTCGGCATGATCAGCGCACCGACCGAATCAAGGACGGCGCGCAGCAACGTCTGTGCGCCGCCTTCGACATACCCGAACGACTTCAACGAAGCATGCGCGATGACTGGTTTATCGCTTAGTTCAAGGCCAAGCAAGGCCGAGGTGATTTCCAGGTACGTGAGCATAGAATGTCAGATGGCTGGATGGCGGCGAGGGCGGGCAGCCTGATGGCCGCCCGGCCGCAACCATCCGACGCACAAACTGTGCGAACGATCAGACCATGCAGCTACTTCCCTTTCCAATCCGGCCTGCGTTTTTCGACAAAGGCTTTCATGCCTTCTTTTTGATCCTGGGTCGCGAATAGGTTATAGAACTCCTGCTTCTCCTCCCGCAGCGCCTCACGCAACGAACGTTCATAGGCTTGATTGATCATCTTCTTTGCGGCCCGCACCGCAATGGGTGCACGCGCAGCGATCTCTTCCGCCAACTTCAGCGCTTCGTTCAAGAACTGGTCAACGGGCACAACCCGATTGACCAGCCCAAATTGCGCCGCCTCCTGCGCCGAAAGCGTGCGATTGTTGAGAATCATTTCCATCGCAATCGCCTTTCCCACGGCGCGCGTCAGACGTTGGGTCCCGCCGGCGCCCGGGATGACCCCGATCGTGATCTCCGGCTGACCGAACTTCGCTGACTCGGCTGCGATGATCAGATCGCAGGACATGGCGAGTTCGCAGCCACCGCCCAGTGCGTATCCCGACACCGCTGCGATGATCGGCTTGTGGATCCCGAGGACGCGGCTGTAGGCTGCAACGTGATCGCTTTCCATGATGTGCTGTGCGCTCTGATCGGCCAGCTCCTTGATATCGGCGCCGGCCGCGAACGCTTTTTCGTTGCCCGTGATGACCATTGCCCCGATCTGCTCATCCGAGTCGAACGCTTGCAGTGCGTCCATCACTTCGGTCACCAGCTGGTGGTTGAGGGCGTTCATCACCTGCGGGCGATTCAGCGTGATCAACCCGACACGCCGGCGCGTTTCAGTCAGGATAAATTCGTAAGGCATGAGTCCTCCAGGCCTGATCCCGTCCCGAGCATCCCGAGCGCGCCCTGCACTGTGCTCTTTCCGGGTGGCAATCTCAAAGGGCAATCAAACAGGCGACTGCCGCGGACACGCTGCGCCGCCCCCTCGCAACGACAGGTTGGAACAATTCTACACGAGAATTTCTTCTGTGCTATGATTGCGCCGAAACTTTTCAAGGAGGACCCATGGACACCCTGCTCGCCATTCACTCATTCATGCGCTGGATCATTATGGCCGTCGCAGCCGTCACGATTATCAAATTCGCCGTCAGCTGGGCGGCCAACAGCCTCTTCAAAGCGCTGGACCGCGGCCTGGCCTCCGCCTTCAGCGGCTTGATGGACCTGCAGGTTCTACTCGGCTTGATCTATTTGATTTGGAACGGCCTCACAATCACCGGTTTTCCAACGGTCCGCATTTTGCACGCGGTCACGATGATCATCGCGGCTGCGGTGGCGCATCTGCCATCTCGATTCAGGACCCTGAACGACAAACTTCGCTTTCAATATTCACTGATCGCCCTGATCGGATCGCTGATCCTGGTCTTCATTGGAATCTCAATCCTGCCGCACGGCTGGGGTTAAAAGCGGAATGACCACCGTCGAGGCCAACGCCGCCGACAAACTCGATTTCAGACGCATCCTGCCCGTCATCGCCATTGTGCTCGTGGACCTGATGGGACTTTCCATTATCATCCCCCTGATGCCCTTGTTCGCGGCACGTTTCGGCGCCGACCCATTCGTGATCGGCGTTCTGCAGGCCGCGTATCCATCCATGCAGTTCATCGGCACGCCGATCCTGGGCCGCTTGTCGGACCGCCTGGGGCGCAAGCCGATTCTGCTGTTCAGCCAGCTCGGAACGTTCATCGGCTTTGTGATGCTCGGCTTTGCAAACGCCTTGTGGATTCTGTTTCTCTCGCGCATTATTGACGGGCTCTCCGGCGCAAACATGTCCACGGCACAGGCCGCGGTTGCGGACAGCACCACCGACAGGAACCGCACACAAGGATTGGGACTGATCGGCGCGGCCTTCGGCGTTGGATTCATTCTGGGACCGATCATCGCCTATGTCGTGCTGGCCGCTTCGGGCGGGGACTATCGGGCGGTGGCGCTGACGGCGGCCTGCTTCTCGCTGGCGTCGATCTTGATGACCACCTTCTTATTCCACGAAACGCATCGCGCTGACTCGCCCTCTGCCAGGTCGCTCAAATCGCCGTTCACATTCTCCTCGATGCTGCAGGCCTTGACGCGCCCGACGGTGGGTTATCTGCTGCTGGTCATGTTCTTCTATCAGCTCGCCTTCGGAGGCTACGAACAACTCTTCTCGTTGTTCACCTTGACCCGTCTCGGCATGGACGCCACGGACACGGCCGGGCTGTTTGCACTGGCCGGCGTTTTTATCGTGATCGTGCAAGGCGGATTGATCGGCCGTTGGTCGAGGCAACGCGGCGACCGCTGGCTGGTCGTCCTCGGTGTCTCAACATTGGCCATCGGCCTGATCGGCACCGCGCTGACGCCGGGCGTGCCTGTGCCGTGGTACAACCAGGCGAATGTGCTGAAAAGCCTGGCCGGACACAGCGCGCTGCAAATCACCATGCAAAACATCCAGGTGAGTTTGCCGAACGAAGCCAGCAAGGGCTGGCTGGGGATCATCTGGCTGTTGATCGCGAGCGTCCCGGCCGCCCTGGGCGGAGGCGTTTTGCATCCGGCGGTGAACAGCCTGATCACCAAGTCATCGCACGAAAACGAAGTGGGCGGGATGCTGGGAATCTCCGCCGGGTTCTACAGCGCGGCGAACGCGATTGCGCCGCTGTTTTATGGATCGCTGTTTCAATGGCTCGGCGCACCCGTGCCATTCTTTCTTGGTGGATTGATCTTGGCGGTGTTATGGATCGTGTCGCCCAGGGCGATCAAGAAGAACGAAGGTTGACGGGCGTGCGATGAGGGATCCCGTGAAACTCAAAAGCCCTCCCCCGGGACAGCACTGCTCCTGTTGGCGGTTGCCGCAGGCATGGCTTGTTCTGCCAGCGAGGCGCATGGTGCAGGCGCGAGGCCAGGCGAAACGCCAATCCCGAGATTGCATTAAGACCAGGCCCCCTGCCAACGATTCCGCCATTTCCTGCTCATACAGGCCAGCCAAGGGCCCCGGCTTTTTCGGAGCATGCGATGGATTGTAGCCGTCCAAGTATGCAATTGCTCTTTCCCCGGCCAGCTCCTGAAAGGGGCGCCCGCCTTTGGGGCGGGCGGCGGGCCGGAGAGGCTGTCTCCGGGGTTAGCAATGATATAGGAGAAGTAATGCGAGGCGTCAACTCGAAGATCGTTGGTGCCATTTCACCCCGGTCCGGCTACTGAAGGAGGCAATATCCAAATGAGTCCCATCCGCATGTCGAAGATCGAGTCAGGGGTGCGGGTCGTGCTGGAGTTCAATGAGGCCTTTAATCGTCAGGATGTGGCGGGGATGATGAAGTGTCTGAGCGACGACTGTGTGTTTGAAGATACGGGTCCCGCGCCCGACGGCACGCAACATCCGGGGAAAGAATCGATCCGCCAATTCCTCGAGAATTCACTCCGCGAAGTCCAACAGGCCCATGCCGTGATCGAGGAGATATTTGGTTTTGGCCTGCGCGTGGTGATGCGCTGGCGTTGTGAATGGTTGGACGAACGTGGCGCGCCTCAGCACGCCCGCGGCGTCGATATCTTCAAATTGAAGGACGGACTGATCGGCGAAAAGTTGTCGTATGTCAAGGGCTAGTTCTTCCGTAAGGTTCCAGCGGATCTGTTGTTTGCTCCCTTAACCTCATTCACGGAGGATTTAATGGCAGACAAATCAAAAGACGGCCGGAACGTTGGCGAAACGATCGTCCACAACATCGAGCAGCAAGCCTCGGAAACCGCTCAACGAATCAAGA
>DATJBI010000021.1:0-22050 GCA_035515435.1 Anaerolineales bacterium
ATGTCGAAAAAATCATTCTTTGGACCCGATAAGCTCAAGGAGGCTCGAAAAAACCGGCTATGGATCTTGGTTACCGCGTCTCCAATGATTATCGCGGGGCTCGTGCTTTTCTTGTTTGCTACGCCGGTGACCCCTGCTCTCGCCAGCTTATTCTTTTTTCTGATGGGCCTTAGCGGCGTCATCGTCATGATAAGACGCGAATTACCAACCTCTCTCTATAAGATAGCTGGCTGGCCAGCAGTTCTGGAAGGAGCAATATTTACTGCATTTTGCTGGGGCATGGGTGTGGACATCTATCTCTCTAGCACAGCCTGGACCCGTTAATTGCCCTGCAGAGACCTGCTTCTGGTCTTCGAAAATCAACTTTGAGCGCACCTCAGAAATTTTATCTGCTTTTGCTGTCGCAAGATCTCAAGATCTTCGGAAGCTAGAGGCCTGTCGGAGTGACCGAGGCTGAGAGCCATGATACGCTTCGGGCATGAGCCGAAAATTCATCACCGCCAATTACGAAGAGACGTTGAAACAGCCGATTCAGTTGGGAGAGGCGCTGCCGGAGAACCACCTGGCGCGCTTCATGGTGGAGGCAAACCAAAGAGCGGGCCGGTCTTGTGCCACGGATGGGCTCGATCCCAGCCGACCCTGAGATCACAACCTATGAGTATTCCGGCAAGCCGCTGGTAGGATTATCGGACGAACTCCCCGCGTATCGGGCCGCTGCCCATGTCATGCAGAAGATCCTGTGAAGCGCCCGGATCGATCCGGCTGGAACCGCAGCAGGAGCAAAAGAAAGGCCTCCCCGTCGCTGACGGGGAGGCCTTTGGGTTCTTAGATCCGGTTACTTCGCCGCGAAGCGACTCGCCACCGCGTCCCAGTTGACGACGTTCCACCAGGCCATCACGTAGTCCGCGCGGCGGTTCTGATATTTGAGATAATAGGCGTGCTCCCAGACATCAATGCCCATGAGCGGAGTCATGCCCTCCGACAACGGGTTATCCTGATTGGCCGTCGAAACCACGGCCAGGCCGCTGCCCTTCTTGACGAGCCACGCCCAGCCTGAACCGAAGCGTCCATTGGCGGCCTTGGTGAGTTCTTCTTTAAACGCATCGAATGATTTGAAAGATGACTCGATCGCCTTGGCGAGTCCGCCCTTGGGCGCACCACCCGCCTTGGGTGCCATGATCTCCCAGAACATGCCATGGTTCCAGGTCCCCCCGCCATGATTACGGACAGCCGTGCGGATATCCTCCGGGACGGCATTCAGATCTTTCAGCAGCGCTTCCAGCGATTTGCTGGCCAGTTCCGGATGTTTTTCGATCGCGCCGTTGAGATTGGTGATATACGCCTGATGATGTTTATCGTGATGAATGGTCATGGTCTGCGCGTCGATATAGGGTTCGAGCGCGTCGACCGCATAGGGAAGTTTCGGAAGTTCAAAAGCCATTTTGGTTTCTCCTTGGACAAAAAAGACGAATTATGTCAGGATTTTATTCGGGCCGGCGGCTGCTGTCAAGGCAAGAGCTTCAACTCTAACGATTCGCTAACAGAGGCAGTATACTTGCCGGAACCCATGACCAAAGAGCGCCTTCGAATCATCCTGCCCTTTGCGCTTTTTACCGCGATCCTGGCTGTGTCCACCGCCTCGATCTTCATCCGCTTCGCGCAGACCGATGCGCCATCCCTGGTCATCGCCGCGTTGCGGCTGACCCTTGCCAGCCTGGCCCTGGCGCCGGTCGCCTGGAGGCGCCACCGCGCCGAACTGCAGGCCCTGACCCGCCGCGAGCTGCTCTTGGGACTGTTATCCGGCTTATTTCTCGCCATTCATTTCGCCACCTGGATCTCATCCCTCGAATATACGACCGTGGCAAGTTCGGTCGTCCTGGTCAGCACGGGACCCCTGTGGGTGGCGTTGCTCTCCCCGTTCTTTTTGCAGGAGCCGCTCACTCGTCCGGTCTTGATCGGGCTGGGCCTGGCATTGGTGGGCGGAATCGTCATCGGACTGGCCGGCGCCTGCACATGGAACAACGGCCTGGTGTGTCCATCGCTGGACCAAGTCCTGCATGGACGCATATTATTTGGGAATTTTCTCGCCTTGGTCGGGGCCTGGATGGTGGCCGGCTACTTGATGATCGGTCGCAGATTGCGCGCCAGGGTGTCGCTCGTGCCCTACGTCTTTCTGGTATATGGAATGGCAGCGGTGTGCCTGTTGATCAGCGTGTTGGTGGCGCACGAGAACCTGTTCGGTTATCACTGGCTCACCTATGTTTGGATCTTGCTGTTGGCGCTCGTGCCGCAATTGATCGGCCACTCGACCTACAATTGGGCGCTGGCATATTTGCCGGCGGCCTTCGTGGCGATCATGACGCTGGGTGAACCGATCGGTTCCTCCGTCCTCGCCTACTTTGTTCTCCAGGAGGCCCCGACCCTGGCGGTGATCGCGGGCGGAGTTCTGATCCTGGCCGGGATCTATTGGTCGGCGCGGGGCAGCAGGGTCGAAACCGAAATTGAAGAGGTACACGATTAACACGCGATGATTGTCATCATCATGGGAGTTTCGGGCGCAGGCAAAACCACGATCGGACAACTGCTTGCCAAAGAACTCGGCTGGACATTCTATGACGCAGATGATCTTCATTCGGCTTCGAACAAGGACAAAATGTCGCATGGGATCCCGTTGACCGATGAAGACCGCGCCGGCTGGCTCGCCAGCCTGCGTGACAGATTGAAGCGCACCATCGAGGACCACCAGTCGATGGTGCTGGCGTGCTCTGCCTTGAAACAGGAATATCGAAACAGCCTCCGCGTCAGCGAAGAGGTTCGTTTTGTCTACTTGCGCGGCAGCTATCGGCAGATCGAAGCTCGCATGAAGAAACGCAGAACTCACTACATGAAGCCCGGGATGTTGGCCAGCCAATTTGCCATCCTCGAAGAACCGGCCGATGCCCTGGTCATCGACATTGCACGGAATCCGGTGGAAATCGTTGCGTTGATTCGCACGGAATGGAAACTGGCAGCCCGTGCTAAAATGTCAGGGTGAGGAACGATGCGCCCGGGCCGTCCGAAGGCAGAGTGACCCGCTGATCCCCAGGGCCTTCCACTCATGAATTGCATGAATACCTGAGATTGCGGCGCGCAAGCGCCCAGCAATGACATCGAGGCTCATGATGAAATTACCCTCTCATCTTTTTCTTGACTCGCTTGGCATCCCGTACGAAGCAAAGAGCTTTCCGCCTGAGACGCAAAAGGGTGCGGCCAATGTGGCAAACGCGCTGGGCTTCCCCGAACGACAGGCCGTCAAAACACTGATCTTCCAGGCGGACACCGGCGAGCGCGTGCTGGTGATGCTTGGCGGCGACCAAAACGCCGTTTCCGGCAATCTCAAAAAAGCGGTGGGCTCGCGCAATATTCAAATGGCCGCACCGGAAGTCGTCAAAGAAACGACCGGCTATGTGATCGGCTCCATCCCACCTTTCAGCTGGCAGACAGAAGGCTTCCGTTCGTTTCTTGAAGCATCGCTGGTGGGCGAGGCCCTGCTGGGCGTGGGAGCGGGCCAATGGGGCGAGGAGATCCTGCTCACACCGCAGAACCTGATCAGGGCCAGCCGGGCCACCATAGTAAATCTAACGGATCGAGAGAACCGGTGACCGGCGCATGAGCAAACCTTTCTTTGAAGTCCGGGACTCTCCCATCCACGGATTGGGCGGATTTGCCACGCAGCGCATCCGCAAAGGGACGCGGATCATCGAGTACACTGGCGAGCGAATCACAAGCGAGGAAGGTGACCGGCGGTACGACGACAATCGATCGGAACATCCGCATGTGTTGCTGTTCGTCGTGGATCGGCACATCGTCATTGACGCGGGCGCAGGCGGCAATGAAGCCCGCTTTATCAACCATTCCTGCGAGCCGAACTGCAGGGCCGTCCTCGATAAGAAGCGGGTCTATATCGAAGCCCTGAAGGCCATCCGCGCGGGCGAGGAGCTAACCTATGACTATAATCTCACCCGCGAGGGGAAGGATGGTCCGGAGACAGAAAAGCAATACGCCTGTCACTGCGGAGCCAGGACCTGCCGCGGCACCATGCTTGCGCCGCTCAAGACCAAACGCCCGCGAACTTGATTCAAGGCAGCCAGGCCAGTGCGTTGACTGGCGAGCGATCGACCGGACCGCCCGATCGTCCTGAACCTGGAGCCAGGGCTGATCTGGCTTGGAGTAGCACGGAAGAATAATGGTATTCCTCACTGATTTGACAATGACCTTGGCAGGCTATGCGATCCTGGCCGTCTCGTACCTTGGGTTGGGATGGGCCAGTTCAAGATTCCTGAGAATTGAATTCCCCGTCCGGGAAAAACCCTTCTCCCTGATCTGGCTGGGGTGGGCGGCTGCACTTTTCCTGCTCCAGCTACTCAACCTGGTTGTTCCCATCAATATGTTCTCCAGTGCCCCGTTGCTGATTCTCGGCATCATCTTTGCCGTTATATTTTTCAGAAAAGAGCTCAGCAGCAGACCGTCTTTGCCGCGCGCCTATCCAGCCTTGCTGGCCATCGCAGTACTCTGGCTCGCCATTCTATCCATGTCGTCCCCCACAATTTACGACGACGGACTTTACCATTTCAACTCGATACGCTGGCTGAACGAGTACCCCATCGTGTTGGGGCTTGGCAATTTACATGGCCGGCTAGCCTTTAATCAATCCTTTTTTGCCTACGCGGCCTACCTTAATCTCTATCCTTTCTTTAATCATGGCTACAACCTTGCCAACAGTTTCCTGTTCCTGGTCCTGTTGGCTGAATGCCTGTGGTATCTCTTACGCTTTGTTTTCCAAAGGGCGCAGGAGGCAGACTTCTCATCCTCCACTCTTGCTCCCATCTTTTTTTTACCCGCCCTGATATACATGGCATCGGTCTTTGAGGTGCTGAGGACCGGCATATCGTCGCCCAGTCCCGACATCGCCTCATTATTCCTGCAAATCCTATTATTCATTCATTTTGTGAGAGCCCTCGAGGAAGATCTGTCAGAAAGAAGCAGCCGGGCGCGGATCGCGTTCATCCTCATCGTATCGGCGACCATGATCACGGTCAAGCTGAGCAATCTATTCTATGTGCTGGCTGTCTGTGCGATGCTCCTGCTCCTCAGGATCACGCGCCGGCAGCCGTCCGCCAGACCGGCGCCCGGGATCATCGGCGGGTGGCTGGCGCTGCCAATCCTGATCCTGGCGCTCTGGAGTTCGCGCGGGGTGCTCTTGAGCGGCTGCCCTGTTTATCCCTCGACCTTCGGTTGTTTGCCCGTCCCGTGGGCCGAGCCGCTGGCCTCGGTTCGATCGGAGGCGAACTGGATCTATAGCTGGGCGCGGGAAAATGGATTGCCGCCGGATCAAGTATTGACTTCATGGATGTGGCTGGGGCCGTGGTTCAATGGAATCTTGCAGGCCAACGGCATCACCGTTGTTTATCCCGTGGTGATCTCCAGCCTGGGGATCGTTGCCAGTGTTCTGTTGAGGAGCAGGAGTCAGCCCAAAAAGGTCGATGGAAAAACATTCCTGCTCCCATTACCGATCTGGGTCGGCTTGATATTCTGGTTTGGGCTGGCCCCCGACCCGCGTTTTGCGAATGCCCTGTTCTGGATCCTTCCCGTTGCCACGGTGCTCGTGTTCCTGAAAAGCTTTGCGGGCTCACAAAAGGTCAAGAACAGAATCATCCTGGCGCTGTTCGTGCTCATAAATGCCAACGTGGTCTGGTTCTTCATAAATAACCCTCAAACATTCACGATGATCCAGGCCCATGGCTATGAGCCTGTGCCAAAAGTCCGTCTGGTAGAAAGAACAACTCGTTCCGGCCTGGTGGTTTGGACTCCTTTAAACGGAGACCAGTGTTGGGACTCCCGAATCCCTTGCACGCCTTATTTCAATCAAGACTTGAACTTTCTGGACAATCAGGTCTTTCCCGAATTTACGACGCGCAGATAGGAGGCGGGGCCGGAGATTTCGGCGACCCCGCGGTTACGGATCCGAGCCAGGAGGAGAATTCTGACAATTGGAGCGAAAATGGACCGCCTGCCGGCGCCTGGCGATTATTGCTTCCCCTCCGCGATTTCCCATGTGCAGCGAGGGGGGCTCGCACGATTCCGGTGCGCTTGGCCCGCCTGGTCCAGCCCTGTCTGCGGTGAGGAAAAGGCAAACCCATTGAATTGTGTCAAAGCGGACAAAACGATGATCGTCCGGGAGGAGCCGGTTCCGCCTGGAAAAACATGACGCAAATGGTACAATTATCCGGGTAGAGGCGTATTTCGAGTCCGATGGGCAATGAAGGGAAGGACACTTCGATGAAAGGCAGGAACTTCATCAAGCGCATAAGGAAGGGGGGAGCTCTTGGGTGCCTCGCCCTGGCGTCGGCCTGGCTCGCTGCTCTCGTCCTCATATTCAATCCAGCCCACGTCTCGGCCTCGGCTCCGGGTGGCATTTTTGTAACCGGCCACGACTCGGATTATCACGCCCAGGATGCCAGCGGCCGGTCAAATCCCACCGGCGCCCAACATATTATTCAACGCGCGATAGCCTATGTGACATATGGCAATCCAAAACCTCGCATCCTGTTGGTCGCAGAAGGCGGACTCAAATGCATCTCGTGTTCCGGTTTGCGCGCCGCCGGGTTTCCATCATTCGCGGTTGCTGATTTCGGCTCCAACACGCAGGGCATCTTGGATCTTCATTCCGTGCAGTTCGGTGACTACGATGTCGTTGTGATCTCGTCAAATATCGGACCTGATCTAAATGGATCGCTGAGACAGGCCGAAGTCGATATTCTGAATTCCCGCTCAGGGGATCTCCTTTCGTACGTGAATGACGGGGGCGGCCTGGTGGTCTTTGCCGAGGATGATCGCCTCCAGGGTCGTTTTGGATTTCTGCCTTTTCTGCGCATCAGTGATATCGCGCAGCGCCAAACCGAGAGCCAGAATTCTGTCTCGCCGCTCGGATCGGAAATTGGATTAACCGATGACGACGTGAACGGCAACATCAGTCACAACTATTTCACGGCCAGCGGCAACATGCAGGTCATCGACATCGATCCACAGGGCCGCGCCCTGAGTCTGGCGGTGAGAGGCAGCCTGATCGGCCAGAACGGCGTGGCACCGACCGACACACCCGTCCCGCCTCCCCCAACGACAACTCCAGCTGCGCCGGCCCTGCCCTCGGCTCCAACCATCCTGGCGGTTATCGTCTGGCTGGCGGGAACACTTTTATTCGAAGGCGCAGTCGTTGCCTTTGCCCTGAATTTGATCCGGCGGACGCCTCAAGCCGCCCGGGGGAGATCCGGACAAGACCGATCGACCGTGAAGGCCCTGGGGCATCGGGATGTCGGCACACTGGCCGTGGAACCAAGTTCACAACTGCGCAAACCCGCGATCCGGATCAGCTCAAATCAGGGAGACACAATTTATTCCATCGATCGCAAAGATCGGGAGAGGAAGCCTGGAGCGTGAATTATGACTGAGCGAGACGCAAATCTTAATCAGCTTTTCTTCCCGTCACAGCAGACAAAGTCCAGTCCGGCCTGGTTGAAAATTCTCGCCGCGCCCGCGCTGATCGCCATTCTCGCCAATTTCACTCCCGACCTGCTGGAGGCTGTAAAGGCAGAGCTCAGAACGGCCGTTGAGGGATTGTTCCAAATAAATCTGCTGAGCCTGCTGCTGCAGGGCTGGAACAAGTACGGCGAGGTCAGGGAGGCTCTCGAATCCTCAAGGAAAAATCCGAAGGATGCGATCCTTAAGCAGGTGGTGGACCACACCCTCAAAGTGGAACAGCATCCCTACATTGAATTGTTTAAAGATGATCTGCCCGTCGTTGGCGGGAAAATTGAATTCACCTTTGCCGCCGCGCTGGACGTGAAGGGCCTGACGCTTAAAATTCAAAACGGCAGGATCTCTGAGATCGCCACCGGCTCGTGCACGGGTTCCTTGAAGCTGCTCCTAACAGAGGGCGGCGTCATCGCGGAGTTGGATACCGGGGAATTTGACCTGCCGGGTTCCATTGAATTGAAATCCGACGAACAGGCCGAGACCCTGGTGGCGCATCACCGCCCGCAGGACGACAAAACGATCGCGAGCAGAAAACCGGGGACGAGCAAACCGGGCCCCTAGCCGCGTTGCAGGCAGTTTCGCTCTGCGCGGATAGGCCTGATCGAAGGCGCCCAGGCCCCAAAGCGTGCGGCTCCAGCCCCGCTCAAACCGGGCCGTGATTCGAACGAGACCTGTTTCCGGGGTGACGGGGGATTGTCACGGACCGATCCAAATTCCCCTGCCTGCCCTCGGGCTGTGGCGGACAAATAAACGGCATTTGGGCTTGGCGCGGCAGCCCGCCCGAGCACGGACAAAGGCCGTCCGCGGGCGGGCCGGCCTTTGGCATCCTGGGTCATCCCCGGAGGCAGCACCAGCCGAAAGCCGATTGCACCGATCGATCTTATGGTTCAAGATGCACTTCAATTAACGCCGGTACAGATAATTGATCTCGCGTAATTTCCGTGCAAGCTCCGCGCTCATATCCCCTTTCCCCATCCTCCATTCCCAATTTCCTCCCAGCCGGCTCGGATAATTCATGCGGGCGGCGCCGCCCAGGCTCAACACATCCTGCATCGGCGCAACGGCAAACATCGCGACCGATGACCAGATGGCATGAATCAAATCCCAGGCGAAGTCCCTCCCGTCCGAACGGAGATAACGCAGGGCGAACTCGCGTTCCTTGTCTGAGGCGGTCGCAAGCCAACCCAAGGCAGTATCGTTATCATGTGTCCCGGTATAAGCCACGCAGTTCCGGACATAAAGATGAGGCAGAAATGGATTATCAGGACCGGAGAATCCAAACTGCAAGATCTTCATCCCTGGCAATTGGAACTCCTCACGGATGGCGATCACATCTGGCGTGATCAGGCCAAGGTCTTCGGCGATGATGGGCAATTCGTTGTTTAATGAAGATCCGATCACATGGAAAAAATCCGCGCCGGGGCCGGGCACCCATTTTCCATGCTCGGCGGTCTCCTCCGCTGCGGGGATTTCATAATAACCGGCAAAGCCGCGGAAATGATCGAGACGCACGATGTCCACCATGCCCAGCGTGGCCTTGAGCCGTTCGATCCACCAGGCATAACCGGTGCGCTTGTGTTCATCCCAACGATACAGCGGATTGCCCCACAACTGTCCCGTTGCCGAAAATCCATCCGGCGGCACGCCGGCCACGACGGTTGGATGGCCATGTTCATCTAGGAAGAAAAGTTCAGGGTTCGCCCACACGTCGGTGCTGTCGGGCGCGACGAAGATCGGAATATCACCGATGACCCGGATGCCCTGCTCGTTGGCATAGTTTCGAAGCGCATTCCATTGCTTGGAGAACAGGAACTGGTAAAACGCAAAGCGCACAATGTCAGGAGCGAGAGCTTTCCGGGCCTCCCTCAGCGCGAACGCTTCGCGCCTCCTGACATCCTCCGGCCAGCCGCTCCAGGCGCCTCCGCCATATGAATCTTTCAACGCCATGAAGAGAGCATACTCGTCCAGCCACGAGGAGTTTTCGGCGCGAAACGCATCGAAGCTGCCGCGCCAGGATTCAGGCTCAGCCTGATAACGGGCGAACGCTTTTTGCAAAAGATTGAGTTTCCACGGAATGAGCGACCCGAAATTCACGCGGGAGGCGGCGGGGTCCGGCCCGCCGGCCAGATCGGTCTCGCTCAGCAATCCATCGCGCACCAAAAGGTCCGGGCTGATCAGATAGGGATTCCCGGCAAAGGCGGAGAAACATTGATACGGCGAATCGCCGTAACCGGTCGGTCCAAGCGGCAAGACCTGCCAGAGCTTGCAACCGGAGTCAACGAGAAAGTCCACAAAGCGATAGGCTTGCGGTCCGAGATCACCGATCCCGTACGGACCAGGCAAACTCGTTGGATGCAGAAGTATTCCGCCGGAGCGGGGAAACTCCATAATTCACCCTTCAAGAGAACAAATGGATTTCAACGCGCCACAAGCTGCGCGGCAACGCGCTGATAAAGTTGCAGATATTGGCGCGCCGAATTGGTCCATGAAAAATCCTGCGCCATGCCGGCCTTCTGAATCGACTGCCAGCGGGGGCGCTCAGAGTGGATCGCCAGGGTCTTCTTGATGGCCGTCCTCAAACGCGCCGGGGTCGGCCGGGCCAGCATGAAACCGGTCTCGCCGTCATAGATCGTATCCTTCAAGCCGCCCACCGCGCTCACAATCGGCACGCAACCATAACGCATGGCGATCATCTGCGACAGCCCGCACGGCTCGTAACGCGACGGCATCAAAAAGACATCCGCACCCGCGTAGATCTGACGCGATAGACCCGCATCGTACTTGAACTCCGCCCGCACGCGATCGGGAAATTCCGCCTGCAGGAGCCGAATCGCTGATTCGAGCTTCGGGTCGCCTGTGCCCAGGACCACCAACTGCCAGGGCAGATCCTGGAGCCTGCCCAGGGCCTTGGGAATCAGATCGATTCCCTTTTGGGGGTCCATCCGCGAGACCACCCCCAGCAGCGGAATCGTCAAATCCTGGGGCAAACCCAGGCGCACCTGCAAAGCCGCTTTGTTGGCAGGGCGCTTGTCCAAGGTAAGGCTCCCATAATTCACAGCCAGGGCCGGATCCACGGCCGGATCATACGAATCGGCATCAATGCCATTCAGGATTCCATTCAATGAATCTTTGCGCCCGTGAAGATAGTCCTGCAGGCCGCACCCAAATTCAGGAGTCAGCATTTCGCGCGCGTAAGTTGGCGAGACCGCGACGAGCGAGTCGGCGGCCCAAAGTCCAAGCGAAAGCGGAAGCGCGCGCGCCCACTCAGGCAAACCGGTCTGTGCGATGGAAAGTCCATACCCTTCGATGATCGCGGAAACGTCCGGACCCATAAAAGGCAGATTATGGATCGTCAGGACCGAAGCGACGCCGGGGAATTCTCCTTCCCAGCGTTTGATCAGGAGCGCGTAGCAAGCCAGCGCCGTATGCCAGTCATTGGCGTGGACGATGTTCGGCTTCCAATCCAATTGGCGGGTGAGCTCCAGGGCGGCCAGAGAGAAGAAGGCATATTTCTCCGCATCCAACGCGGAGTCGGAGGAATAAACCGACCCGCTGGCAGAGATCGGCTCGCCGCCCACAAAATAAACGGTCATGCCCCCCAGATTGGATTCGAGGACCTGTACATGCAGATCACCGCCCTTGTACGAGAGCGGAAAAATCATCAGGGGACGGAGGCCCTCTGCCTTGATTGCCGAATGCAGGGGCAGAACCAGGCGGATATCCAAGACCGTTCCATCCGTGGCCTGCGTGGGCAGATCGTGCAAGGAACGCGGCAGCGCTCCCGCCACATCCCCCAACCCGCCCACCTTGATGAACGGCTCGGCCTCGGCCGCCAGGAATAGGACATTCAGGTTTTCAGTCATCGCACCAATTGTACAACGAAAAGGGATCGTGCGGCCGCTGCCTCGAAAGAAGCTTTTGTCAGTATAATAAACCCGGAGCCAAAATGGACACACTCAAATACGAACTGCTGACCGAGGTCAACGGCCGGCCGCGGGCCGACCTGCTCAAGAGCTATCTGGAGGCGGAAGGCATCGACGTGGAGCTCTTCCAGGAAGCCGTCGGCCATCATATCTACCCCGTGATGATCGACGGCCTGGGACGCGTCCAGATATTTGTGCCCATCGCCCAGGCAGTTGCTGCGCGCAAACTGCTCCACGACTATGATCAAGCCAGCCAAACCCGAGGACAACCAGAATGACAGACACAGTGATTCTTGCAACCCGTTATGGAATGGGTCATTCTCCATTGCCCGGCCTGCCGCTCACCTTGATCGAGAAGTACTTCAGCCTGCTTCTGCAGGACAAGGAATTGCCCCGGGCGATCTGCTTTTATACGGATGGCGTGCGCCTGGCTGTTACAGGCTCGCCCGTACTGGCTCAGCTCAAGGAATTAGAAGGCAAGGGGGTTCGCCTCATCCTCTGCTCCACCTGTCTCGAAGCGATGGATCTATCAAAAAGCGTGCAGGTCGGCATTGTCGGCGGCATGCCGGATATTGTGGAGGCACAGATGAAGGCGGACAAGGTCATATCCATTTAGGTCAGCTCTGCGATGCATTCGAGGTGAGCGTATGGATTTCGATTTGACGGAAGAACAGCGCCTCTGGAAAAAATCCGTTCATGATTTCGTGGAAAAGGAAGTCCGCCCCAAAGCCAAAGAGGCGGATGAAAAAAGCGAATTCAATTGGGCTGCGACCCGCAAGATGGGACCCCTGGGGCTGCTGGGCCTCAACATCCCCGAATCATACGGCGGCTGCGGCGTGGACGCGGTCAGCGCGGCGATTGCCATCGAAGAACTCGGCTGGGGCTGCGGCTCGACCGCCCTCGCCATCGCGGCCCACAACGGCCTGGGCACAACGCCTCTTGTCCTATTCGGAAGCGCTGAGCTCAAACAAAAATGGCTCCCGCTCGTCGCCAGCGGCAAAGGCAGGCTGGCTGCGCTGGCGCTCACCGAGCCGGGGGCCGGCTCCGACCTGCAGGGCATCCAGACCAAGGCCGTGAAATCCGATCAGGAATGGATCATCGACGGCGCAAAGATGTGGACGACCAACGCCTCCATCGCGGAATATATCATCACGCTGGTCCGCACCGGACCCGGCAGCGGTTCCGGTTCATTGAGCATGATCCTGGTCCCCGCCGACGCACATGGCCTGACAATCGGTCCCGCCGAAAAGAAAATGGGGCTGCGTGGATCGCCCACGCATGCGGTGACCTATCAAGGCGTGCACGTGCCGCTGAATTACCTGATCGGCCAGGAGGGCCGCGGCATGCAGCAAACTCTGGCCACGTTGGACGGCGGACGGGTCGGCATCGGTGCGCTTTCCGTCGGATTGGCCCGGGCCGCGTTGGAATATGCCATTGGATACGCCAAGGAGCGCCGGGCCTTCGGACAGCCCATTGCCGATTATGAAGCGATCCGCTGGATGCTCGCCGACGCCGCGACCGAGATCGAATCCGCCCGCTTGATGGTCCAGCGCGCGGCGTGGCTCAAACAGCAGAGACGGCCGTACACCAAGGAGGCGGCCATGGCAAAACTCTGCTCGAGCGAAATGGCCGAACGCGTCTGCCGCAACGCGATCCAGATCCTGGGAGGCTATGGCTACAGCAGCGAGTATCCGGTAGAACGCATCTACCGCGACGCGCGTCTCATGACCATCGGCGAAGGGACCAGCGAAGTGCAAAGGATGATCATCGGGAGGGAACTTCTAAGAGATTGAAGCTAGGGGCCGACCGTGATCCGATCCTGGATGTTATCAAAAGTCGCCGGGCCGATCCCCGGCACATCCATAATATCCTCGATATATTGAAAAGATCCATGCAGTTGTCGATAACTTACGATGCTTTGCGCGGTCACCGGGCCGATCCCCGGCAGTAGCTCAAGCTGTTGGACGGTGGCCGTATTGATGTTGACCAGGCGTCCGGGCGCGGCCGTGGGCAGGACGGATTGGGTCGGGGTGGAAATCACACTGAAGGGGGGGCGGGCAGTCGCCGGTGCGGCGGCGGAGGGACCACCCACAGAAGGAATTCTGATCTGTTGTCCGTCTTCCAAACGCGCGGCCAGATTGATCGAGTTTGGATCCGCCTCGGCCAGCAGTCCGCCGGCGGCATTCACCGCATCCTGGACCCGGCTTCCGTCCGGCATGGAATAGACGCCCGGCTTCACCACCGCCCCGATGACTTGAATCACGATCGGGGCCTGGGTCGGAGCCGGTTCCAGCGT
Source organism: Anaerolineales bacterium (assembly GCA_035515435.1). Lineage (GTDB taxonomy): Bacteria > Chloroflexota > Anaerolineae > Anaerolineales > Villigracilaceae > Fen-1038. The sequence continues at coordinate 13,792 of DATJBI010000021.1, forward strand.
GACCGGCTGGCCGCCGGGCAGACGCGTCACAACCAGGAGCACCGCCGCGAGCACAAAGCCGGCCATCAGGCCGATCAAAACATAAAGAGCATTTTTCATGGCCTGATTCTACATCAACTTCATGACGAGCAGCCGCTCATTAAAGAAAAGAACAAGTGTGTCTGCCAAACGCGCCAGGCGGCGAAAGTAAGGCGGCATTTCCGCAGGCCCGACGGCACGAAAGCCCCACTGTTCATAGAACGGTCCAAGCCGCGAGCGGCAGGTCAGGTAAAGCGGACGCGGCGCCCGCGCGATGAGATGCTCAATGATGGCACGGGCAATGCCTTGATGCCGATACTGCGGTTCGACCGCGATCGACGCCAACTCGACCACCGCACGGCCGTGCGGCTTCAGCTGGCCGCAGCCCAGCATCCCGCCGGACGGGTCGACGGCGATCACAAACCGGTGCCAATCCAGATCCATGGGATTGATCCCGGCGCGGTGAATTAGATCCTTGATGAAGGGAGCGTCATCGGCAGTCGCGGGCAGAAGTCTGAAGTCAGCCATGGAAACCTGCCGCGACCAGGATGGTGAACGAGGCGACAAACCAGTGGAGCAAAAATGGATAAACAAACGAGCGCGTCCGATAGGCGACCCATCCGAACGCAAAACCGCCGAAGATCGTAGACAGTGCCTCGACTTCGGGCTTGCCAATGTGCGCCAGCGCAAACGGCACCGCCTGCAACCACAACCCGTCCGCCCCGAACTTGCGGACAAACGCGAATAGGATAAAACCGCGGAAGAAGAATTCCCAGCCAAGCAGGTCAAGAAATGTGTTCCACGGCAGGCCGCTGAGCCACGGCCGATAATAAGCCTGCATGGCCCCCTCGCGCCCGACAAACCACACAACCACGGCCATCAGGGCGACCCCCAGCCCGGTCAGTGCGAGGCCCGACTTCCAATCCCCAAAGGTGAAGCCGTAGTGGCGGGGATCGTCGCGGAAAACCACGACGATGCAGATCAGCGGCACGATCAAATAAAGGAGGGTGCGCTGATAGCCCTGGTCCGGCGTCAGCCGGTGATAGTAATCCACGAGCAGCGACAGGGTGCTCACGATGATCACGGTTACGATCTTCCAATCAAAATGAAGGCGTTCGCCCAGCAGAGATTTCATGAAGGAACCTGCCCATATGGAGGGGGAAGTTGACGGCCGGCGGGAAGGCAGATCGTGTTGGAACAGAGCCTGCCAGCCGAGATCCGGCCGGCGCGTCAAAAGAACGGGAAAAGGGGGCAATCCAGGCGCAGCAGGAGCCGGCTGGAAAAAAGTTAGGGCACTGCCACCTTGGGTTTTTGACGGATCTCTTTTTTTAAGGCGGCAATCCGGCGCTGAAGATAGGGCGAGAAATAACCTTCATAGCGTTCCCACAGTTCGGGGCGTCTCCAGTCCTCGCCCGTGACGCGGCCGCGGCAATGGGGTGAGCCGCACCGGCAATCGAATTCATCATAGCTCGAACCATCGCACAGGGCATAATCGAGGCAAATCTCCTCTCCAGCTTCAATCTCGCGCATCGCAACCAATCCAATCTGTCCGCTCATGCCGGCATTCGGATCGCAGGAATGATTGAAGCAGTCGGATGGCTCCATGACGGGAGTCATCAAGTAGAACCCGTCTTCGATCTGCAAGACCTGCTGCGTGAAATTCTCCATTTCGTGGTCAATCTCATCGGCGGCAAGTATCTTTCCGCCCCACAAAGTCAGCAGTTCACCTTCATGGATCGGTTCGCGGGCAAACACGCCGCAATCGCCCTTTATGGCGTGGGGACGATTTTCGAGCTTTGGCGAAAGATAAGAAAAGAATTTGCCGGTCATTTTTCTCCTTGTGAATTAAGTCTGGCCGAGTTTCCTGGCCGCCTCAAGATCACAGCTGAAGTAGTTGCAGGTCAACTCTTCACCTGCTGCAATTTCCCGGGCCGCGATCTCCTGCGAACCGTCGGGAGTATCCAAAAGGTTGGGATCGTCCGAGTGATTGACATGTTTGGCGTTGTCCGCGCACAACACCATCATTTTTCGTCCGCTCGCCTCTTCGATGTAGGTCAGCATGGAAAGATAATCCTGCATGGCGGGCGGAAAGCTGGGCTTCTCCTCCAGGGGGATGAGGATATCCACGCGCGGGTCAAACTGCCAGACGAGCTGGCCTTTCTGGATGGGTTCGTCCGCAAACACGCCGATCCCATGAATGGCACTGTGCTGGAGGCTGGTACGGATGACAAACATCTTCTCCTCGGCAACGATCGATTCAGCCGCCTCGCCTGCGACCCGAAGCTGAGTCCCGTTAACTACACCCGCCGCCTCGCTGAGGGTGGATCCTCAACAGGCGGCGGTTGTGCAATCGCTGCACAGAGATGTCGCGGCAACGGCGCAGGCGGACAATTCTGTCTGATGCTCCTATAAGCGTCACATTTTACTACAATTTACTCCGGAGTCTCGCCCGTGTCGGAGGATTGGTTGATCAATCTCTGCGCGAACAAGATCGGAATGGCCGTGATCGAAACGATCAGCAGCGCCGTCACATTGGTAACGGGGCGGTTGCGCGGCTTCAACATCTGGCTAAAGATCCAGATCGGCAGGGTCTTCTGCTGACCCGCCGTAAAAGTGGTCACAATGACTTCATCGAATGAAAGGGAGAAGGCCAGGATGCCACCCGCCAGCAGGGCACTGGACATATTGGGCAGGACAATATGCCAAAAAGTCTGGAACGAATTGGCGCCCAAGTCCATCGAAGCTTCCACTTGAGAGCCGCCCGTCCGGCGAAAGCGTGCCAGGACATTGTTATAAACCGTGACCACACAAAAGGTCGCGTGCCCAATGACGATCGTCCAGTAGCTGAAGGGGATGTGCATCAAGCCGATGGCTGAGCGCAGGGCAATCCCCGTAACAATGCCGGGCAGCGCAAGTGGAAGGATCAGCAGGAACGAAATCGTTTCCTTTCCAAAGAAGGTACCGCGATACACGGCCGCAGCCGCCAATGTTCCGAGGATCAGGGCCACCAGGGTTGCCAGCACGGCAACTTCCAGCGAGAGTTGCAGCGAAGCCAACATGTCCGGATTCGCGATTGCCAGCGGGAACCATTTCAAGGTGAGGCCCGGCGGTGGAAAGGTATATGCCGCGGTCTCCGTGGTGAACGCATACAGAAAAATCAAAGCCAGTGGAATATGAAGAAAGAGCAGCGCTCCGAGCGCCCCCAGCCTGATGAACCATGAGGCCCGTTCGCCGGCCGGTTGGGCACCCGGTGATTTTCTTCTAGAGGGCATCGAACGCTCCCAAGCGGCGCGCGATCAATAGATACACAATCATGATGGCAATCGGTCCCATCGTGAACGCCGCCGCCAGCGGAATATTGCCCGAGGTCCCTTGATAGGAGAGCACAGCCGTGCCAATGAAGTAACTGGAATTTCCGAACAAGGTCGGCACGATGAAATCACCGAGCGTCAAAGAAAACGTGAAGATCGAGCCGGCCACCACGCCGGGCAGCGCCAGGGGCAGGATCACATTCCGGAACGTCTCGTTGGGTCTCGCGCCCAGATCGCCGGATGCTTCGACCAGGGATTTGGGAACACGTTCGAGCGCCGTTTCGATGGGCAGAATCATATAAGGAAGCCAGATATAGGCAAAGACGATGAATACGCCGGTTGCGGAGACCGCAAGCGATGGCCCGCCCACCACGGGCAGGGTCAAATACCAATTCAGCAATCCATCCAGGCGAACGATCTGGAGGAACCAGGAGACGATGCCTTCCTTCGTCAGGATCAGATTCCACGAATAGACCCGGATCAAATAGCTCGACCAGAGCGGCAAGGTCACGGCCAGATACAGAAATGTCTTCATGCGCCGCGACGCAAAACGCGCGACGTAGTAAGAGAGCGGAAACGCGATGAGCGCATCCGCCAGCGTGACCAGCGCCGCCATGATGGTCGTCCGTTCGAAGATGGCAAGATTGGCGGGCTCAAACAGTTGGGCGTAGGTCTTCAGCGTAAATTGGTGGACGACCTGTCCGGTAAAACCGTTCAGGTAAAAGAAACTGTTCAACAACAGTGAAGCCAGCGAGCCGACATAAACCACCACGAACCAGATCAAGGGCGGCAGCAGCAACAGCGCCAGCATCAGCCGCGGGCGAAGATAAAAATACGTGGAGATTCGGTTCAACATTTCAGCTTTCCATGTATCGCACGAATTCCTTCTTCCAAAGCAGCCGCACGGGCTGCCCGCGCACTTGCATCACATCCATAGAAGTTGTTTTAAGATTCTGTTCCACAACGACCAGGTCCCCGCCGCCTTCCAGTTCGACCAGATAACGCGTGTATAAGCCCAGGTAAACGACATCACGAACTTTCCCGTCTGCCGCGAACATATCCTGACCGAATCTTTCGCCCCGTTTCGACAGGTGAATCTTTTCAGGACGGATCGAGAATCGTTGTGGCGAACCCGTAATGCGCTTCGCTTCTTCCCCGGACACCAGGTTGGATACACCGACGAATCCCGCGGTGAACGGCGTGGCCGGATGTTCATAGACCTCCGCCGGACTCCCGACCTGTTCGACCCGCCCCAGATTGAACACTGCGATCCGATCGCTCATGGTCAGCGCCTCCTCCTGATCATGGGTCACGTAAATGAATGTTATCCCCACCTGCTGCTGGATGGCTTTGAGCTCCACCTGCATCTGCTGGCGGAGCTTCAGGTCGAGCGCGCCCAGCGGCTCATCCAGCAGAAGGACCCGCGGGTGGTTCACCAGGGCGCGCGCCAATGCCACACGCTGACGTTGTCCGCCGGAAAGCTGGGACGGTTTGCGTGCGGCAAAACCGCCCAGACGGACCAGGTCGAGAATATCGGCGACGCGCCTGTCACGCTCGGTCTTCGGCACCTTCCTGATCATGAGGCCGTAGGCCACGTTCTGGCCCACCGTCATATGGGGAAACAGGGCATAATCCTGAAAGACCGTATTGACATCGCGTTCATAAGGGGGCAGCGCGGAGACATCCTGCCCGTACAGAAAGATCTTGCCGGAGCTGGGACGGTCAAAACCCGCGATCATGCGCAGGCTGGTTGTTTTCCCGGAGCCTGAGGGGCCGAGCAATGAAAAGAATTCTCCGTTGCGAATTTCAAGAGTAATATCGTCAACCGCCCGTACGCCCCCGGTTGGATCGCCCGGCCGGACGAAAAACACGCGGCTGACGTTTTGAAAGACGACAGCAACCTCACTGTTCATCGGGCCTCACCTGGAGCTAACCGCGCCGATTCAAGTCGGCGCGGTTAGCAAATCGAACAATTTGACTATTGGCCGCCCACCACGGCCTGGAACTGTTTGACCCATTCATCATAGGTGACGCAGTTGCTCTGCCCATTGCCGCAGTCGGCGATCGGGGTCTTCCAAAAGGCAATCTTGTCGAACGTATCGTAGCCGTTGGCTTTGCAGCCGTCGGGGCCGAGTAACGTGCTGGCCGTGCATCCGGCCGGGACAGCCGGGTTCGAACCAAACCAGGAGGCCACGTCGCCCTGGACCTTTGGATCAATCGAGTGTTCAAGCCATAGATAAGCGCAATTGGGATGGGGTGCGTGAACGTACATCATGGTCGTGTCCGCCCAGCCGGTCGCGCCTTCCACCGGAATCGTGCTGGCGATCGGTTGAGGCGGATTGGCGCCCACCAGCAGGTTCACCTGATAGGGCCAGGAGGAGGCCGCCACAAACCCGCCGTTCGTGAAATCGGACACCTGCGTGCTGTAGTCGCTCCAGTATTTACCGACGATCTGACGCTGCTGCTTCAACAGGGCGATGGCCGCGTCAAACTGAGGCTGCGTCAGCTCATATGGATCGGAGATGCCCAATTCCGGATTGTGGTATTTCAAATACAATGCCGCATCCGCAATATATATTGGGCCCGCATAGGCCTGCACCCGCCCCTTATTGGATTTCCCGTCCGGGAAGTTCATTTCCTGGAAGATCACATTCCACGAGGTCGGCGCGGTTGGGAAAACCTGGGTGTTATACATCAGCACATTCGGTCCCCATTGATACGAAACGCCATAATGTTTGCCGTTCACGGTGTGCCACGGAGCGTTCTGCAGGCGCGGATCCACATTGGTCGTATAGGACGGAATCTTGCTGATATCGATCTCCTGCACCGTCCCACCGTAGATCAGGCGCAGGCTGGCGTCACCCGAGGCGGTAACGAGGTCATAACCACCCTGATTCATCAGCGAGACCATTTCATCGGAGGTGTTGGCAATGGTATCCTTGACCGTGCAACCGGTATCTTTCTGGAATTGGGTCACCCAGTCATATTTCGGATCATTGGCGCCGCGCTCGATATAGCCGGCCCAGGCAATAATGTCCACCTCGCCCTCACCTTTCAAGGCAGCGGGGGCCGAAGTGGCCGAGGCTGACTGGGTCGCGGCCGGAGCCTGGGTCGCAGCCGGAGCCTGAGTCGCGGCAGGGGCCTGCGTCGCAGCTCCTCCACAAGCGCTCAGTGCCATGCCGGTCACGATCAAAACCGCCATCAGTTTAAGAATAAACTTGGAAGACATTCTCTCTCCTTCAATTGGATTCTGGGACGATTGATTTCGCTCAATAAGAGGATCGGACGACGGGGCGTGCACCTCCTTCCAAATAGGTCAGCTGGGCAAATTTCATAATTGGTACATTATAGCGAGTTCAGATAATCCGTCAATTGCCCATTTCCGAATCTGCGTGAGAGTCTTCACATGCGTCGCCCTCGGGATCGGATCGCCCCGGCCCGCCCGTCAGACACGGAACGGCTGCCGGCCACCCGCTGGGCCGCGTTTGGAAATAGGCCTATTTCTTAACCCGCGCAAAGGATAATCCGACCTGCCCCCCAGGGGGACGCGACGGGGAATCAGCGGCAAGCGCGTCCTGCTGTCCCGTTCCGGAATTCCGGATTCGGGCAGTTCCATGCCCAGGCATGGATCAGAGGTTGGAAGTGAATGTCGGGGACAGGGTCGGGACGGGAAAGCCGACCGCGTTCGAAGGCTTGGCGGCCCGGCGCCTCAAAGCTTCCGCGGCTGCGGGGCTGACAAACCTCTTCAATTCAGCAGGAATGTCCGGTGGGTCGGCCGTCAGGATCTTGGATACGATAGCGATACCAGTGCACAAAAAGCGGCATAGGCCTTCGGCATATCGCCGGCCGAGAAAGAAAGTTTCAGGCCCTGGCGGGCAACCCCCGGCATCAACACAGCTCGATCGGCCATATCGGATTTAAGGAACTCGACGCTTGTCCTGATCGGCGGGCCGATCAGGTAGGGTTGCGGGGCAGCCTTCTCTTTTAGTCGCTGCACCGAGCGCGCCGCGGCGCTCTGGATCATTTTCCCGGTCACATCGGGCGGGATACACTCCGCAGCGTATCGCCCCGCTGCGATTTTGACGACCACGGTCTCCAGCGCGCCGAGTTGCTCCCGGGTTTGAGCGCAGGCCGTCTGGTCGCCGCTGATCAGCAGGACCGGAACGCCGAAATGCCCGGCCAGCGCCGCGTTGAGCGTATATTCACCGGCCAGCTCGTTGTTGATGAAGACATTGGCAACACACGTGCTCGACCAGGTGTGGTCGCAAATTGCGTTGGGCGAACCTTGCCGCGCATGGTAACCGATAAAGAATACTCCATCCACATTTTGATCGATGCCCTGCATCATCGCAAACGGCGAAGGCGAACCGCTGTTCAACCGGGCCCGCGGATCCAGTTCCTCGATCAGGATATTCGAGCCGCTCGAGTGTCCATCTGCCACGACGACTTCGTCTGCACCCGCCTCGAACGCGCCGCGCACCGCGGCATTGACATCGCCGGTCATCAGCTGGCGAAAGCGGCCATATTCAGGATGGCCAGGCGTAACCTGATCCCAGTTCGTGACGCCGGTGATCCCTTCCATATCGCAGGAGATCAGTATTTTCACAGGGGGGCCCTCCAATTCTCTGACGTGATTGTATCACCTAGCGGTATAATCGCATTACTTCTTTTTCGGAGGCAAGGATGAGCGACGCTTTATTTCCCCTGGGCAGCGAACACCTCATGATTCGAGATACGACCCGAGACTTCGCACAAAAAGAGATCGCGCCCATCGCAGCCCAATTCGATGAGAGCGGCGAGTTTCCATATGACACCGTCAAGAAAATGGGGGCGCTGGGCCTGATGGGAATTGAAGTTCCGGAGGAATATGGCGGCGCCGGCCTGGATACCCTCTCCTATGTGCTTGCCCTCGAAGAGATCAGCAAGGCGG
>DATJBI010000022.1:0-21165 GCA_035515435.1 Anaerolineales bacterium
CGGTCTTCACATTCAGGAGATAGATGTCCCAGTTTCCGTTGCGATCGCTCTGATAGACGACCGACTGGTTATCCGGCCCGAACATGGGGTTGATGTTATTCGCGGTGGTCGTTGTCAAGCGGGTTTGATTCTTGCCTTCGCTGTCGGTCAAATACAATTCCACGTTGCCGTTCCGGTTGCTTTGGAAGACAACCATCGAATCATCGGGCGAGCGCGAGGGACGGGAATCCATAGCGGTGCTGTTCGACAAATCGATCAACTGGGCGCCAGATTGGCCCTCGACGCCGTTTAGACGGAAGATCTGCAAGCTGCCCGTGCGGAACGAGTGGAACATGATCCAGTTCTGACAAACCGGAGCGGGCCCCGGATTCACCTGCGTGATGGGAGGAGGCGGAGGAGTGGACGGAGGCTGGGTCGCCGGAGGCTGGGTCGCGGGAGGCTGGGTCGCGGGAGGCTGGGTCGACGGAGGCTGGGTCGACGGAGGCTGCGTGCTGGTCGGTTGAGGGTTGGAAGGTTTGGTCGCAGAAGGGATAACGATGAGCGGAGGTTGCGTGGGATTGCAGCTCCCTTTATTTCCTAAACCGTTATCGTTTCCACCATTGCCGGCGCCGTTGCCAGTATTGTTGGACTGGTTCTGCCCACAATTTCCTCCACCGCCCCCGTTGTGAACGCAGTTGCCCGATCCAGGCGGCTCGCCATGGTACCCCGGAGGGCATACATTGCCGCCGGTCGGCCGCTTGCCACCGTTGCCATTGCTGTTGGAGCCACCGCACATCATGCCATTGCCATTATTATTTCCACCGTTGCCATTGCCTTGGCCATGGCCATTGCCTTTATTATTCTGGCTGAAGTTGTTGCCCTGGCCGTTGCCTTGGCCGCTACCCTGGCCGTTGCCTTGGCCGTTGCCGTTGTTCTGGTTGAAGTTATTGCCCTGGCCGTTGCCTTGGCCATTGCCATTGCCCTGGCCGTTGCCGTAACCATTACCCTGGCCATTGCCTTGGCCATTGCCGTTGCCCTGGCCGTTGCCGTAACCATTGCCCTGGCCGTTGCCATTGCCCTGGCCGTTGCCGTTGCCGTAACCATTACCCTGGCCATTGCCATTACCCTGGCCATTGCCATTGCCCTGGCCGTTGCCGTTGCCCTGGCCGTTGCCGTAACCATTACCCTGGCCATTGCCTTGGCCGTTGCCCTGGCCTTTGCCATTGCCGTTGCCCTGGCCGTTGCCGTTGCCGTTGCCCTGGCCGTTGCCGTTGCCCTGGCCGTTGCCTTGGCCATTCCCCTGTCCATGGCCCTGGCCAGCACTGCCGGCGCCCGGGTTGGTTATAGCACCACAGGCCGTAAGCAACATCGAAAGGATCAAAATCACAGCAAGCAAGGTAAGGAATTTTCTTACCCATTTTTGATTTAGAGTCTTCATGGACTATCTCTCTCCTTTTCTAAAAGTTGATCGTGGGCATGTCAGAAATACGCTCTTTCGATTGGTAACATCATCTAGCAACCAAGTTCCTCCTTCCAAGTCTGGACCAATTGCATTCGGTTCTTGAATTGGCTATTTGCGGCGTCCCAACCAGAAGGCCAGAAGAAGAACGCCGCCGATCAGGAAAACAGACAGGACAATGCTTTGAGGATGAAGACCTGCGCTGGCCTGGAGACCGCCGCTCCCTGATACAAACAGCGAGATGATCACGAGCACCGCGATGACGACAATAACGGCCAGAGCCAGCACCAGGCGCTGAAGAGTCTGCTGAGGCCACCAAAAGGCCGGACGCGCCGGGGGGGCGGTTCTTTGCCTGCGGATCTTGAAATCCAATTGCATGCGCTTCATGGTTTTTTCCGCCAGGGCTTGTGGAGGAAAGGCTCGATTCAGGCGCAGAATCGTCTCTTCGAGGCCGCCCAATGCCTCGGAAAGATCAGAGGCGCGTGCCGGCAAGGGTTTCCCGTCCAAAATGTGATTGGTAAAGTCGGCCAGCACATCATCCTGTTTTTTTGTGAATTGCACGGATTCGGTCATTTTGAGTCATCCAGTTGAGAACGCAGAGCAGATATGGCTCGACGAAAAAGCGATTTTGTGGCTTCGAGGTTCTGTCCCGTCAGTTCTGCGATTTCATTAAACTGCAACCCTTCCGCGAAGCGCAGCAGGATTACTTCCCGATAGGGCGCGGAAATCTGGTTAAGGGCTTTGCGCAGGGTGATGCGCTCTTCCACCATTTTCGCCTGGTTATCTTCGGCGCGCAGCGCGGCTTCCGAGAGTGCCACCTGCGGTGCTTCTCCTTTGCGATTGCGCTTTCGGTAATATTCAGCCACCTTATAATTTGTTAAGGTGCGAAGCCAGGTGCCAAACTGGGCTTCGCCGCGGAACGAATGAAGCGATTTGACTGCGGCAATGAAGACCTCTTGCGTAATATCCTCGACCTCCTCTTCAGGAACTACATAGCGAACGCGATTGTAAACAGAAGCGAGGTGCCGTTCATAAAGAGCATTGAAGGCGTCGGAATTGCCGTCTTTGAATCTCTGGATCAGGAGTTCATCGCTTGCGGCAGAGTGCGCTGGCATGGAAATGTTTTCCAACAACTTAGTGTTTAAGGATTATGAAAAGGGGTTGCAATGGCATTTTGCTTGTGATTAAACGAACGAGGACGGAATGGCAGGCGTAATATAACATAGATTTTGGATAAGCAAGGGGGGATTTGATTTTTGTGCCAATTGGGCTATAATGCGCACCATGAAATCGTTCGACTCATTCTGAACCACGGAGAGGCAAGATGTCGAAGATCGTTTCTGTGCATTCGTTTCGGGGCGGGACCGGCAAATCCAATACAACTGCCAATCTGGCAAGTCTGCTGGCGATGAACGGGGCCCGCGTCGGTGTGGTGGATACGGATATTCAATCGCCCGGCATTCATATCCTTTTCAATCTCGATGAATCGGAGATGGGTCATTCGCTTAATGATTATTTATGGGGCAAATGCGCCATCAAGGATTGTGCCCATGATGTGACCGGCCACCTCGGCACACAGGTCAAGGGTCAGATATTCCTGATCCCGTCGAGCATCAAAGCGGGCGAGATCGCCCGGATCCTGCGCGAAGGGTATGATGTCGGCCTGCTTAACGACGGCTTCCGCGATGTGGTTAACGAGATGGGGTTGGACTATCTGATGATCGATACGCATCCGGGTCTCAACGAAGAGACGCTTCTTTCGATCGCGATCTCGGACGCGCTGGTGATTATTATGCGCCCGGATCAGCAGGATTACCAGGGCACGGCGGTCACGGTGGACGTGGCGCGTAAACTCGATGTACCCAAGATGCTGATGGTCGTCAACAAGGTACCTCAAGCCTTCGATCTCGACGATGTCCGCGCCCGCGTGGAACAAACCTACAAAGTCAGGGTTTCGGCCGTGCTCCCGCATTCGGATGAAATGATGACCCTGGCTTCTTCCGGCATCTTTTCCTTGAAATATCCGGACCATCCGGTCACACAAGGCTATAAGGCAGTTGTGGCGGAACTTCAGGGCTGATGGATTTTGCGGGGTGCCGCAGTGTTTTTCAGGCAGAGCTGAGTGAACAAGGAACAGTTTGAGCGGGCTTTGCAGGAACTGAGGGTTGGCCAGGAAGACATTCGCCCGTCTGACGTGGTTGTTTTTTCGGAACCGCTGCGTTCCTCCCTCAGCCAGGCCATCCGGATTGGCCGAATTTCGCTCACGGATTTTTCAAAGCTGCTGGGGGCCGAACGCGAGCAGGCCCAACAGATCATCTCCATCCTTGTGGAACGACATCTTTTCTTTGTCTCGGCATTTACAAGCGAAACAGACACGTTTTATGAGACCCGCCTGTCCGCCGCGACGCGTCCGATGACCAGGCTGCGGCCTGATATCTGGAAGAAGATTGATGACTGAAAGGGGCGGGGGGATTATTTTATCTTATCCAATAAATCGGTGCGCTGGCGCCGCGTCAGCCGCCACGAGAACATGCTGTCATCGTATGTGGCGCGCACCCACAAGGCGGCCGTGACCGCGCCCAGCGCGGCAAAGAAAGCCAACATCAGCGTGATCTGCTGAATTGAGCTTGAAGTCCAAAGGAGGCCATTGCCAATCACCAATACCACCACGACCAGCAAGCCCCCGCCGATCGTTCCAAATGCATACGTGTAATTATTCAACAGCGCGCTGACCCGGCCGCGCCGGTCTTCGGGGATGAGATTTTGGAGGGTCTGGAAGACCGGTGTATCCCACGCCTTATCCAGGACGATGGGAAAGAAAATGGCTCCGACTGCGATCACCGGTAGCGGCAGGGCAATGGAAAAGATCAGAGTCGCGATCAAAACAGCGGGAATGCCGAGTGCCACATCGCGCGGCGGGATGCGGCGTATAAGGGCCGAGACCAGGATCCACTGCAGGATCAACGGTACCAGCACCAGCGCGATCCCGAAAAGGCTATAGAATGTTGAGAATTTGTCCGGACTGGAACTGATTTGATCGAGTGCCGTATAGAACTGATACCACAGAACCGTCAGCACCACCCAGACCAGGGTCATGGTCACGAACAGATAACGGAAAAGCGGGATGGCCCGAATGGTTTCATACGCATCGCGAATATCCCGCAGAATATCGATTCTTTCCCTGGATGGTTTTTGTACCTTGTCAGACGGCCCGCGCAGCGCAATCAGTACCAGCCCGAGGCTTGCCGCTAACAGCCCCGCCCCGATCCCGACCAACATCGAGGGATGCGCCGCAATGAACCGTTCCACATCCTCGAGACCCGCCAGCCCGGGCAGGCTGAAAACGGCGTAACCGATCAGGTTTCCAATCATTTCCCCGGAGGCCAGGATCGGAAAGCTGTGGCGGGCCTGCGCCATGGAATAAAAGGTGCTGGCCAGGTTCCAAAAGACGATGGGAAATATAATGACCTGCTGGGAATATACCAGATAAACGAGCGGATAAAGAAATTGAGTTGGGACGCCCACGATGAACAACCCAAAAATGACGGTGTAGATAAAAACCAGGAGACCCAGCACAATTTTCATCATCAAAGGACGCGACAGGCGATCAATGATGCGCAAATAGATTCCGGAGATCACCAGGCCAACGACCATCTCCGCCATCCAAAGCCAAGGCAAATTTCGCGTGCCCAGCTGCGTGACAAAGCCGGAGATGGCAGTGACATCCAAAACCCCCAGCACAAACGAGTTGACAACCGCCAGCGCGATCAAAACCGAAAGGATGGCGCCGCGCGCCTCAGGCACGGCCTGCGGCTCCGCGATTCCTTCCAACGACTGCAGCATATGGACGACAGAAGTCAGGGAGGAAGTGGAGGCGCGCCGGTGCAAATTCAATTCAGCCAGGCCGGTGGCGCCGCGCTGCCCCAGTGCGATCGAATAAACCGCTTTATCCCCGATCAGAGTCTTTTTAAGCCAGCCCTGCTTCTCCAGATATTCCAACGCGAGGTTCAGCTCCGCATCGCTGAATCGGTTCTTCCCCAATTCTGCCCGCAATACCGATTCAGTCACCGTGTCCCGGCGAAGCAGGAACTTTAAGACGGCCTGCTCCGCGGGCGGCAGATCGAGCAGGCTAAAAGAGCTCAATCCCGGAGATCGTTTGGGCATGATGTCAGTTTACGACGAGACCAACCATATGTCAATTGCGCTATAATTTCAGCATGGCCAACGAATCCCTGCGGACGCGCTATGCGGATCTGAAATCGCAGATCCACTTTCATAATTACCGGTATCACGTGCTCGATGCGCCGCTCATCAGCGACGCCGAATACGACCAGCTGCTGAACGAGTTGAAGCGGATCGAGGCGGAGCACGCGGATTGGGTCACGCCCGATTCGCCGACGCAACGCGCCGGAGCCAAGGCGGCGGACCGTTTTGAGAAGGTCCGCCACCCCGCCCCGATCCTGAGTCTTTCCAACGCGTTCGGTGCGGGCGAGGCGCGCGCCTGGTATGAACGCGTTCTCAGACTGGATGAGAGGGTGGCCTCCGCGAAATTCGTGGTCGAGCCAAAGATTGACGGCCTGTCCGTTGTTTTGCATTACCGCGGGGGAGTCTTCGTCCAGGGCGCGACGCGCGGCGACGGCGAAGTCGGCGAAGACATTACGGCCAATTTGCGCACCGTGAAGGCCATTCCGCTGAAGATACCCCTCGACGACAGGTCGGCCCCGGTCAGCGTCCCAAGATATCTGGTCGTGCGCGGCGAGGCTTTTATCCCGATCAAGGAATTTGAGGAGCTCAACCAGCAGCTTGAAGAAGCCGGAGAGAAAACCTATCTCAATCCGCGCAACACCGCCGCTGGCTCCCTGCGACAACTTGATCCGGCATTGACCGCCTCGCGGCCCTTGACCTTGCTCGTGTATCAGATCGTTTATTCCGAAGGTGGAAAGATACCCGCCTCGCAATGGGAGCTGCTGGAATATTTGAAGCTGCTCGGCTTTCCGGTGACCGATGTTGCCCAACGGTTCAATGATATTGAATCTGCGATTGCCTACACGGAATCCTGGAATACGCGCCGCGATGAACTGGCATACGAAGCCGACGGCATGGTCATCAAGATTGACGATTTGAACCTGGCCGCCGAACTGGGATTCGTCGGGAAAGATCCACGCGGTGCAACTGCGTTCAAGTTCCCCGCGCGCGAAGTGACCACCAAATTGCTGGAGATCCGCGTCAGTGTAGGCAGGACGGGGGTCTTGATTCCCAATGCCGTGCTGGAGCCGGTTGAGATCAACGGCGTGGTCGTCGAGCGGGCCACCTTGCACAACTTCGATTACATCGCCGAGAAAGACATTCGGGTCGGCGACCGCGTGCTGGTCAAACGGGCCGGCGAGGTGATTCCGTATGTGATCGGACCGGTGGCAGATGTGCGCACCGGGGGGGAAAGAAAGTACAAGCCGCCGCGGATCTGTCCGGTGTGCGGACAACCCGTTGAACATTTCGAAGGCGAGGTGGCCTGGTACTGCGTCAACGCGGCCTGCCCCGCCCAACTCCAGAGAAACATCGAGCATTTCGTCTCGCGCGGCTCGATGGACATCAATGGGCTGGGATTCAAGATCGTCGAGAAGTTGATTGATACGGGTGCGATCAAGGACGTTGCGGATCTTTACACGCTGACGCGCGCAGCCATTCTGGAGGCTGTCACAAAGAAGGATCGCAAGACCGAAAAGGAGCCGCCGGGCAAGATCGCGGATAATTTGCTGGCGGCGATCGCCGCCTCGAAGAATCAATCCTTGCCGCGTTTGATCACGGCGTTGGGAATCCGTGGCGTGGGAGAAGTCTCGGCGCGCGACCTTGCAAATCACTTTGGAAATCTGGAGGCGCTCTCCAAAGCCGGCGCGGATGATCTGCAGCAGATCGAAGGCATCGGCCCAAATATCGCCGAAGCCATCGTGGATTGGTTCAAGCGCCCCGCCAATCAAAGAATCCTGAAGAAGCTGAAAACCATCGGTTTATGGCCCGGGTCGGATCCGGGAGCCAAGCATGCCTCGGCCCAAGGGCGATTGAGCGGATTAACCTTCGTCGTCACCGGCACGCTCCCAACGTTGTCACGCCAGGGGGTGAAGGAGTTCATCGAAGCGAACGGCGGAAAAGTGACCGACAGCGTCAGCAGCAAGACGAGTTATCTTGTGCGCGGCGCGGAACCGGGCTCGAAGTTCGAGAAGGCCCGGTCGCTGGGCGTGAAGATCATCGATGAGGCAGCGTTGAGAAAGTTGGCCGAATAACGGGAGAACGGGGAGCCTGATCCAGCTGCCGGGTCCTGCCTTTAAGGGCAGAGCCCGGCGATTTCGCTGAAGCGTGGTGTGGATCCGGCCGGGTCCATTCCTTCTCAAAATGCTTTTCGCTGGTTGTGCCGATCAAGTTCCGAGACGCCAGTTCGGAATTTCCAGTAATCGAATCAAGACAGGCCGGAACAGACCCCCGGCATCCCGCTCCCTGGGCGATTCATCGGCCCAGGCAGGCCGCCGCCGGGCAGGGAAATCCCCAGGATCAATCTCTCGGGCTCTTTGAAGTGAAAACATGTTTCCAGCGCTCGTCCCATCCGGCGCAGAACGTTGCGTGAGGGCTCTTTGGGTCATGCGGATCAACGGCCGCCGGAACACCCTGGAGTTTGAATTTGCCGCCCGATCCCACGCAGTGAAATAATGACGAGCGGACCCATGACCAATCCGCCCCGTTTTTCAGAGATCCGCCGGCCACAGGCCGGACATTTTGCAGACGGCGGGTTTTCGAATAGAATATCGTATCTGACAAATGGGCTGCCGCATCTTGGGGAGCGGAGTGATCTCACGAGGTCCTGCAAGGGAAGAATGAAAGATATTTTTATCAGATGGTTCATGGCGTTCCACGCCTTTCTGCTCCATAGTAGTCACGGACGAATTGGAAGCAATCTCGGCGCGCAGGCGATCTTGCTTTTGCATACGACCGGACGCAGGTCGGGGCAGGAACGCGTCATCCCGATCGCCTATTTCGATCATGAAGGCAAATACCTGATCGTCGCCTCGAACTGGGGAAAAGATCAAAACGCCGATTGGTATTTGAATCTAAAGAAACAGCCGCGCGCCGCGCTTGAAGTCAAAGGGAAACGGATCGACGTCCAAAGCCGCGAAGCGGAGGGCGAGGAATACGACCGGCTGTGGAAATTCGCGGTCGAGCATCATCCACCCTACCTGAAATATCAAAAGATGACCGCGCGCCGCATCCCGCTGATGGTATTTGAACGTGTTTGACAGTTCATCCCCAAAGGGCTAAACTTGCCCGAGTTATTTTAGGAGCCAATTATGGATTTCGACACGGATGATGCGGTCTCGCGGCGCATCAGGGTTTTCACTGAGCGAGTCGCCTCGGCCAAGGCCAATGACCTGTACTTCTACAACCAGCCCATCCAGGAACTGCGCGGCGGGGCCAAGGTACTGGTGCATGGACATGAAATGGGAATGTATGCATCCTATGGCTATCTCGGTCTGCTCAACCATCCGCGCATCAACGAAGCCGCGCGCAGAGCGATTGACAAATTTGGCACGGGCACCAACGGCGTCCGCTCCCTGGCCGGCTCATTGACCATTCACGATGAACTCGAAGAGACCATCGCACATTTCAAACACGCCGAAGCGGCAGTGACCTTTACTTCGGGGTACGCGACCAACCTGACCGTTATCTCAACGTTGATGGGACGCGGCGACTATGTGATCTCCGATAAATTGAATCACGCTTCCATCGTGGACGGATGCCTGATGTCAGGCGCAGAATTCCGCCGCTTCAAACACAATGACATGGAGGATTTGGAGCATCGGCTTCAGCAGATCGGGGATGGCGCCGCGAAGCTGGTCATCGCCGACGCGGTCTTCTCGATGGATGGCGACGTGGTGGACCTGCCCCGGATGGCCGCCATCTGCAAGAGGTACGGCGCCTATCTCATGATGGACGAAGCGCATTCGGTCGGCGTGCTGGGCAAGACCGGACGCGGCATCGAGGAACATTTCGGTCTCGACGACGTGGTGGACATCAAGATGGGAACGTTGAGCAAGACGATCCCGTCGGTGGGCGGATACGTGGCCGGCAAAAAAGATTTGATCAATTACCTGCGTCATGCCAGCCGCGCCTATATCTTCTCTGCCGCGCTTCCGCCCGCTCAAACGGCGGCCGCCAACGAAGCCTTTAAAGTGATTCTCGATGAACCGTGGCGCATCGAGAAATTGAATCACAATTCGCAGCTGTTCATCAACGGACTCAAATCTGCGGGCTTCGATACCCTGCTGACCACCACCGCGATTGTCCCGGTGTTGTGCGGCTCGGACGAACAGGCGTTTGCGATGACCCGCGAATCTCAGCACCATGACGTGTTTGTCCTGCCGGTCGTTTCGCCGGCCGTGCCGGAAGGCCTGGCACGCCTGCGCGCCACGGTCACCGCCGCCCATGAGGCCGGCGACATCGAACATGCCATTGATGTGATCGCCACGGCCGGAAAACAAATCGGGATCATCTGAGCACAGACCGCGGCCCGATCGGCCGCGGTTTTCTTGCGCGGGCGGCGCAAAGCCCTAATCCGTTCCTTCTTCCGCGCCGACCGGTCCATGCGGCCGGACTTTAAAGATCCTGAAGGAACTCTGCACCGAAGGGCCGATGAATAACGCAAATGCCAGGGTCCCGATCCCGGCCGGGCCGCCAAGAACCCAGCCCAGCAGGAAGATGCTGACTTCGATGGCTGCGCGCGCCCAGCCGATGGTGATCCCGCAGGTACGGTGGATCGCCAGCATCAGGCTGTCACGCGGACCCGCCCCCGCGTCCACGCCGATGTAGATTGCGCTGGCAATGCCCTGAATCAAAATCGCGCCGAGCAGCATCGTGATCTGCAGGGCCAGGTCATTTTTTAATGAGGGGATCAAATACAGGAACAAATCCTCCCACGGGCCGATCGTGAGTATGTTCGCCAGCGTCCCCCAGCCGACCCGTTCGCGCATCAGCATGGCAAAGACCAGCACGATAAACCCGTCGGCGACCGTCATGGTCCCCGGCGTAACCCGCAAGATATGCGCCATGGCCACCTCGAACACCGACCAGGCCGCGGTGCCGAGATTGCCGCGGATCATCATCGCAATCGATAGCCCGAACAGGGCAAAACCGACCTGGATGACCAGCATGTCACGGACGAATGTTTTCCAGCGCACGGGTTTCAACATAAGCGGCGATGATACCACAGCGCGCCCAAAATTCGCCCCGGCTGTCCTGTCTCCTTCCCAAATGCCGGGCCGGGGGGCCCTGAAGCGGAGGCTGGCCTGATCAGCCTCTGACCGATATGGACTGGACCCGGATTGCCACCGAATATTTTTCGCCAAACTCTTCGAGCGACATTCCCAGGTCTTTGATGCCGGTCCTGTATTTTTTCAAATAGGCGGGGATTTGGTGGGCGGGGGGCAGGGTCGAATCAATGATTGCCGTTCCTGCGAACACAATGACATCCTGTTCGGCTTTTGCATCCGCGGTATTGAAATGCAATGCGACGTGCGCATGCTCCGTCACATGCCGGACCTTATGGGCCTGCGGCTCGCTGAAGATCAGAAAAGAACCTTCCTGCCAAATAAACCACACGGGCCGGGGCTGGGGCCGGAGCTTGGAGTCCACGGTGGTCAGCCAGATGAAGTAGTCCTCGTCAAGATGGCGTTTGACGGCCCCTCCGAACTCAGAAGCGAAATCGATCATCAGGATCCCTCCGGTGCAAAATTGTTCATTCTTCGAGCATCATACCACGTGTGATAGACTCCAGGCATGCCCGCTGTGATCCTCAAGCCAGGTCGCGAAAAATCCGTGCTTCGCCGCCACCCATGGATCTTCTCCGGTGCGGTCGAGGGCGTCGCGCAGGGGTCGGCCCTTCGGAATGGCCGTGCCGGTCCGGACGATGCCCCGGGCGCGACGGTGGATGTTGTCTCATCGAAAGGCGACTTTCTGGCCCGCGGCGCCTACTCGCCTCGCTCGCAGATCCGCGTTCGGGTCTGGACGTTTGAGGATGAAAGCGTTGATCGGGAATTCTTTCGCAAACGGATCCGCGCCGCACTGGACACTCGCAGCTCTATCTTCCATGCCCAAGATTCAAATGCCGTTCGTTTGATCTACGCCGAAGCCGACGGAATGCCCGGCCTCATCGTGGATCGTTATGCGGATCACCTCGTCCTGCAGTCACTGACCGCCGGTTCCGAATACTGGAAAGAAACCATTGCCGATATTCTGCTGGAAGAAACCGGCTCAAGAAATATCTACGAACGCTCCGATGCGGATGTCCGCGAGCTCGAAGGCCTGGCGCCGCGCGTGGGAATCTTACGCGGCGCGCTTCCCGATCCCCGGATCACGATTACCGAACACGGCCTGAAATTCCACGTTGACCTTGAACGCGGCCAGAAAACCGGTTTCTACCTGGACCAGCGGGTCAATCGTCAACGCGTACGCGCCATGGCACAAGAGAAAGAGGTGCTGGACTGTTTTTGCTATACGGGTGGATTTACCGTTAATGCAGTGGCGGGTGCTGCCAGGACGGTTCTGGCGGTGGACGCTTCATCCGAAGCATTGACGACTGCCCGTCAAAATATTGAGCTGAATGGACTGCCCCTTGAGAAAGTGCAATTCCTGCAGGGCGATGTGTTCCAGGTCCTGCGGAAGCTCCGCGATGAGGCGCGCACGTTCGATATGATCATCCTCGATCCGCCCAAGTTTGCCCCGACCGCCGCGCAGGCCCAGCAGGCGGCGCGCGGATACAAGGATATCAATTTGCTGGCGTTCAAGCTGCTGCGGGCCAATGGAATCCTGTTTACTTTTTCCTGCTCAGGCGGAGTCGAGGCGGGACTGTTCCAAAAAATCGTGGCCTCCGCCGCGCTCGATGCGGGAGCCGAGGCCCAGATCATTGAGCATCTTTCACAGGCGTCCGATCACCCGGTACTGCTCCATTTTCCCGAGGCGGCTTATCTTAAAGGATTGGTCTGCACAAAAAAGTAGAAATGCGATCACTTTGAAATCTCACGTGCAATCGAATCCATCTGGCTGAGAATCGCGGCCGGCTGGTTGGATGCAATGGCAGGTTGGTTGTCGAGGCCGCTGCGAAACATATACGAGAAGCCATCGCCCAACATGCTGCGGACAACGCGCCACGAAGCCAGTTGCGGCTGGATCGCGGCGCTCGGCAGAAGGGCCAGTGCCGCGTTCCACTGGGGATGACTATTGCTGTAGTCCTTGAGCAGATCCAGGGACGAGGCCCGCAGCGGAAAGAAGCCCAAGGCGTCGACCCATTTGGCTTGATTCTCGGGAGAGAACATCCAGTGCACGAAAAGCCACGCAGCCAACTGCTGTTCAGGCGTGGACTTCAAGACAATATAGGATGAGCCATAAATGTACAATCCACTTTGCGAGCTGCCTGGAAAAGCCAGCACCGTCCATTCATCGGAATTATCCGCTGCCGCCATGGCGCGTGATTGATCGGACAATTCTTCGAGACTCGCGGTCGAGAACAATGCCTTGCGGTCTGCGAACGCCTCGTATACGCCGGACGGATCGGAGGTTGACCAGGCACAGCCGTCGCCGTACAGTTGTTTCACAAAGCTGAATGCGGCAATATTGTTCGGCGTCAAAAAATGGTAATTATTCCCCGCGAGCACGCCGCCGCCGAACGCCGCCAGCCACGAGAGGGCGGTCATCGCCTGGGTGTCCACAAGCCATCCGCCCATCGCGTCGTTCGATCTATCTTTGTCAGCCAGCAGGGTGGCGTGCGCCGCGCAGGCCTGCCTGCGAAAATCGTCGGCAGTGACGGGCGCGGAGTTAAACCCGAGTTCGTGCGCCCAGCTGACGTTGTAAAGGAGGTAACGCGCGGAACGTTCCGCCGGAATGCCCAATCGCACGCCCCCCACTTCATCCTGATCCCAAAAGACGGATGGAATATCCTTTATGTCTGAATCGCTCAATCCATATTTTGGATCGTTCACGTAGGGCGTCAGGTCAACCACCTCGTCATCTGCATTCCAGGCCAGGGCATATTCAGGCAGACCGACCACAAGTTGCGGACCGTTGTTGGCCGACAGGGACGTTCCGACACTTTGGAACAGTTCGTTGTAATCGAGCTGGCTGGTGGACTGAACGATGATCCCCCATTGATTGGTTTGATTGAATTCGTCCACTTGCAGCTGAAATAAATTCGCTTCGACGCCGAACCACGGCTGCCAGACTTGAATCGTGATCCCTTTCAGCGACCCTTCCGAAACCCCAAGCTTGCTGACCGCCTGTGGAGTGCTCGTCGGCTGAGGCGTCGCCCGGGCCCGGGGCGAGGGCGTTGCCGTCAAAAGATCTGGGACGGGCTGACAGGCTACAAGCAGGAACAAGAATGAAATTGAAAAGCTGCGGCGAAAAATCATAATCCGCCGAATACGGCAAACGGCACCGGGCTGAATGTCAGGATGAATATGAGGATCACCAGCACCGCAACGGCACGGCGCGGGGAGTCAAGCTGCGTAATCTGATCGAGCGGTTCAGCATGAACGCGTCCCAGCCAGAGCAAAAGCACGGCCCAGATCCACCAGCCATTCCAGAAGAAGCCCAGGAGGATCAACGCCCCCCAAATAAACGGGAACAGTTTTGCGGCTCGATCGCCAAACAAGGAATAGATCAAATGGCCGCCATCCAATGTGCCGGCGGGAATCAGATTGAGCGCGGTGACAAGCAATCCAGCCCAGCCGGCGAAGGCAATCGAACTGACCATGACATCGGTGGCGCCGTTGGGGACCGGCTGGCCAGTGAAGAAGTATCGCAGCCAATAGGCGCCGAATGACATTCCGTGCAGGCTGGCGGGCGCCGGCAGAAGTTTGCCAAACATGGAATATTTGGCGAGCAGATATAACAGCGAATTCCCTGCCTCTTCGATCAAACCATTGACCGGCGCAATGACCGCAAGGTGGGAAAGAGAAAGTCCATAGAACAGGATCGGGATGGCAACGATGATCCCGGCCAGGGGTCCCGCCACGCCAATATCGAACAACACACGTTTGTTCTTGGGCGTGCCCTGCATCAGGATTGCGGCGCCCAGCGTGCCAAGCGGAGAAAATGGAAGGGGAATAAAATACGGCAAGGTCGCCGCGGTCCGATGATGTCGGCTCATAAAGTAATGACCGAACTCATGAGCCAGCAGAATGGACATCATGCTCAGGGCGTAGGGCCAGCCGGAAAGCAGCGTTTCCAGAATGGCAATGACCTGTCCCAGGATTCCGGGCAGGGTCGGAGCGATCTGTTGTTCCGCGCCGACCAGCATCACGCTCAACACAGTGAGGATGAAAAGAACCAGGTTGACGGATACACGCGTCGGCTTGGGATCGGGCTTCTTCGGTGCGAGAAAGACCAGCTGTTGGCCGTGATCCAAACGGAACAAGGGGGTGATATCGTATGGTTTCAGGGAGTCCGCCAGCTGGTCATAGGCGGAAACAGAATCTTCCGTGATCAGACGTCCACGGTAACGCGCGATCGGACCCTGGGCCGGATCGCCCAGGGTGAAATCTTCAATTCGGAAAACGCGTGAGACGAGGCTGTTGAGAATTTCAATTTCAGGAATCGGCATTTGAACCTTATTAGACTCGGGTCATGGCGAGGCGCAGGGCGCGGGAGGGAGACCAGCGGATCGCCAAATCAGCAATTACATGCAAACAGAAGAGGGCCGCGCCGGGCCTGGCGGCTCTCGCAGCGCCATCCGTTTACCTGGATCGAGCGGGAGTGGATGGGAGTCGAACCCACCGCGGCCCGCAACGCGACCCGCCACAGGTTTTGAAGACCAGGAAGCCCGCCGGGACATAACCACTCCCAGCGACAAGCATAATCGAAGCAGATTAGATTGGCAAGCGCCAAATGGGAGCTTCAGACTCTATTAAGCTATCCAGTAATAATTCACCCAACCCGCGAAGTAAATCACCTGCAGGGCAAAGAATACCGCGGCCGCCAGATCGAACCATTCGCGGCGTTTGAGCTTCTGGCCGAGCAAAATAAAGACCGGGAAAGAAACCAGCAGATAGCGCGAGATCGAGACCAACAATCCCGTGGATAATGCCAGAAGAATCATCAGCACGGCATAAACTCCGTACGCCTTAATCTTCCATTTCCCAAGAATATAAAGACCGCAGATCAAGAACAGGATGGTCAGCGCCAGATCGATTTTGAACACGTCCAATTCGCGGCCCAGCAGATTTTGGAAGGGATTCAAATAAGCGGCCGGCTGAATCCCGCCCCAGGCGGTCATGGCATCGAGGAAGGCAAGGGGCTGACCGGACACGCGATACAGATCATAGAAATGCATGAATAATGCAATCGGCGCAAGCAGAAACCATAGGATGGACGGGCGAATATTTTGCAGCTTCCATTGTTTCTTTTCCAGGTAGAGCCAGGCCAGAGCAAACACGGGAATGATGCCCGTGGGCTTCGTGACAATAAGCAGTGCGGCACAAACTCCGGTCCAAAACCATTTCTCTTCCAGGGCAAGTGTAAAACCGAGCACCGTCAGAAACAGGAACAGGCTCTCCGGATAAAATGCGGAAAAGAAAAAACTGACCGGAAAGACCACCAACAGGGTCAGCGTGCGGCCTGCCGCATCTCCATCACCGCCGAAGGAAGAGATCGCCAGACGATAGAGCAGTGCGGCAGAGGCGAGAAAGAACAGGTTGGAAAGCAAAAGCCCGAACAGGATGTAAAAGCCATCGGGCAATTTCACACCGAGCCATCCCACGCTCTTGACGAGATACGGATACAGCGGGAAGAATGCCAGATTGCTATACATGGCGCTGAGATTGACGGGAGCCTGATAACCGGTTTTGAGAATGGAGAAATACCACTTCGAATCCCAACGGGTGAAGATGTCAAGCGGGAAAACACGCGTCAGGAAATATCCGCGTTTGAAATAATTCAAATAGGTTGGATTGGATAGATAATTCCCCGAAACAAAGTATGCAACCAGGATCCAGATCGCACGGGTGATCAGAAATGGAAACAGGATGACACTCCCAAACCAATTATGGGGCGCCTGAGGGATTTCAAAGAATCGTTGCAGCTGGCGCATAGGGAATCGTTGGAAAATTATAACAGAAGGGGCCGAGCGGTTGATCACGCATCACGAGGGATGAAAAAGACTCCAACGAACGGAGTCTTTTGTCGGGGCGGGAGGATTTACCCTGGAGAGGGGATTTGCTGTGTCAAGGTCCCCCCGTTTATACCAGATGAAAGTGGACGAACTCAGGCAG
The DNA here is from genome assembly GCA_035515435.1 of Anaerolineales bacterium. GTDB lineage: Bacteria > Chloroflexota > Anaerolineae > Anaerolineales > Villigracilaceae > Fen-1038. The sequence goes on from DATJBI010000022.1 coordinate 16,741, forward strand.
GCCGAAGGCTGAACGGATGGGACGGACAGCCTCAAATATGAACGTTGATGAGACAGGGCAAACGTTGACTCATGCGACTCTCCGGAATTGAGGGACAAAGATGTATAAGCCAATTGCAAATAACAGCATCCCAACCGCACCACCCATAACAGTAAGAGGCGACCCTATTTGTCCGGCCAATACGCCAGCCAACAATCCCCCGATGGGCAAGGTGCCAAAGGCGACCAGTGAGTACACACTCGTTACTCTCCCGCGCAGCTCTTCCGGCGCCAACATTTGAAGCAGCGTACCTGCCATGTTTGAAAGCATTAGGAACCCCCACCCTGCTGCGACTAACGCCAAGAGCGCAAGCGGTATCCAGGTCATTAGGGCATAGACAATCAGAGCCAGGGGAAAGAAGAGTGCCCCGATTGTCAAAAGCCGTCCTTTCCAATTGAAGCGGCCCAATGCGGCAATGGTCAGTGCACCGAGCAGCGCGCCGACACCACGAGCAGATTGCAACCACCCATTGGTCGTTGCATCGCCATGCAAAACGACAACTGCCCAAGCCGGAAAGAGCGTCATGCAGGCCGTAGTGAACAAACCGGTTACGCCAATAGTGACAAGGAGGGCGCGCAGGATCGGCTCTTTCATTGAATATTGCAATCCTTCCATCATCTGGCGCAAAGCCGACGTCCTGCGGGGTTCTTTGAGCGTCGACGGAATGCGCATCCAGATCAATGCAAGGATGACTGCAACAAACGATATTGCGTTTATGGTAAAACACCATGCCGCACCGAAGGCTGCATAGGTGATACCGGCCACCGCCGGACCCACCACCGTTGCCAGCTGAAACATGGTGGAGTTCAAAGCAATGGCATTGGTCAAATCCCGGCGATCAACCAGATCCACCACAAAGGCCTGCCGCGCGGGTGCATCGAACGCATTCGCAGCCCCGAGCAGGAATGCCAGTGCCAAAATATGCCACGGCTGTACGCGGTCTACAAAAGTCAATCCAGCCAGGGCAATGGCCAGGATCATCATCGAAATCTGGGTTATCAGCAGCAGGTTTCGCCGTTGCATTCGATCCATGAGGACACCTCCGTAGAGCATCAATAGCCATGTTGGGATTCCGGATGCGCAGACCACATAACCGAGATAGGCCGCAGAATGGATCAACTGAAAGATCAGGAATCCTTGGGCTGTCGTTTGCATCCAGGTTCCAACCAGGGATGCTGTCTGCCCAATAAACCACAGGCGATAATTCCGGTACCCAAGTGCAGCAAAAGAGGTTCCCAGATAGGTTTTTGCTAAATGCGTAATGTCGATGTTCCTCGAATGACTTATCATTTTTCTCCGGATGGGTAAAACATGCCCTTGCGTTTTTTAATGGATCGTTATATATGTTGTGCAGTTTCCGCAGTCTACTCACCCCACGAAAAGCAATCAAGAATCAAGTGCTTTGAAATGTTGCATTTGCGATAAAGAGATAAAAATGACGCATAAAAAACCGATCCGCGCATTCAACGAACAGACAGGTTGTTACAAGATGCGCTGATCGAATTGGCTTCGGAGCGCGGGTTCGATTCGGTGACTGTCGGGGAACTTGCCGAACGCGCCCAGGTCAATCGCGCTACCTTCTACCGACATTATCAGGATAAGTACGATTTGGTGGAGAGGATTTTCCAGCAAGCTATTGAAATGCTTCGCAGTGATCTTGGCCCGCCGGGTCAAGATGCCCTAAACACCGATCCGCAGAACCCGCCGGAACGATGGATCAAACTATTCGGGCATTTTGCCGAGCACAGACGGCTCTATAGCGCGTTGCTGGGCAGACATGGCAGCACCTGGTTTGTGTCCAGAATGCGCGACCAAATTATTAATTTCATGGAGGAACGCGAACAACTTCGCGACCGGATTCCCGCGCTGCGGCATAGTCCGCGGCAGACCAAGGTACCCACCAAGGTGGCCGTCACCCTGATGTCGACGTTATTGATCGGCACAGTTGCTTGGTGGCTGGAACGCGGAAGTGAGTATTCTCCCGAGCAAATTGCGAGCTGGTTCCTTGAGATTGCGATCAATGGGTATGTTCACGTACTCGGCTTGAGATGACAGGCAGAGTTTTGGTTGAAAGAGGAAAAGTCTGCTGCCGCCCAATTCCGGCCGGAAAAAGAGAACCGTCCCCAAATTCGTGCGACTTAAACAAGCCCCCCAGTATATGGTCTGCCGCCTGCCAGATGAAGTTCGCCTTTTCCGAGAGGTTGTTTGGGATGGTAAAGCTCCCCTAAAATAGGTTCTCCCCGACCCGGATCATCGGAACCAGCTCAGGCAAGGTTTTGCTCCGAGCGGCGAGCTCGGGCAATTCCGCCGTTTGCCCGGATTGCCAAACATTATCCCCAAATGACATAGTATGCGTGTCCGAAAACCCCGGGCACACATTTGCAATTTCGATCCTGTGCCCAAAAGCAATGGTGAGGCCTGATTTTCAATTGCCCATGTTTATGAGATAATCATAATTGATTCACTCCGGAGCCGATCGACAAAAAACGAGCCCCGACCGGGCATCATTCCAGGCTTCTAGACTTCAGGTCCATGCATTTTTCAATGGATTGAAAAGTTTGAGAAGGAGAAATTCGATGAACACCCATGTGGAAGAAACACGCCGTTTAACCCTTGACCTGCTGGAAAAGACGCGACGCGAGACGCGCTCGACGCTTTCCCAGTTCGATGCGGAGCGGGTCGTTCACGATGATGAACGGGCCTGGCATGTTCGAGACATCATTGGACACTTGGGGGTATGGAATAGAGAGGCAGCTCGCTCACTAGACGCCTATGCTCAAGGGAGCGAATATGACTGCATATCAGGACGTGCTGAATATGACGACTATAATGGCCCAGCTGCTGACGAGCGGCGCGCCTGGACCTTGCAACAGGTCTGGGCGGAATATGAGGCTTCCCACGACCAACTCAAAGCGATCATCGAGGCTATGCCTGCAGACCAATGGGATCGCGAGATGCTCTACCCTTGGAGTGAGCGAGGAACGATCGAACAACTCATAAAAAGGATGATGAAGCATGAGACCATAGATCACTGTAACCTTGTGGTCAAAGCCATCGCCGAATGAGCTGCTCGAATTAGACGAAAGGTCGATCTCCTGTTTTGCGGTATCAAGCTATTCCCCACTCTCCAATCGCAACTTCAATAAGGAAATAGTATCTTCGCGAAGCTTGGCCTTGGCCCAATCCTTCTGGCTGTTGGTCAACACCTCCCCCACGCCGTCCAGGACATGCCTATTACTCATTTTTTCAAGCCGAGGCAAGATTCCACTTTTGGCTTACAGTCGTTGAGGGCATAGAAAACACCGCCATCTCTGCCGGTTCTCTGCCCCGATACGACGGTGTTTCGACATAGGTCGGGGCGAGAGGATTTGAACCTCCGACCTCTTGCACCCCATGCAAGCGCGCTAGCCGGACTGCGCCACGCCCCGATTTACAAAACGGAATTATAGTCGTATCATGGTTTTTTGACAACACAGGATGTCATGGCCGGCCCGCGAGGGGCGGCCTTCTCCCTGAAATACGGGATGGGCGCCCCGCCCGGCAGAGGCAGCCGGCCTGGTTCCCGCAGCCCCCTCAGCCAAGATAACACTTGGTTGGGTCTTATGATAGAATAAGACACCCTTTGGAGTTTCTTATGATAGAAGTGATGATTGATAGCGTGCGCGTCAACCTGATGTCTCCGCAAAGACTGGTCATTCTGCGCGAAGTTGGATCGGACCGGTACCTGCCGATCTGGGTCGGGCAATATGAAGCGGAAGCGATCACGGTCGGATTGCAGGAAGTCGAGGTGAGCCGCCCGCTGACGCATGACCTGCTGAAGAACGTCTTTGTGACATTCAATGCCAAGATCAAACGCATCGAGATCATCTCCCTCAAGGAGGATATCTTTTACGGAAATATCGTGGCCGAAGTCAACGGCAAGGAAATCAATGTTGACTCGCGGCCGTCGGACGCGATTGCGCTCGCGGTACGCGCCCACGCCCCGATCCTGGTCGATGAAAATGTGATGAAGAACGCCGGGATCACGCCCGAAGCGGACATGAAAACGTCGGCCGGGCCGGCCGCTCCCGGGCCAGCCAAGACGCGGCCGGCATCGCCCGTCGGGGATGTCAGCAGTGAGCGGTTATCCGTGTTCGAGGATTTCGTGGATAAGCTCGATCTGGATAAGCTGGATGACAAGGACAAACCGGAAGATAAAGGCGAAGACGATAAACCCGATAAACCAGGCAAGCCTAAAAAGCAATGACCGAATATTTTTCCCCTGAAGAAACCGCCGCCCCCGCCGCGCCCACGATCCCGCACAGTCGAGAAGCCGAAGAAGCCGTTGTAGGGGCGGTGCTCATTAACCCCGAAGCCTATTATGACGTCGCCCAGTTCCTGCAGGCC
>DATJBI010000023.1:0-9395 GCA_035515435.1 Anaerolineales bacterium
TAACCTTCAGCTGGGATGGATGCAAGTATTGTTTCTATTTCAAAGTGAAACATAACATCGTGCTGCGCGGCGCATTCCCGGGCATCTTCACGAAGATGGCAAACCTGACCAACGATTTCTATCTGGGCAGGCCGAGTCGCGAGATCTCGCCGGATCTTCCGCCAGGCGTGGTAAAGCTGAAAGAGAAATTCGTGAAATCAACGCCGATCTCGATCCCGGGGGCCAGGTCCCAATGTTACATCAACGGACGCTTTGACGCGGTGATCGAATTTGAGGATGGTTCCTATGGGATCGTGGATTACAAGACCTCCGAAGCCAGGGATGAGCACGCCGCCTTCTACAGCAGGCAGCTGTCGGCCTATGCCTATGCCCTGGAACACCCGGCCCCCAATGCCTTGGGCCTGTCACCGATCAGCAGACTGGGATTGTTCATTCTGACGCCGGATCGTTTTGAACGCACCGCCCGGCAGGAAATGGTCTTCGTCAACAAGGCCATCTGGATGGATGTGCCTCGAGATGATGAAGCCTTCCTGGCCCTGTTGGGTGAGGTGATGGCAGTTTTGGATTCCCCCACCCCGCCGAAACCATCCGAGGACTGTGAAGTGTGTAATTACCGGAGGAGCATGGGGGAATTCCTGAACGGATGATACACGTCCGCAGCTCGGCCTCCGCAACAGACCAACGACTTGTTGGGACATGATCCCTGCCCAGGCGAGAGATCGCTGTGGTTCATTCCTGGATGGGATAGAATCCCCAAAGGATAGGCCGGGTCCGTCCGGAAATAGAGGTGCAGCATGACCACCAATCCCCCACAGATCAGCCCACGCCTGTATCAGGCGCTGGAGTTCACCTTCAAACTGCACGGCCGGGATTCCCGGAAGGCCAGCCCGGTGCCTTATCTCGCACATTTACTCTCCGTGTGCGCGCTGGTGCAGCAGGACGGCGGAGACGAGGACGAAGCCATCGCGGCACTGCTGCATGACGCCCTGGAAGACAAGCCCGAAGAGACCGATCGACAGGAGATCCGTGAACTCTTTGGGGAACGGGTGGTAATCATCATCGATGCCTCGATCGATGTACCGCCGGACTACCACGGAGGGGCTAAGCCCCCCTGGCGGCTGCGCAAGGAAGCCTATCTTGCGCATGCCCGATCGGCCGACCCGGCGCTGTTACGGGTCACCATTGCGGATAAAGTCGACAACGCACGTGCCATCCTTGCCGACTATCACCGTGTCGGTGACGATCTTTGGAAACGATTTCGTGCGGGGAAACAGGAACAATTATGGTATTACAAGAGCTGTCTGAGTGCCTATGAGTCCGCCGGCTGTCAGGGACCCCTGCTCGAGGAGCTGCGCCGTCTCATAGACGAAATTCGGGCACTGGCAGGCGATGTGGACTGAAAGCGCGATGGTCTTTCCTGAAGACAAAATGCCCGACCCCCGATCGTCCTGCAGCGATGGATCAAGGCTTCACCGGCTTGAATTGAGGCAGACATGCAAGGATATAATGCCCGCGAAGTAATGGATTGTTACAACCGAACAGCCGAGGAATACGCCGAAACATTCCTTGATGAGCTGCGGCACAAGCCGTTCGACCAGAACATATTGAACCGCTTCAGCAACATGCTGCCGGAGGGGAGTCTGATATATGATTTTGGGTGCGGTTCCGGTCAGACAACGAAATACATCCACGATAAGAACAGGCATAGGATCATCGGGCTCGATTTTTCGGAGAAGACGATCCGATTGGCAAAGCAAAACTTTGGCGAAATAGAATTTATCGTGGATGACATGCTGGGCTCAAAAATGCCTGCAAGTTCTGCCAATGGCATACTGGCGTTCTATGCAGTCGTCCATTTCACATATGTCGAAATTGAGCAGGTGCTGAGGGAATGGTTAAGACTATTGAAACCAGAGGGCTTGAGCCTGTTCAGTTTTCATGTCGGGGAAGAAAAGGTGGATGTAAAGGACTTTCTGGGGGTAAGCGGCGCAAATGTGACCTGGTTCTTCCTGAACCCCGACCGGGTCCTGGAGATCGCCGAGCAGATCGGCTTCCACAGGGAAGAAGCGGTCATAAGATACCCGTACAAAGGGTATGAACACGAGAGCAAGAGAGCTTACATCATTTTGAAAAAGACCGGGAGCACGTAGTACAGGCATGGCTGCGCCGGGTGGAAAGGATGGTCCAGGATGTGTTACCGCAAGAGCAGGATTCCTGGGCATAGCTAAAACCAGGCCTTCAACCACCTGATTGGCAGGGGCCGGAATATCCAGGGCACACGTTCGCTGAAAGGGGGCTGTTCCGGTGGGAGAGCGGATCCGAGGCAGAAATATGACAGCTCTGCCCCGGATGCGTTGTGGTCTTTGGGTCTAGCATCGGGAAGATGGGCTGTCGGTCATGCAAAAGTTGAGCCAGGGGCCCCGCCCGACCGCGGGTCCGCGGGCGAGCGCCAACACTACCGCGGGGTGAAATATTTTATGTCTGGGAACGACAGTCAAGAGGGAGTTGTGCTGGATGGAAGGCCATCCGTCGCACTCTTGATCGGAAGGTGGTCGGCTCAGGGCCGGACCCCGGAGGAATCGCGCGCGTTCCAATTACGCACCATAGATCATGCAATGACCGATTCGAAGCAATCATGCAAACTCGAAAGGGCACTGGAATCGAAGGGTGGGTCTGAGTGTTGGCGTGATCGATTGTTTTTGAAATGGGGATGGTTGGAACGAAAAGAACCTGACAATGTCGGGCTCTCCAAAGGTGCGCAACGGCCATAAACTGTTGGACGATCAGATCAGAATGATCGTGATTATATGAGCCCGTTTGGAATTGTCAAGGAGTCAGAGCAAATTGGATAATATTAAGAACGGGATGGAAGCAATGGACATCGCGGCTATTTCATCGGGGGAAATCTCCGAACAAACCGTCAAGGGTGGACAAAGGCTCATCATCGAGGTGATAGATTCGTTTCCCCCATCCCCTGAAGCAGCCTCAATAAATTTTCTGCAGTCGCTGCAAAGGAGAAAATGAGGAATGTCTCATATTTGCGGAACGCTGCCGGGGCGCGTCGCAGAATCCGTCGGCGGCCCAAAAGTCTTATTACGATGTTGGTTTCCGGTGGAGATCCTCCACACCTCTCCCCCGGTGGAAAACAGGGGCCCAATTCCGGAGAGCCTCCACCTCGTTAGATCACGAGACCGGGTCTACTTCCGGACCAGATATCCCACAGCTCACGAGGTGGAAACCCGACCCATTTCCACGGGCTCAGGCGTGGATGCGATGAACCGGCCCAATCAGCACTTGTCACGGTTTGCATTCGGATCGTTTCTCAAAAAATGGCACGTCTGTTGATTTGATCTTCACAACATTTTGCTGAGCATAGGGCCAGGCGTATGCTCTTTGGGCAAGTCGCTTGACGGACGCGCGTTCTTTTTGGCTCGCCCTATCAATCTGCATCGAACCGAGGTTGGAACAACCGAATTGCTCCGTAAATCGATCGTTCTCCGTGGGTCTGGAATTGACTGTTGATTTGAACAAGTACAGTTGATCCTATCCATCCAACTGATCTGCCAGACACGCCCTTTACGATCTGGGGTGTCGGGCGGAGATATCTGCCTGTTGGGATGAGCACGCCCTCCTCGATCCGAGGCTCACGGCAGTCTGGGAAGCCCTGACCCTACGAGGGGAGCGCTTTCAGTTCAGGCTTTCTTAAGCAGAACATCGTGACTCAAAGGCCGGTCGATCGCGGTGCCGATCTTCCAACCAACGCGAAGCGCCAGGGCGCGGAAGCCTTCCAGGCCGCGGAACTGAAGTGCCGCCCGGCTGCCCACATCGCGTCCGTTCAATTTAAGTCCCAGCTCATCCGCACGCGTCACCGAACCGGCCACAACCGTATCGGCAGGCGTGGCTTCAGCCAATGCTTGAAGATTGGCCCTGATCTCGTCATCAGAACCATACTCGAACAGAGCCCCTTCAGATGACGCTGCAAAAATACTTCCATCATCCAACGATCTTACATATTCGCCCAATGCTGCCCCTTGGGCCCAGTGGTAATTTATGTGAGCAAAGCCCACCTCCAGGCCGTGCAGCGGGCCGCTCTCTTCCTGAAGAGCGGCCAATGCTCGTGCCCCAAAATTGGGGCCGTCCGTGTTCAGATCAAGAATGTGGATAAGGATTTTCCGCTCCGCGAGCAGATCGGGACGTTGCTTGCCAGTCACGATCAACGCATTGAGACTATCGATGGCAGAGCCGCCTCCGATGTTCAATAAATGAAGCGCTGCCTCGCGCCGCGAATGCAGGATCGGGATCAGCGCGCTGGCAAGGAGCTGGGCAATATCTTGAAGACGCAATCGCATGAACAAGCCTGCTGGAGAGCCTGCGATCCCGCGATCAATGGCACTGAAGAAACTGCTATTAAGGTTATCGGGGCCGAGTTTCATCATATATGTGTTCATTCCGCTCATGAATGTGCCCTCTGCGCCCATCAGACCGCGCATAATGACGGAGCGTCTGCGCATGAAGTTGAACATGATATTGCGGAGAGGGGCCGGGACTTTTTCCGGGCGGGTGACATTTTGAAGAAGCAGTTGAAGCTGAGCATCCAATTCACCCTCTTCAAGCGAAACTGCGAAGTTCGGATTCGTGACATCAATGACCGGCAGTTCGAGGCCTTGATCGGTCAGCGCGTAACAAACACTCGGCTTCTTGTTCTTCTCGGGAATTTTGGGCTGCACAGCGACTCCTGAATGAATGTTGTCCCGGTGGTCTGGGAGAGATTCTATACCATGTTTTGACGGGGGAAGTCAAGGAACCGCGTCTTGATCATGGATCCCCTCCGACCATTGGTCATGGATCTGCCCAATGCAGCCGCCCCTGGATCATGTACGCATTGAAAAGGGATGCGCACCCAGGCCAATTTTGTTTTGGCCCTAGGCGGATCTCTCTCTCCGGCGCCACTCCCGCGCGATCATGGGCTGGACCCGATCGGCAGGGTATCCGCCGGGCCGAGTTGCTGTTCCTTGATACCAGAAAATCACTGCCTCAACAAAACTTGATCGACCCAAAGGAATTGGTGCTATTCACCGTTTGGTTTCCAGCGGACTCGGACCCTTGTGCCCTTCCCACCTTCGGACTCAATCGCGATTTCTGCCCCGACCAATTCGGCCCGTTCAAACATGCCCGATAAGCCAAAGTGATTACCGGCTTGCAGCGCATTCAGATCCAATATCTCTTTGGGATTAAAACCCGAGCCGTTATCCTCCACCGTAAGTTCGATCAGGTCCGATCTCAACTGTCCGGAGAGCGTGATCAAGGTCGGGTTGGAATGCCGCCGGGCGTTCATGCAGGCCTCCTGCACGATGCGGAACAGGTGCTGTTCCACCTCCTGAGAATATCTGGAACCATCCGACTTTAGATCCAGGCCAACCCGCACCCTTCCGTCCATTTGATCGATGAGCGTATCCACATAGGCCTCGATGGCAGGTTGAAGTCCGTAATTGAGCATCACCGGCCGCAATTCCCTGATGATCTTGCGTACCTCCCCGGTCAGTTCCGTGTACGATGCTTGAATTTCAGGCGTCATGCTTCGATCGTCCAATTTCATCATAATGGCCGCCATCCTGTTCAGCACGCTGTCATGCAATTCGAGGGAGATCTGCTGGCGCACAATGTCGGAACGTTGAATACCATCCTGATACGCGGCGTGAAGGCGTTCCGTCTGAAGAATATTGCTCAGCGCGATGGCTGTCTGGTCCGCCAGCGATCTCAGGATGGGAAGGTCCTTTTGCGAGTAAAAGTCGTCCGGGTCGCGCCTGCCAAAAAGCCAGAAACCCAGCACATCCTTTCCGACCCTAAGCGGCAGCATGAGCTTCACCCAGGGATAAGGTCCGATCTTCAAGTGATCGTTGAAATGCAGATCCTTCAGAGTTGAGAGCTTGGAAAGTTCATCCGCCTTCACATCCACGCCCACGGCCAACAGGACCTTTGGATAATCCCTGTCAAAGTACAGGAAGCAAAACTGCCGCACCAAAAGGCTGGGAAGCATGACATCGTTGAGCAGGTTGGTCAGGCTCTTGAGGGAGATGCTGTCCGTGATGCCTGTGGAGTAGGCCTGCTGGATCTGACCGAACGGCAGCGGAATCCCCAGCAGGTGCTGCTCCACAAAATTCTGGAAGCGGGGGAAGATCCAGATCGAAAGCGCAGCTGCAAGCAGGGTCCCCAGTCCTCCGATGATCAGGGTATCATCCGTTGAGGGGAACCACCGGTCGGCAAACGCGAAGAGCGGAATTCCAACGCCGCCAAGCAAAACGATAAAGAGATAGGCCGAGATGATACGGTTTACGCGCATCTCCAGCCCCCCCAATTGGCGCCGGTACGCCGAGTAAAAGTATATCGACGGCAGCACGGGAACGGTTATTAACGCAAGCGTATCCGTCTGGGCGGTCCCGTTCAGGAAGCTGGCGGTCAGGTTTGTCAGCAGCGGTGCTATCAAGAACAGGGGTACCAGGGAATAAAAGATGGCAACCCATAGGAGGCGCATCTCTTGATGGAATTCGGGCTGGCGGATCAAGTGGATCACCAACAGGATCAAGCTTCCCAACAGGCTGAGCAAGAACCCGATATAGTATAGATTCTGCGGCAGGATCTGAAACCACTGCGCGATCACGAGCCCGAGCACCGCGAGAGAGGCAAAGCCGATCAGCCCACGCGGCAGCCTCCCCAACGGGCGCGGCACAACCCAATGCAGCCACAGATAGACGGGAATGCTGATCCAAATGGCAATACGCAAGACAAGCGCCCGGTACCAAATATGATCATTCGAGAGGCGGGTCCCGGCGATCAGCCAGATGGCCGTCAGGTAATAGAATGCGATCAAGAGCCGCCAGCGTTCATCCCTGGGGCGCAGTAGAAGCAGGGCCAGGGTTCCAAACAGCCAGAACACAAACGCCAGGAACCATTCACTGAACAATTGGTCCACCACCTCGCCTGAATTCATGCCAGGAAGTGTCCACTGGACGGTGAGAATTTGATTATTGCGCTGGATGGTGATCGGTACGGTCTGGCCCGGCTTGACACCAGCAAAAAAGCTCTTGGTAAGATCAGCACTGAATGCATCCCAGGTGAGCGGGCCGATCGCGATCAGCCTGTCGCCGACGCTGAGGCTGGGTGCTGGCTGAGGGGTGAACACCGCATAGACTTCGCCATCCGGGCCCCAGCCAAAGCCAAAAGGATGCTGGAAGAAATCTACGTAACTGTAAAATAACAGGATGGCCATTACGAGCCAGGGGAGAGTGTGCTCAACAACCTTCTTGATCTGGTCTGCAGGTCTGTTCACGGCGTTTTCAATCCAAGAATGGGACGGGGTGTCCGGATGTCAATTCCAATGAACACGAAGACAATTTGTCGGCGGTCGAGCGATCATTAGGGGGAAATCCAAGTTGACAGATACGACGAAATTCCATGAATTGCTTTCTGCCTCTTCAGAAACGCAGGAACCCTGCCTTTTGGCGCCGAGGGCGTTGCCCTGGATCAGCCCCGGCCGCCTGACAGCCATTACTGAAGGTCCAGGCGGGAACTGCCATGACGGGTCCTGCAGGCGGCTGATGAACACGGAGCAGGAGGAAGCCGGAATAATCCACAGCCAGATCCGAGGAAAACAAGAGGACATTCAGCAATATACGGTGGATTATATTTCAAACTTGGCGCTTCTCAAAGCCTGGCCCCGACCCAAAATAATGCCCCAGCTACCTAATCAGAGAAACCAAGTGCCTCGCGGCTGCGGCTCTTGCCCTGCCAGACAGTTGGCAACAAGCACGAGGAGCCGATTCCCGCCCGGGCAGGTACGGCTTATGCGCTGAGGGCCAGGCGGGGTATCCCGCAAAGATGTCGGCACGGGAGAGCATGATCAAATGGAGGGGCTGCAGCCTTTAGCCAATAACTCGGCGTTCCCGCCAAGGCAATGAGAGGCAAAAAGGGGCCAGGTTGTTACGAGGAGCGCGCCCTCCTTTAGAGGTGCCTGCGACCCGTGTTCCGCGTTTGGCAAAGCAGCACTTGAAATTGTCCAGCAGATCGGAAAGGCCCCGCATCTGCAGGGTGAGATGATCGAAGTCCATATTAATATGAAGGACTGCGCGGTGGAAGGTGCGAATCGCGATCGGACACGAGGGTGCTCTACCCCACAGGATCTCGTTGCTCAAGGAGATCCTGGTCCCGGGGCCGCGCGATCAGTTATTGTATTGACCAAACCTCTGCACCTCTCAGGAGGCACGCAGCAGCCGCAGGCACGAAGATCTTGCCTGCCTCGAAACCGCGCAGACGGTGTGACACAGGATGATAGCCTGGAAACGGGAACTTCGGATGCGGAGGAGTGTGGTTAGCGAACCGCCCTAGCGCTGTAGATGGGTGCTGGGAGAGAACGGAGTAATGATCCCCAACTCACGGGCCTTGCTGACGGCTGCCAGCCGCGTATGCACCTCTAATCGCAGATACGCACCCGAGAGCAGATTACGGATCGTGGAGTTGGCTACTGACATTTTCTTCGATAATTGCGCAGTCGTCCAGTTGGGATAAGCGGCACATAGTGAAAGTACTTCCAATTGCCGTTCCGTAAGCTGGTCGGTGATCAAGCCAGGGTCATTTTTGAGCAGAAGTTGGCGAGCCAGCTGGCTGAGCACAATTCCGCCGCTGGCAACAGACAGGATCGCACTTCCCAGATCGCGGATCATGGCTTGGTCGTCTTTGAGTATATAGCCGCTGGCGCCGGCATCCATCACGGCACGGATCAGAGAACGCTCGTTATACATCGAGATCACGAGAATTGCCAGCTCAGGATAATGGTCCAGCAGTTTTGGGATCTCGTACAGAATTGGATAAGGGTTGTGGTTATCGGGAGAGGTGGGTACATTGATATCGAGCAGCAGAACATCTGTGGGGTGCGCAGCCATGGTTGGCCTCAGCTCTTCCCCATAGCTCATCAAGGCAGCCACCTCAATTTGAGGGTTGCCATTCAATCGATACAAATAGCCGTCAATGATTCCCTGGTGATCATCCAGGATTGATAGAAGTAATTTGTCCGACATTTGAGCATTGCTCTTGACCATATAAGAGTAACAAATAAAATCCACTTGTGCAAGTCCTTTGCATGGAGTCAGTACAAATGTCTAGGTCCAATCGCGACCTATCTATTGAAAGTCGGAAGCGAATCGCATAGAATAGAGGCGTATCCAAGGAACTATTGTTCGGGAGGTCTGGTATTGGGCACTCATGATGGATCGGACGAAGATCATTTGGCTCCAAGGCTTCGCCTAAAGAAGCTCTCGGGGGAACAGTTGAAAATGATCGATGAATACCTTGCCTCCGTCGGCGAGTATGGCGAAGTCCATCTAATTGTACAAAACGGTGAA
>DATJBI010000024.1:0-2905 GCA_035515435.1 Anaerolineales bacterium
CCTCCCTCCCAGCTGCAGGTTAGATCGGACGGGCTGATCTTATACATGTTGGATCGTCACTTTCTGATGCCGAACACTCAGGGACCAAATCTGAGAGTGCGGCGCCGCGGGATTTGGGGATCGAGATTGCTGCCCCGGTCCTCAGGCGTTGATATTGAGGTTCTCCAATCCAAGTATCTTCCGCAATTGTTGCAAAAGAATTTACCCAGCTTATTAATCGGATCCGGGATAAGCCCGAACCTTCTTGAAGCACGGGCAGGATGGATTGTCAGCCGATCATGCCGGGCTCTAAATACCGGGCTGTGCAGTTGGGAGATCAGACCCTCGTTGGAAAGCACAGTCTCCAGACTGACGTATGAGGGGAAGGTCTGCTCGTTGGCCCTTCCAGCGTGCTGCAGTTCTCGTTCCGGTTAGAAGTCGTCTCTCCACGCCCAATGGCTGAGACGCCCTCGCTGCCTCAGGCCCGGATCTTCCCATGATAACAGCATGTCTTGATCTATGCACTGCCGGGAGCGCCTTTCCCCGCGATCTGACCGGAAGGTTAAATTAAGGCTGACCTCCAGTTCATGGACCAGGAGACTGCGCGGCCAGAGTTTCGGGATCGGCTCCTCACGGCTCCCTGAGCCCTAAGTGGGGCTGGATCCCATCGTCTCTCCCTCGGCTCTTCATGCTCAGTTCACAGCTTGTCTGCATACTTGCCTTGGTATCTCAGCTGCAAAGGAGGCAGGGCGTGAAGATCCATCATCGCCTTTTCTGTCGTGAGACAAAGTATATCCGGTTCAATTCCCATTTGTGCTCGGCTTGTTGGAACTGCATCGAAGCCTGCCCGGAACAGGTATTGGGGAGAGTGGAAATCGGTTTCCACAAACACGTGCGGATCGAAAATCCGCAGAATTGCAGCGGCTGCAAGGCCTGCGTCCGGGTCTGCTCCAGTGGAGCGCTGAAGTATACCTATGTGCCCAGGCGATGCAGGGAACCTGGGGTCGATGATTTCGGCTGACTCGGCTGCCGCCTTCAAGAAGTTCCGGACCTCGTTTTCGGCGTCTTGCCGGATGCGGACTTCTCCCATGTGGTATCACACCCCAGGGGAGGATGCCTCTTCGAAGATCACGAAATTTCGATGACCTGAAAAGAAGAAATGAGTCGCAGCCGGAAGGCCGGTGTCGGGGGCGTTGGGCCCGAGCCGGATGTGTGCCGGGGCCAGGCGGCCGCGCTATTTCCGGGGAAAGCGCGCGTTCATTTGCGCCTGAAAGTCGGCCTTGTCGCCTGCCGTCATTTTGTCCAGCGGCTTCAGACGTGCGGCTCTCTTTTTTATCCAGCGCGGATCCTTTTTGATGTTCGCGGCGTTCATGCCGTGGAAGGTCGTCCGGGCATCGAGGACCACGTCCAGGTTCGACGATTCAAAATCATCCAGATGGCCGATGAGCAGGTGATGATCATCCGCAGGATATCCTGCCTCATCCTCGCACAGTGTGATCAAATTGCGCTGGTCCAGCTCCAGATCAGGACGGCCCAGGGCGATGCAGTAGTGAAATGGAAAGATGTGGTGCACCTGCAAATTGGCGTGACCATGGGATCCGCCTTTGCAGGCGGCGCAGCGCGGCTGAAGCTTCAGATGCTGTTTTTGAACTTTGGGCCACTCCGGGCTGCGCGCAATGCCATACTTGGCCGCTACTGCCTCGCCATGATCCAGACGGGGGGGTGAAGTTGTCATGGCAGATCTCTCCTTTGGAATGTTTTTGGACCATCCTGCTGTTTTTCTGAGAAGATCATGCAGCTACATGGAGACGATTGGCCGCGCTGGGTGGAAAGCACCCGTCCGCGGGTGCCCTGATCCCGGGCCGTTCGGCGGCGTTTCCATGACGGATTCTACCAAGTTTTGTTTATGCGGCTGAATGGATTCGAAGTAAGAGGGCGTGCAGCCCGCGCCTCGGCATTAGATGGCGAGCGGCCTGATGGTAACCATACGGACAGCTCAATTGCTCCCGGACTCCAAAATGTTAAATGGCATAATGGCTGAGGGGCGCAGATGTGCGCTGGATTCACCCCATTCACCTCCGCGCGCCAAGACGCCCTGCCGTGAACAGTGCCAACAGCCAGCCCGTTGGAACAGATCAGAACTCATCCATGACCGACATAGATGGTTTTGGTACGCGTATAAAACTCCACGGCGGCCGGCCCCTGTTCCTTGAAGGTGTTGGCACTTGAATGCTTGAAACCGCCAAAGGGGGCGTTTAACGCCAGGCCCGTGGTGGGTTCGTTGATCTTCACAATACCGGCTTCGACCCGATTCGCAAAGGTAAAGGCCTTTTGCAGATCATTGGTCACCACGCCGGCCGATAGACCGAAACTGATCTGATCTGCCTTTTCGATCGCATCCTCGAGGTCCTGGGCGCGGATAATTCCCAGGACCGGCCCAAAGATCTCTTCCTGGGCAATTTGCATCGTTGGCTCAACATGGTCGAAGATCGTGGGTTGGGCATAATATCCCTTTTGATCATCCACCGTGCCTCCGGCAATAAGCTGAGCTCCCTCCTTCTTGCCCAGGGAGACATACTTCTGCACGGTTGCAACCTGGTCTTGATTCACCAGGGGGCCCATTTGAGTATGTGCATCCAATCCGTCTCCCACGACGAGCCTACGGGCCGCATCCGAAAGAGCCGCGGCAAAGGAATCGGCGATCCCTGCCTCGACGATTAAACGGCTGGTGGCTGTGCAGGCTTGTCCGGTCAGGCCGAACCCCCCTTTGACCGCCAGATCCACCGCCAGATCCAGCCTGGCATCGTTCAAGATCACAAGCGCATTCTTCCCGCCCATTTCAAGCTGCACGCGGCACCAGTTCTTGATCGCCTGCTGATAGACCTGCGTTCCGGTATCATAGGAACCCGTGAAACTGATGCCGTTT
>DATJBI010000025.1:0-5936 GCA_035515435.1 Anaerolineales bacterium
GAGATGGTGATGCCTGGGGATGACGTCAACCTGAAGGTGGAGTTGATCGTGCCGGTGGCGATGGAGCAGGGCTCGAAGTTTGCCATTCGCGAAGGCGGTTTGACGGTCGGCGCAGGTGTCGTCACCAAAATTCTGGAATAAAATCATCAAGGAAATCAGGTAGTGCGAGATGCCCTCTAAAAAGAAAGATGTCCGTCCGGTAATTACGCTGCAGTGCAGCGATTGCAAGGAACGGAACTACACGACAGAGAAGAATCGACGCAACGATCCGAACAGATTGGAGTTCAAGAAATACTGTCCGCGTTGCAGGAAGCATACGCTTCATCGCGAGACCAAATAGTCCTTGATTGGAGCGTCTGAGTCCCGCCCGATCAGAGATGACCGCCCAGGCGGTCAGATTGATTTAGGCCAGTAGCTCAATTGGTAGAGCACTCGTCTCCAAAACGAGCGGTTGTGGGTTCGATTCCTGCCTGGCCTGTATCGAGAGCCTCATCCAAAACACTGGGAGCGTTTTGGCTGCAGGCTGCAAGAAGGAGATTGAATTTGGCTGAGAAAGCAAAGAAACAAAGTGCCATCCAGCGTTATGTGAATGAGACGGCGGGCGAGCTGCGCAAGGTCTCCTGGCCGACGCGCCAGGAGGCTGTCCAGTTGACCATCATTGTGCTGGTGGTTATGATCTTCATGGGCGCTTTCCTTGGTCTGGTGGATCTGATCGCCGGTCACGTATTGAATCTGGCTTTAGGCATCTGATCTGGATGAGGCGTTGATGGATGTTCAGGAACCTTTAGAGCAGTTCGAATCGGAACCGCAGGAACCGGTGGCTCCCCAGCCCGTGGAAGAGTCACAGGGGCCGGCGGCTGATTCGGCGCAGCCACCGGAGACTGCTCGGGAAACGGAAGCCATCCAACCGCGGGCGGAGGAGGGAACGGACCTGGAGCCGCCAGAGGCTGCCCAGGAAACAGAGGGCATCCAGCCGCGGGTGGACGAGAGATCAGACCTGGAGCCGCCAGAGGCTGCCCGGGAAACAGAGGGCATCCAGCCGCGGGCGGAGGAGGGATCGGACCTGGGGTCTGCGGAGGCTGCTCAGCAAACTGCCGCCCCGCCTCGACTTCAAGTGGATTCGGCGGCCCGCAGCGAGGCGCCTACCCAGACCTCCACCGAACCGGCCTGGTATGTCATCCACTGCTATTCAGGATATGAGAACAAAGTCCGCCATAACCTCGAACAGCGCATCGAGACGATGGGCATGAAGAACATGATCTTCGATGTTGTCATTCCGACGCAGGATGAGATCGAAGTGCGGGATGGCAAACGCCGCACGGTGGAACGCCACATCTTCCCCGGCTATGTCCTGGTGAATTTGATCCTCACGGAAGAATCGTGGTACGTGGTGCGCAACACCCCGGGCGTGACCGGTTTTGTCGGGATGGGAAATCAACCCACACCCCTGCGGCCGGAGGAGGTCTCCCAGATCGTCAAGCGCATGGAAGCCGAAGCGCCGACGGTCAAGGTGACCTTCAAGGTGGGCGAACGGGTCCGCATCATCGATGGGCCGTTCAACGATTTCCGCGGCACGGTTTCGGAAATCGACATGGAACGCACAAAGGTGCGCGTAATGGTATCGTTTTTTGGACGCGAGACACCGGTTGAACTGGACTTCCTGCAAGTTGAGAAGTCGTGATTTGTGAATCAGGCTGAACTGCGAAGTTCAGTGTTGAGTGGGAGGGCGTCCCTTAATCGCCCGCTAAAACCACGAGGAGTATAAAAGAATGGCAAAGAAACTGAAGGCAATCGTTCGTCTCCAGCTTGAAGCTGGCAAAGCCAATCCGGCGCCGCCGGTCGGTCCGGCCCTGGCCGGTCATGGTATCAATATCATGGCCTTCTGCAAGGAGTATAATGCCCGCACGGCAAATCGTCCGGGGGAGACGCTTCCTGCAGAGATCACCGTTTATACGGACGGTTCGTTCACGTTCGTATTGAAGACATCGCCGGCCGCGGTGCTGCTGCGAAAGGCCGCGGGCGTTGCGAAAGGTTCGGGCGTGCCGAACAAGGAAAAGGTCGGCAAGGTGACGCACAAGCAGGTCCGTGAGATCGCCGAACTGAAGATGAAGGACCTGAACGCGATCAATATCGAAGGTGCCATGAAGCAGGTCGAGGGCACCGCCCGCTCGATGGGTATCAACGTTGTAGATTGATTTGTGGGAGGGCTGACCGCCCGTTTGCACCACGGAGGATAAGATGCCGAAACCAGGAAAGAAGTACAGGGCCGCGTTGGCCAAGGTTGACTTGAATAAGCAGTACTCGCCTCAGGAGGCGGTGGCGCTCGCCAAGGATACCGCTTACACCAAGTTCGATGCGAGCGTCGAAGTTCACATGCGCACGGCGCTTGATCCGCGCCAGGCGGACCAGCAAGTACGGGATGTGGTTGTGCTGCCCAACGGCCTGGGCAAATCCGTGCGCGTGCTGGTCTTTGCATCCGGGGAGGGTGCCGTGACCGCCCGGGCCTCCGGCGCAGACCTCGTGGCCGATGACGATGAAACGTTAAAGAAGATCGAAGGCGGCATGACCGATTTCGATGTGGCGATTGCCACGCCCGATATGATGGGCAGGGTCGGTCGCCTGGGCCGCGTGCTGGGTCCGCGGGGTTTGATGCCGAATCCGAAGGCCGGGACGGTTGTCCCGCCCCAGGACATCGCGCGGGCGGTCAAGGAAGCCAAAGCCGGCCGCGTCGAGTTCCGCCTCGACAAGACCGCCAACATTCATGTGGTGATCGGCAAGGCGTCCTTTGAGGCCAACAAGTTATATGAGAATTTTGCCGCCCTGATGGACGCGATCAACAAAGCGCGCCCGGCCGGGGCGAAGGGCCTGTATATCAAACGCATTGTTGTCAATGCTACCATGGGGCCTGGGATCAAGATTGATCCGGGCCTTGCCCTTTCGGTAGAGGCTGCCAAGTAGAAATACTTGTAACCTGA
This sequence comes from Anaerolineales bacterium, assembly GCA_035515435.1. Classification (GTDB taxonomy): domain Bacteria; phylum Chloroflexota; class Anaerolineae; order Anaerolineales; family Villigracilaceae; genus Fen-1038. The sequence continues at coordinate 2,976 of DATJBI010000025.1, forward strand.
TCAAGCCACTGCCCATGACAGCGGGTGTCCGTCCCCGGATGGACCCAATATCCCGCTTAGGCAGAGACTCACCGCAAACCCCAACCCCAGCGGGCTGTGTCCATTCAAGGACGTTGCGAAAAGTCTTTGCCAGCAGGTGGCAAAGACTTTTTGATGGAAAGGAGGTGATACTCGTTGGCTATTACCAAACAGCGCAAGGAAGAGATTCTCGGAACCTATCGCGACTGGATGAAGCGCAGTCAGGCGGTGATCCTGGTGGAGTACACAGGTGCGACCATGAAGAACATGGACGCCATCCGTTCCAGGATACGCGAATCGGGCGGAGAATTCCATGTGGTCAAGAACACATTGGTTCGCCGTGTCTTCTCGGACAATGGCTGGAATCTGCCGGAGGGTTATTTCGGGCACTCGACCGCCGTATCATTCGCGTTTAGCGACCCTGCTGCAACTGCCAAGGCGCTTTCCGAGGCCACCAAAGGCATGGAATTCGTTAAGGTCAAGGGCGGCTATATGGCCGGCCAGACCCTGAGCCCTGCGCAGGTCAAATCGTTATCCGAGCTGGCACCGCTGCCTGTTGTCCGCGCCCAGCTGCTCGGCGTGCTGCAGGCCCCGGCGGGCAAACTGGTCCGCACGATCGCTGAACCCGCCCGGTCATTGGCTTCTGTCTTCCGCGCATATTCGGAAAAGTCGCAGGCGGCTGCCTAGGCTGGTGGAAGCAGGCCTCACGGTGTAATTGCCGTGGAATCGAATCAAACAAAAACATCTTTCTACAAAGAAAGCAAGGAGTTTCTATACAATGGCTGCAAATCTCGAAAATCTGGTTGAGGAGCTGAGCAAACTCTCGGTTCTCGAAGCCGCTGAATTGGTCAAGGCGCTCGAAGGGAAGTGGGGCGTTTCTGCCGCCGCTCCGGTCGCGGTCGCGGCAGTCGCCGGTGCCGCCGCCTCCGCCGAACCCGTTGAAGAGAAGACGGAATTCGATGTGATCATCAAGGATACCGGCGCAAAGAAGATCGACGTCATCAAGGTCATTCGTCAACTGACCAGCCTCGGTCTGGGCGAGGCCAAGACCCTGGCGGAGACTGCCGGAGGCAAGGTCCTGTCCGCGGTGGGCAAGGACGCTGCCCTGGACGCCAAGAAGAAGCTGGAAGAGGCGGGCGCGGCGGTCGAGGTCAAGTAGGCTTGAGCTTGGAACAAATAAGAAGACGGCCCGTACCGGGCCGTCTTCTTATTTGCTTGGGGGTGCCGCCTCAGGCGGCATAGCTTTCCACTTTTCGAATGACCATGATCACTTTGCCTTTGATCTCCAGGGGTTCATCCCGGTTGATATAGATTGGCTTCATGGTTGGATTGGCAGGCTGGAGGCGATAACGATCTTTTTCTTTGAAGAAATACTTCAAGGTTGCCTCGTTGTCACGCGGCAGCCACACGGCAACCATCTCGCCATTACGAGCTTCGTCGGCGCGTTTCATTACCACGATGTCGCCATCATTGATCATGGCGTCAATCATGGATTCCCCTTTTACTTCCAAGGCGTACAGATCGGTACCTTTCTCTTTGGAAGGAAGCAGATTGCGGGCAACATCCACTGCGTGGGCCTCGTTGTCGGTCAGATAGTTAACTCCCGGTTGGAGTTCGGGCAGGGGAAAACCGGCCGCGATGGGTCCCAGGATGGGAATCCGCAAGGTGTCGACTGAAGCGTTCGCGCCGGTCACGCGCAAACCGCGCGAAATTTTCCGATCCCGTTCGATGTAGCCGTTCTTCTCAAGTTGGTCCAGATAATAATTGACAACCGAGGTGGAGGAGATATCACAATTCTCGCCGATCTCGCGGATGGAAGGGGGATGCTTGTACGTGTGCTGATATTCCTGGATAAAATCCAGGATCTTTTGGTGACGCTCACCCAGTCCCTTGCTTTTTCGAACCATCATCATTTATGCCTCCTGAGCTGAAGAGGTTCCACATTCAAAACCCGGGGGTTATGTAGTTCAGAACCATAAGTCGCTCATTTGTGCTATGAATAATACCTGAACATGCGTTCGATGTCAAGATGTTGGCGGCAATCTCGTGGACGGCCCGCCTCCCGGGAAGGCTTCGAAATGACGGCTCCCGGCCCGCGATTCCCAAAAAAAGTAAAAATTGTATTGTAATAATCAATATATTGATTGAAATACTTAAGAATTACACTTGACAAAATTAAAATATTGAATATAATTCTTGATATAAACGACGAACAGTCTAGGAAAGGAAGCCCCTATGTATTACCGTGACCGACTTAATGATGATTACGAGGCCCATCAACGCAGTCACAGCTATCTGAAGGATGAGCTGGAGGTCTTGGCTGCTGATGCAAAGGTGAAGAGACCGTCCTGGTTTCAGGGTGTGATGGGGCGGATGGGCGACGCCTTGATCTCCGCTGGAAAATCGATGAAGGAAGACCCCCGCGAATTAGAAGCCACCCCTCTATTCAGGTTCACGAGGTGAGGCCATGAAGCCGTCCCTCAATAAATGTCCTGTGTGCGGAGATACCCTGTGGGTGGCTCGTTATCATTGTGATACCTGCGATACGGTCATTGAAGGGCGTTTTGAGAACAGCGCCTTTCCCGGGCTTACCGCCGACCAAATGGAGTTCGTCAAGACCTTTGTCCGGTGTGAAGGCAAGATCAATCGCATGGAGGGGGAATTGAACCTGTCCTATCCAACCATCCGCAATCGTCTGCATGAGACCATCCGGGCCATGGGATATGAACCTGGCAAAGATGAAGCGCCGGATGTCGGTGAGGAGCTGCGACATTCCGTCCTGGAAGATCTGGACGCAGGGAAAATCTCAGCAGAAGATGCGATGCGCATGTTGCGCGGCGAGGAGTGAAGAATGACCGCTCAAACTCTATCCGTGGGAGCCAAACCTGAAATTGAGATCACGCAGATCGGCGGCGATTTGACCGTCGCAGGCTGGGAACGCAC
>DATJBI010000026.1:0-3435 GCA_035515435.1 Anaerolineales bacterium
CTGGTGCTTCCCGGCGCGGTCGATCCCCACGTGCATATCGAAATGCCGACCGCGACGACCATCACCAGTGAGACCTGGGAAACGGGGTCGAAAGCTGCTGCCTTTGGTGGAACCACCACCGTGATCGATTTTGTGGAACCCAGATATCCTAAACAACCTCTTTTGGAATCTTTTCAGGAGCGCCTGGGCCAGGCCCAGGGGCGATCGGCAATTGATTTCAGCCTGCATATGACCCTGTGCGATTCCGCGGACGAGACATTGCAGCAGATCGCCGGAGCAGTGGCGGCAGGGATGCCCTCCTTCAAAATGTATACAACCTACCCGGGTTTCCATCTCTCCGACCCGGAACTGCTGGCGGCATTTGAAGTCATTGCAAGGGAGCGGGGTCTGGCCATGGTGCACGCCGAGTCGGATGCCATTATTCAACACGCCGTGCATCGCCTGCAGGCTGCCGGCCGGCTGCGCCTCAGCGATTTTCCATTGAGCAGACCGGACGCCGCTGAGAAAGAAGCCGTTGAACGGGTGCTCAACCTGGCCCGCTACGCGGATGTGCCTGTATATATCGTGCATGTTTCCACTCGATCCGGGGCCGCCGCGATCGCCCGGGCGCGCCGGAATGGACAGGCCGTGTGGGGCGAAACCTGCCCTCAGTATCTCCTGTTGAATGCAGACCGTCTGCGGACCAGGGATTTCAACGGTGCGAAATTCGTATGCTGCCCACCGCTGCGGACGGATCAAGATCGGCAGTACCTGTGGGATTGCCTGGCGGAGGGAGATCTGCAGAGCGTCGGTACGGATCATTGCGCGTTCAACTTTGTCGGCCAAAAGGACATGGGTCGTGACTCTTTCCTTGAAATTCCCTCCGGATTGCCCGGGATCGAGCTGCGCCTCGCCCTCCTATACACCTATGGCGTGAAGAGCGGCAAACTCACTTTGGAGCAGTGGGCGGATCTATGCTGTACGGCGCCCGCCCGCCTGTTTGGCCTTTACCCGCGCAAGGGGGAGCTTGTGCGAGGGGCAGATGCGGACATTGTCATCTTTGACCCCGGATACAGTGGAGGGGTGGCGCGGGCCTCGCTGCATGAAAATGTGGACTACACCCCTTACGAGGGGATGCAGCTGGCGGGCCGGGCAAAGACCACGCTCTTGCGGGGGCAGGTCCTTGTTCGGGAGGGCCAGTGGGTGGGAGATCCAAAAGGAGGAAATTTCGTGGGGGGTGAACCTTTCCAAACCAACCGGTCTTCCGTCTGAGAAAGTGCTTTTTGGTCCTGCGCGGGGGCGTCTGTAACTGTCCTGGAGATCACCTGACGACCCAAAACAGGGTCTGGACTCCACATTTGTAAACTGTTGATTGACGCGGCAATGGATTAACAGTAGAATGCTTATCCAAGGTGATCTTGAACGTGGGCTGGCGTGGCGGGTGGTCATCATTCTGCACCCGCTCTCCCAGCATCCGCTGCTTATTCAATGTGGGTCTTTCAGTGGCCGGTATAATTTCCTGGATTGACCTGCCTGCCGATCTGGCTGGCCAGGGGAGGCGGGACTTGTGGCAATCATGGCGTGGCTTGGGTTCCCGGCCCCGCATTTTCCATGCCTTATTTATTCGCCCAGTTATCAAACCGTCATGATTGCGCAAATTCCAGAGGCGGGCTCGGGATCGAGGTCAGTGAACATGGCGGGCGGGGCGGTCAGGGCCGGGAAGATTGTCTTATCGGATCGTCAAAAGAATTCGGTTAAGGACTGTTTGATATGAGTGACACAACGGAATCAGACGATGAGGTCCAAAGGCTCGGCGCCTACATTAAATCGAAACGCCTGGAGATGGGTTTCAGCCTGAGAGATCTGGCTGTGGCTACCGGACTCAGTGCGACGTTCCTGAGCAATTTCGAGCGGGGGGTGGCCAACCCGACTCTGGAGTCGTTGCGTAAAGTGGCCAATGCATTGAAGACACCGATTTTGTATATGACCAACGGTGCGCAGGGGGCCAATCCGGTGGTGCGTCATGGTCAGCGCCGCCATCTGAACCTCTCGGATGGGCATATTCGCTATGAGATCCTGACCCCGACCCTTGCCAAAAAAATGGTATTGTTTGAGGGACGCATCGTCGCCGAACAGGGGAACATTGTCGCCGGACCGCTCCCCGAGCCCACGGAAGAATGCCTTGTCATGCTCTCCGGCCGGATCAGCATCTGCCTCTCCGGCCAGACCTACGAACTGGAGGCCGGCGACAGCATCTATTTTGAAGGCGGGAGCCTTGAAAGCATTATCGCCATGGGAGATGGCGAGGCCAGGTATATTTCCGCCATCACGCCGCCGGTGTTCTAAGAGCAGGGCCAGGCTTGAGGCCATCGTGCAGAACTTTGATGTCATCATTATCGGCGGGGGGTTTCTGGGTGTCTCCACCGCGTATCAACTTGCCCGATCGGGCGCAAGCACCCTGTTATTGGAAAAAGGGGATATCGGCAGCGGAACCTCCGGTTCGTGCTCAGGCCGGGCACAGGTTTCCGAAGGGCATTTGGACGCCGTCAATATCAGGATGATCCTGGACGGCTTTAAACTTCACGAGACGCTGGAAGAGGAATTGGGACTCGACTATGAGTGGCGCAAGGTCGGGCTCTTTTTGCTGCTGCGGAACGAAAAAATGTGGCAGTTCTGGAAAGAGCGGGCTCCGCTCCTGTCCTCCCGCGGGATCCCGACGGAAATCGTGGACCAGGATACGCTGCGCAAGGCGGAACCAAATTTGAACACGAGCGGCGTGCTGGGCGCCGCCTATTCGGTCGAGGGCATGTTGAACCCGTTAAGGTTCGTTCAGGCCTACGCGGGTGCCGCGGCGCGCCAGGGTGCGGTGCTGCTCCGCAATTCCGAGGTGGTGGGCATGGAAGTGCATGGCCGGAAGGTGACCGCGGTGAAGACGGAAGCCAATACCTATTCGGCCGGCACAGTTGCAGTCATGGCCGGTGCCTGGGAGCATGTGGTCACCCGCATGGCCGGCGTGGAAGTGCCTGTCCGCCCGACCCATGCCGAGTCCTTCATCACAGAACCCATTCCCGCAGCGGTCTTTCACAATATCGGGATGGCGGATGGCTATGAAATCATCAAGGAAAGAGCCAAGGGCTGTGCGATGGGAATTTTCCCTGAACCCAACGGATCGCTGGACATTGCCGAGGCGGTTACCCAGACAGCCGAGCTCCACCAACGGACCAGCGCCTGGGGGATCAGCGCGATGGCCAGGGAACTGGTTGAACTTTTTCCAGTCCTCGGCAAGGCAAAGGTGGTTCGAAGCTGGGGCCGCCCCACCTCCTTTACGCCGGATGAAGAACCGCTGGTGGGTTGGGTCCCGCAGCTGGACAACATGTACGTGGCCACCAGCCTTTTTGAAACGATAACCGCGATCCCCGTGCTCAGCAAATGGATGGCCATGATGATCCAGAGGCG
>DATJBI010000027.1:0-13730 GCA_035515435.1 Anaerolineales bacterium
CTTCGGCGTAAATCCCCGAAGTCCTCAACTGCCATTCATTATGGCAATGACTTGAAATTGTTTTTCGCATGGTCAAACAAATCCTATCTGGATGTGAAAGTGCAAGACATTGATGCCTTCATCGAACACAGCCTGAACAAAGGGCACACCATCGCAACAGTCAATCGCAGATTGTGTGCGCTGCGTTCGTTGTATCATTTCCTTGAAATCCAATCCGAGACTGCCCCGCGCAATCCTGTCATTCCAAAACGACATTTCATTCGCAAGGGTGAGCGACTGCCGCGCGATGTCGAAGATCCGATCCTCGAAGGGTTGTTCTCGGTAATCAACAATGTGCGCGACCGTGCCATGTTCCTCTTAATGTTGCGGTGCGGACTGCGCGTCGGAGAAGTGCGCAATCTATCGCTAAGCGATTTATATCTTGAACCAACCTTTGGCAGCCTGCCGCGTTTGTGGTTGTATGGCAAAGGCAACAAGCAAAGAGTCGTGTATCTCTCCGCTCAAGCATTGGCCGCATTGCAGAACTGGTTATTGCGACGTCCGGTCAAGGTTAGTAAGATACAAGAAATCAATTTGCATTGTGTCCTTCGCAAAGCAAGGGCCATGCGCCAGCAAAGGTGGACTTAGCGAAGAGTACAAACCTAGTTGAGAAATAAAAGCTCTAATATGCTTATAATAATAATCAAAGAACCTCCAATAACCATGTAAATACTAGCTGCCTTCATACCAAATAAAGCATTCACAATCCCAATTTTCGACACATTTTTCCTCTTTGACATTTCAACAAGTTTGAATACCAGATATCCAAGCAATTTCGGAAAACGAGGTATCGTATTCTTTTTCAAGAACCAATACCCATTCCAAATGAAATCTAACCCAATACAAATCAAAATAATATGAAAAAATAAATTAGTCATCGATGGGGTGATCACATTATTCATAGGAAATCCTTAGTGACTTATTATACCGGGAGCTATATCTCTGTAGAAATTTATAGCATCACCCACAGTACCAGCATACGGAACTTCACCTTCAACGCGCCAGAGAACGTTATCTGCTTGCTTCCAAAATAATGCGCTGCTCAGTCCATATGCATCATGGTTTGTAACAAGATCATAGATTCCTTTAACAATCCCAACACCACCTGCAATATCGCTTACACCTTCAGTTATAGGTAAAACCTCCAACTGCCCTGTCGCCGACGCAATGATTGTTCCAACATCTGCCCCTAACGAAATGGTATCTACGACAGTATCAAATTTGTCCACTTTACTCCAATCTATCCGAGGAGCGGACGAATTCTGGGTTGGATCAAGTGGAAGCAATGAGTTGTAATCCGAAGTTTGTGGCGTGAGGAAAGGAATACTGTCGCTACCATTGTAATCAGAAGTTTGCGGCGTGCCATAGTAGCTCCCACCGCAATCCCATGGGTTCTAGGCACAGTAATTATCTGTTGCGGGTGGAGTTGTGGCGGGAGTTTGATTTCCATGCCAGTTCTTAGCGTATTGGCCCTCACCGTTCCATGCTAGTACGCATTGATGATATGCATATGCATGGCCGAGGCCATTACAATAATGCCCAGTCGGGTCAGTGGCATTGATTGGGTTCCCCAAGACGTACATATACCTGTTCAGGCTTTGTGGATCTGATGCATTGGGTATAATGGTGTCGGGAGAAATGAAGGTTCCTAGCAGGGTCCATCCACCGAGAGCGATAATCCAGCAAGTTAATGTAACTGTTGATCCCCTGGCGGGTGAGGAGCGGACGGGCCTGAGTCCGAGCAATGGCTGAGGCTGGCATGTGCCGACCCCGCACACATCCTGCGTGCCGGCCTTTTCGTAATAGAGGGTCTTCGGCCCGGTAATTCCGGCGGCCGGATCGATTTATGAGTAATTGATCGAACGGAGACTGCCGGTGGAGGCAGGTGGCTGCGTGACCTCTTAAGCCTGTGCGCCCAAATTGCAGGCCAGCTGAGCGGGCGTCAGCACGAGCAATCGAATCAGGATCTGTTTACGTGCCCACGGCGTTTTCATTCACCCGCCTCTGGCCGGCATCTGTTTAAAGCGAATGGCAGACCTTTCCCGTTCGGATGCAATCCAGCCCGGCTGGGCAGGCTACTTCCTTCTGACTTCGAGGACCGCGATCTTCGTCGAATGGTTGAATGGCGACGGATCCGTGATGGGTCGGCCAAGCCGCGTTTCGGCAAAACCGATGACATCCTCGGGCACCGGGATCAACTCCCTGACTCTTAAATAGCCGTCTTCGCACAGCGCTTCCAGCGTCTGCATGTATTCCTTCCCGCTGACATACAACGCGTTGTTGATCGCAACCAGGCAGCCGCCGTCATTGATCAGCGGTCGCACCTTGTTGATGAGCCGCGCGCTTTCATGGATTTGATCCACGGTGCCTGCGGGAGAGGTCGAGAAGAACGGCGGGTCCATGAACACGCAGTCGAAGCGTTCGGCCTTTCGCTTCGATCTGGCAACCTGCGCAAAGAAGTCCGAGGCAATGAAATCCTGCTTATGGACGGGTAATTTATTTAGCGAATAGGATGTCTTGGCGACGTTCAGGAATGAACGATTGCGGTCCAGCTGGACCACGCGGCTGGCTCCGCCGGCCAGTGCCGCGACCCCCAGGCTGCCGGTGTAGGCGAAAGCGTTCAGGACGGTCCTGCCCTTCACATTTTCGCTGATCCATTTTCGCAGGTTGCGCGTGTCGAGGTAAAAGCCGGCATCCTGGTTCAAGGTCAACTCGACCGCGTACCAGGTCTCATGCTCTTTTATTTTGCGATCCGGTTCTGTGCCGAAGAGAATTTTGCCGCGTTTTTCATCTGCGGATCCCGCGTTTCGCGCCTTGACCAGTCCCGCCTTCAGCCAGGGAAATTTCCCCTGCAAAAAGTCACCCGCTTCACTCACGAGCCTTTCACCCTGCGCCGCTTCAGCGGAGTAATTGTGGATCACGGCCGTCGTCGCATAGAGATCGATCACGAGATCCCGGCAGCCTTCTGTGAAACCGTTGAAGAGACGAAAGGCCGTTTCGTGCCGTGCCTCGAACAAGCTCCCGCGGGGCGCGCTGGCCCTTTCCAGCAGCTCCGGCAGCGCGGCCGTGGTCATGGGCTGGCTGGAGCCCCTTCGGGTGCGCGCGCTGCGCTCAGGGCGTTGAGCGCCACGCCCCCCAGGACGATCAAGCCGCCGATCAATGCGAATCGTCCCGGGGCTTCCCCCAGGAACAGGAACACCCAGACCGGATTCAATACGGGCTCCAGCGTGCTGATGAGATTGGCCTCCAGCGCCGGGACATGTTTGATGGCGTTGGTGAAGAGCAGGAACGAAAGGCCCATCTGGACGGTGCCTAGATAAAGCAGGATGAGCCAGTTCGCCGCGGTCCATGATTCCCGGAGGATGAACGGAATGCCGAGCACGGCCGTAAAAAGATTCGCGGCCAGGATGCTTTCGGCCGGCACCCCGTCTTTTTGGGCGCGCAAAGACACCGTCATGAAGGCGGAGGTGACGCCGCTTAACACCGCCAGGAGATTTCCATAGAAGCCGTCGGTGCTGAGCTTGTCGCCAAAGAAAAGCAGCATGCCGATGAAGATGATCAGCATCGAACTCCAATCCACCCGGGAAGGCCTTTCGTGCAGGAACCACAGCGCCAGCAGGATGACATAAATGGGGGCGGTGTATTGCAGGAAGATGGCGTTGGCGGCCGTGGTCAGCTTGGTCGACCAGATGAACAGGAACTGCGTCAGGATGTAGGCGGCCGATGCCAGGACTTTCCAGCGTGTCCATTGGGTGGGGATGCGGCGCAGGTAAACCAGAAAGACCAGGCTGGAAAAAATGCTGCGCCCCGCCAGAATGGCGATGGGCTGCCAGCTGATGATCTTGATCATGACACCGCTCGTGCTCCAGAGCGACGCGGCCAGGATGATGAAGAGGACGGACCGGCGGTGATCGGAGGAGGCGTTCATTTATAGTCTCACGATATTCCTGGGGTTGAGCACGGAGATCACTCCGCTCCTTGCGCCCCGCAGCGACTGCACTTCGAGGTCGAGTTCAACCCAATAGAAACTGCGGTGCTCGGAGTACGGATCAATGCGGATGACGGTACCTTCAAACCAGCCCTCGCTTCTCCAATACCTGGAATCGAGGAATACCTTTACGCGATCGCCGAGCCGAAGTTCGTCGGGGGTCATCGCAGGGTTAGGTGCGAAAGAAAAGACTTCCAAAGCGGCTCCTTCGGAAGTCTGTCAGGATCTGCGTGGCTGCGCCGGGCAGAACCGTCACGGGGTGGGTGTTCCCGCGACCGCCGCACCGACCCAGGTGAAGACTCGTTGATCGCTCTGCGCCCCGGCCGTATCCCAGATCGGTTGTCCCTGGGAGTCGGTGCCATCATTGCGCACAGGCACGACCGACCAGCGCATCACGTGCGCGATATTGTCGTTGGGGCGGAACGAAGTCGGGACAATGTACTTGGTGTCGGTGACGTAATCCACGATGCGCCGGCCCTGATCCGCCGTGACATCCTCGATGGTCACCTGATATTCTTCGTTCGGGCGCAGTGTGCCGATGGAAGCCCACTGCAGGGTGACCACGTCATCGGCCAGCGTGAAGGCCTGCCCGTCCGGAGGCAGGAGCAGATTCGGTGCGGGATAGGGGGGCGGGATGGTGGCGGTCGGGGTGGGGCCCGGCGTGGCGGCGCGCATGCACAGGGGCACGGTCAGCGACTGGCCGAGGAAAACGTTATCTGTCGAGAGGCCGTTGAAGTCCTTGATGGCCTGAATGGGTACCGCATAGTTCAGGGCGATGCTCGAGAGCGTGTCATTCTGTTGAACGGTCACAACCACCTTATCGCAGGCGGCCTTTGTGGCATCTCCCGCCACCAGCGTGTCCGTCGGAAGCGGAGGCGGCGTGGCCGTCGGATAGGGGATCTTAAGCTTTTGGCCCACGGAGAGCGGGCAGCTCGAGGCAAGGTTGTTCAGGATGATGATGCTGTTGACGGACACGCCAAACTGATACGCGATGCCGCTGCAGGTGTCGTTGCCGGCGACCGTGTACGTGAACGGCGGCTCGACCGTGAACGTGGGTTGAGCGGTAGGCAGGGTTGTATCGGTCGGCGTTGGAGAATCGGTGGGCGTGGCGGTATCCGTTGGAACGGGCGTGGGATTGATAATGCGTTTCGTGGCGTTCAGCCCCACATAAACCACTAGCGCACCCACCGCCAAAAACACCACCAGCAATCCGAGCGCGATCGGGAGGCTCAGCGTCACCTCGGGCATGCGCGAGGCCTCGATGGACGGTTCGGATCGTTTGGGCGGGCCGGCTTTGGCCTTGCCGCTCAGGTCGGTGCCGCAGACCGGGCAGCGCGTCGCTGTTTCGGAAAGGCGCGTTCCGCAGGTGGGGCAGACCTGTGTTTTTTGAGACGAAGACTCTGGACTCATACGGGCGGACATTATACCATGCGCCTGTGGCTGGGCTCGCGACGCCCACCCGCCGATTTTCCGCCTATATTCCCTCGACCACCACCATATTGCTTTTCGCACATTGGTGGCGTATCCGCCGGGCGGGTGCGTACTCGGGGGAATTCAACCAGGCCTTGGCCCTCTGCGCACTGTCAAATTCGAGGATCACCAGCCGCCTGGCGTGCCAGTCGCCTTCCAGCGTTTCGTTCGCGCCGCCGCGCGCCAGGTAACGTCCGCCGTATAACTTTACGCTGGCGGGCGCCAGCTTGGCATACTCCCCATACCCCTCGGCGTCGGTCACCTCAACATCTACGATCACATAAGCTGCCATGGTCGTCATCCTTGTCTTGTTGGATCAGCTAGATCAGGCTTGCCGCGCAGCCGTCCGCGCGCGGATCGCTTCCGCCGGTCAGAACACCGCGCGCCGGATCGCGCAGGATGATCTGCCCGCGTCCGAATAACGCGCGTTCCCACCCGGCCACTTTCTTGACCCGATGACCCCGTTCGGCCAGATCGAGGGCGAGGACATCCGGGATCCCCTCCTCCAGCGCCAGCGCGCCGGAGGCCGTCCCGTCTTCGATACAGAAGCGCGGCAGCTCCAGCGCGGCCTGCGGGTTGAGACCGCTGTCGGCCATGGCGGTAAAGACCTGCACATGTCCCTGGGGCTGCATAAATCCGCCCATGACCCCGAAGGAGGCGAACAACGAACCGTCCGATTCGCGGGTCGCCATGGCTGGGATGATGGTGTGATAGGGTCTCTTGCGCGGCCTCAGCCCGTTGGGGTGTCCTGGATCAAGGTCAAAGTTGTGGCCGCGGTTTTGAAGCGTGAATCCCCAACCTTTTGGAACGATGCCCGTTCCAAATCCCATATAGTTGCTGTTGATGAATGAACAGGCATTTCCGGTCCTGTCCACCACGCTGAAATAAACCGTGTCGGATGAGATCAGGCCCGCCCCGCGTTTTTGGTCCAGCCTGGCGCGGCGCGGATCGATCAACTTGCGGCGTTCGGTCGCGTAGCCCTTTGAGAGCAGTTGATCAAGGGGCGTGTCCGAGAATTTCGGATCGGAGACGTACCAGCGTGCATCCGCAAAAGCCAGCCGCAGCGCCTCGACCTCGAGATGGAGCCTGTCGGGGGAAATCGGATCGAGGCTGCCAAGGTCAAAGCCTTCAAGCAAATTCAGGGCGATCAGCGCCGCGAGGCCCTGGCCGTTCGGGGGACATTCATATACCCGATAACCGCGGTAGGTGGTGCTGATCGGTGCTTCCCAGCTTGAACTGTGTTCCCTCAGGTCCTCCACCGTCAGGCAGCCACCGGCCTCTTGAACCACGCCGGCGATCGCCTCCGCGATCTCGCCCTGATAAAACGCCTGCCTCCCGCCCTCCGCGATCTTCCGGAAAGTGCGGGCCAACCCCGGGTTCTTAAAGATCTCCCCCGCGCCCGGACCGCGTCCATCGAGGGTCATTTCGATTCCGTTCGGCGCGGATCGGAGCTGCCGGGCCGCGCCGCGCTGCCAAAAATAAGATGTGAGTGGGGCAACCGGGAATCCCTCCTCCCCGAGCCGGATCGCCGGAGCCAGGATTTCGCCCATTGATTTCGTTCCATGCTTTTCGATCAGATCAAACCATCCGGCGCATGCCCCCGGCACGGTGATCGTGTAGGGATGATAGGGGGGAAGTTCGGCAAACCCTTCCTTTCTCAGCCGCTCCAAGGTCAAAGCCGCGGGTGCGCGCCCCGAACCGTTCAAGGCGCTGATCTTTCGGGTCCCCCCCTCGAAGAACAGCGCGAACATATCGCCGCCGATCCCGGTGGAGGTGGGTTCGGTCACATTCAAGGCTGCCGCAACGGCCACGGCCGCGTCCGCGGCGTTGCCGCCCCCGGAGAGCACCTCCAGGCCCGCCGCGACCGCCAGCGGCTGGGAGGCCGCGACCATTCCACCCCGTCCATAGACGGCCGAGCGGCCTGCCACAAAGATCGGTTCGGACATTATTTCTTTTGTCCCGGTGGCCCCTGGGGGGCCGGGCGCGGCGGCAGAGCGGTGACCAGCACTTTATCCACGCGCCGGCGGTCCATGTCCATGACTTCAAACCGCAGGCCGTTCCATTCGAAATGGTCCGCGGCCTGCGGCACGCGTCCCAGCGAGGTCATCACGAAACCGCTTAACGTTTCGTATTCATCCTCGTGCGGCAGGGCGTCGACCTTGAAGATCTCCTTGAAGTTGTCGACTTCCAGCATGCCGTCCAGCAGCCACGAACCATCCTGGCGTTGAGTGGCCTGCGGTTCCACTTCGATGTCGCCGACGATCTCCTCGATGATATCGTTCAACGTCAGCAATCCCTGGATGCTTCCGAACTCGTCAATCACCAGCATGAGCTCGGCGCTTTTTTCCTTGAACACTTCCAGGGCACGCGAGGCCAGCATGGTTTCGGGAATGTAAATGGCGGGCCGCAGCTTCTCCCTGAGTTTGAAATCGTCGCTGGACAGGCCGGGCGGCACAAGCAGATCACGGGCCTTCACGAATCCGAGCACATTGTCGAGTCCCTCCTTGCAGACCGGGAAACGCGAAAAGGGGCTCTCGGCAATGCTCCGGCGGATCTCATCGGACGTGGCGGCAATGTCAATCCAGGTAATATCGGCGCGCGGCGTCATCAGGGAATAGACGCGCGAATCGCTCAAGCTGAACACGCCCTCGACCATGTCCTGCTCGGCTTCTTCGAATACACCCGCGGCCGTGCCCTGATCGATCAACAGTTGGATCTCTTCTTCGGTCACGGGTGGTTCCTTGGTCGGCTTGATGGCCAGGAGCTGCAGGAAGAAATCGGTGACGCGGCCGAACAGCCAGACCAGGGGTGAAAATAATTTGGAGAGCAGGATCATCGGTCCGGAAATCGAAGCCGCGATCCTCTCCGGATTCTGCAACGCGATGCGCTTGGGGACCAGCTCGCCCAGCACCAGGGACAAGGCCGTGATCAATATCACGACAACGATCAGCGCCAGCGAATCGGCGTAGGCACTCAGGGGCGGCCATTGTCTCAGCAGTCCGGCCAGCGGCGCCGAGAACGTCGGCCCGCCGACCGCCCCCAACAAAATGCTGACCAGCGTGATCCCGATCTGGATCGTGGAAAGAAATGTGTTCGGGTTCTGCGCCAGGTCGAGTGCGGTGGCGGCGCGTCTATTTCCCTCGTTGGCCTGCTGCTGAAGCCGTGCCTTGCGGGCCGAGACAACGGACATCTCGGAGATCACGAACACGCTGTTGAGCAGGATCAGAAAGAATAGAACGAGGATTTCAATTCCCAGATTCGACATGAGCCTTCACTTGCTATTTTACCTGAATCCCCTTACCCGCCGTGACTTTTCCAATCGCCCAGGCGGATTGATCGAGTTCTTCCGCCCGTCTCATGAACGCTTCCAGTTTGCCCTGCGGAACGCCGAGCAAAAGCCCGCCGCTGGTCTGTGGATCAAACAAAAGCATCTCGGAGGGCTCGGCCAGTTCCTTCTCAAACTGGACGCGCGGACGATAAAAGGAGCGGTTGTCGAACAGGCCGCCTGCGAAGGCTCCCATCTCCGCATATTTGCGCGCCCCGCGGACAAACGGGATTCTGTCGTGCTCGATCTCCAGAGCCACACCCGCGGCCTCGGCCATTTCCAGGCCGTGGCCGAGCAGACTGAATCCGGTGATGTCCGTGCCGCCCCGCAGCTCGAACTCGACCGCCAGCTGGGCGGCGGTTTTGTTCAAACGCCGCATCCAGGTGACCACTTCTTTTACGTCTTCTTCGTCGGCCAGTTCGCGCTTCAACGCCGTGGTGGTGACCCCGAAGCCAAGCGGTTTGGTCAACACCAGCGCGTCGCCGACCTTGAGTCCGGCCTTGCTCAACATTTTCCCAGGATCCACGAACCCGATCACAACCAATCCGTATTTTGGTTCCTTGTCCTGGACCGTGTGGCCGCCGGCGATCACCACGCCCGCCTCACGCGCCTTCTCCGCCCCGCCGCGCAAGATGTCGATGGAAATTTCCGTGGGCAAGTCGGGCGGCAGCGCGGCCACGTTCAACGCGAGAAACGGCGTGCCCCCCATTGCGTACACATCGGAAAGACTGTTCGCGGCGGCGATCGCGCCATAATCCTTTGCATCGTCGACGACCGGCGTGAAGAAGTCGGTGGTCACCACGAGGGCCCGCGAATCATCCAGCCGCCAGACTGCCGCATCGTCGGGGCCTTCGAGCCCGATCAGAAGATCAGGATAATCGGACTGTTTAAAAATATCTTGCACGGGGCGCAGGACCTGCGCCAGCGTTTCCGCGTTGAGCTTCGAGGCTCAGCCCGCGCAGGCCGAGAGTGTCGTCAGTCGAATCGCTCGGCCGCCTGGATGGATTGGATTCATGCCGGTATTATAATCGCTTGCCGCGCCCACCAAGCCATGTTAGGATGAGGTCATGCAGGCCGACGGAGTCATCAAGGAACTTGTTTTGCTCGATGGAAGAACGGGGGCTTGGATCCAATGCGATGCGAGCCTGATCCCCTCGCCCGGACAATATCTGCTCGCCTACGCCCCCGGGTCAGACGCACCGTTGGCCGCTCCCGTCTTCCTGGCCGGAGCGGGGGCCGATGGATTTCTGGCCGCCCCGCCTCTGCCCGTTTCATGGACCCCGGGCGTGCGGCTCCATCTGCGCGGTCCGCTCGGGCGCGGCTTCACTTTGCCCAGGCGGGCGCGGCGGGTTGCGCTGCTGGCCCTGGACGATGCTCCGACGCGTATCTTGGCTTTGCTGGACGGTGCTTTGAAACAGGAGGCTTCCGTGGTGCTGGTTTGTGAAGCTCCGGGGGATGACCTTCCGCTTCAAGTCGAGGTCCAGCCGCTGAGTGCCCTGCTGGAGGTTTGTAATTGGGCCGATTATCTGGGTCTGGAGGCGCGGCGCGAGTCGCTGGGGGTGCTCAAGACAAGGCTGGGGAGGATCGGGCCGCAGATCGTCCGGAATGAAGCGCAGATATTGATCGCCGCTCCGATGCCGTGCGGTGCACTGGCGGATTGCGGTGTCTGCACGGTTGCGAGCCGCCGCGGGCCGCGGCTCGCCTGCAAGGACGGCCCGGTATTTGATCTGAAAGATCTGCTGGATGGGTGATCAATACCAGATTCTGAACGAAGTGGTCGTACCGCCGCTCAGATCCTGGTAGCCGCATTGGATATCGATGGGCACCAGGCTTCCCGTTTGTTTGCCGGAAAATTGAAGCTGGATCGTTGCAATGCCGCTGCTGTTCGTGGCCGCGCCGATCGCCTGGGCGGGATCGTTCGGCCAGTGAACGGCGGCCGTGCAGCTTGAGTTCTCGAGAGGGCGCCCGCTTTGGTCGTAGGCGATGATGAACATCGTCTGCCGATCGCTTCCGAGGGTGACCGCCTTCCAAACGAAGGCCCGCACTTGAACGGACGTGATCAACTGCCGGACACTGGCGTTCAGCGGTTGGACGGGATCTTTTCGCGCAGGGTCTTCTCCAAGCTTGTCAAAGTATAGACTGCCAAGGTCTGTCAGGATCACGCGCTCGCCTTCCGGATTGGAGGGCTGCCATTCCAGGCGCGCCCGCTGGAAATACTGGACGATCAGGCCGCCGTGATACTCAAACGGTGAGATCGGATAACCGAATTGGAGCGGTCCGCCGTATCTTTTATAAAAATCAAGGAACGCAAAGCAAACCGAAATGTCCGTCTCGGCATAAAGCTGACAGGCGAACGGACTGGAGATGTTCAGTTGGGTCGCAGGCAGGTACAGCTGGGCGCCGATATCGGTCAGCACGACGCGCCCGCCCGGGGGCAGGCCTGGATGATATTCGAATCGGGCGCGCTGGAAATATTGCACCAGCAGGCCGTCTTTCTGCGTAAATTGTTCGGTGATGGGATAACCGTAGAGCATGGTGGGATCGGCGGCGGCGTTGTAGAAGTTCAGAAAATCCCCCTGGACGTTATGGCCGGTTTCCGGAAAATAGCGGTTACCCTGGTCCTGGGCGATCGCCGAGGAGAAGGGGGCGGCCAGCAGGTAGAAGACCAAAATCGGTACCAGGGCGCGGCGCAGCGGCGTCATCGGTATGATTATACACATAAATGGCCGGGAAGGCCATTTGGGCGAGCCCCCTAGGGTTGATAATTCAGCAAGGTTCTTACGATGTTTTGGGCGGCATGGCCGTCGCCGAACGGATTGGCGGCCCGGGCCATCGCACGATAGGCAGACTCATCCTCCAGAAGCCTTCGCGCTTCCTCCACGATCCGCCCGGTCGCGGTCCCGACCAATTTGAGCGTCCCCGCTTGGATGCCCTCCGGGCGTTCCGTAACTTCGCGCAGGACCAGGACCGGTATGCCGAATGCCGGCGCCTCCTCCTGGATCCCACCTGAGTCGGTGAGGATGAGCGCCGAACGCTTCATCAGGCCCACCAGCGGAAGGTAATCCAGCGGCGGCAGGAGCGTGATGTGCTTGACATCCCCCAGGAGGCGGAACACCGGTTGCTGCACATGGGGATTGAGATGGACCGGGTAGACAATTTCCAGATCGCCCCGCCCGGCGAGTTCCTGCAGGGCGCGGCAGATGGCCTCGAGCGGCTCCCCGAAATTCTCCCGGCGATGGGCGGTCACCAGGATCAGCTTTCTTCCGCCATCCCGCCGGGTCGAAGGCGGAGCGATCTGCAATTCGGTCAGCAGGTCGGTGATCTCCTGCGGCTCCGGTTGTTTGGCAACGAACTGCAGCGCATCGATGACGGGATTGCCGGTGACGGCGATGGCTTTTTCTGAGACACCCTCCCGAAGGAGGTTCTGTTTGGTCCATTCGGTTGGAGCAAAATGCAGATCGGCGATGACGCCGGCCACGCGGCGATTGATCTCTTCGGGGAACGGCTGCCATTTGTCATGCGTGCGGAGTCCGGCCTCCACATGCCCGACCCGGATGCGCCGATAATAGGCCAGCAGCGCGGCGATCGCAACCGTGGTTGTGTCGCCCTGCACCAAAACCCAATCCGGGCTGAGATCGGCAAGGATCGGATCCAGGTGGGTGAAGATCGCCGCGCTCAGCTCTGCCAACGATTGATCTTCCCGCATCAGGTCCAGGTCGTAATCGGGATGGATGTTGAACAGATCCAGGACCTGGTCGAGCATTTGGCGGTGTTGGGCGGTCACGCACACCCGCGCCTGGACGCCCGGCGTCTGTGCCAACTCACGAATCACCGGCGCCATTTTGACGGCTTCAGGCCGTGTGCCAAAGACCGAGAGAATCTTCATAAGATGCAGCAAGCAGGATGCGACAGGCCGAACGCGCTGCCTAAAACGCAGATCTGATCTTCGCGTTCCAGGCATCAGCCCTTGTCATCTTCTCACCCCGAGCCTCGTGACCGCAAATCCGGCGCTTTGCCATTCTGCAACGCGCCAGCCGTTGACCGTATCGATGACTGCCCGGGCCCTTGTCTTGGAGGCGATCTCGGCGGGCTTCAAGTTCATGAATTCCGCGTGACCCACCAAGAGCAGGATGGCGTCTGAATCCCTGAGCGCCTCATCGAGGCCGCCCGCCATGGTGATGCCGGCCAGCCCCGCCTCCGGCTTGAACGGTTCCCAGGCCTTTACCTGTGCGCCCTGCGCCTGAAGCAGATGCACGACCTCCACGGCCGGGCTTTCGCGCAGATCGTCGACATCCGGCTTGTAGGCCAGGCCCAGGGCCGCGATCCTTTTGTCCTTGAGCGAACCAAGCCCCCGCTTGACCAGCTCGACCACATACTGCGGCTGGGCATCGTTGACTCTGCGGGCGGCATAGATCAGGGGGGTTAATGCCGGCGCCGCCTCCACCAGGAACCAGGGATCCACGCTGATGCAATGTCCGCCCACGCCGGGACCCGGGCTCAGGATCTTTACGCGGGGATGCCGATTGGCCAGCGCGATGGCTTCCCAGAT
This sequence comes from Anaerolineales bacterium, assembly GCA_035515435.1. Taxonomy (GTDB): domain Bacteria; phylum Chloroflexota; class Anaerolineae; order Anaerolineales; family Villigracilaceae; genus Fen-1038. The sequence continues at coordinate 13,372 of DATJBI010000027.1, forward strand.
ATCGACACCAAATTTATCCGCCAGGCGGGCGAATTCGTTGGCGATGGCGATATTTACATCGCGATAGGTGTTTTCCATCAGCTTGACCATTTCGGCGCTCGTGGCATCGGTCTGGATGATCTCCCCTTTGACAAAGATCGAATACAGCTCGGCTCCCGCCCGGGCGGATTGGGGGGTGATCCCGCCGATGACGCGCGCGTTCTCGATCAGTTCGCGCAGGATCTGTCCGGGCAGGACGCGTTCCGGTGAGTAGGCCAGATGGAAATCGCGCCCCGCCTCAAGTCCGGATTGGGCCAGGATGGGCGCGATCAGTTCCAGGGTGGTGCGCGGCGGCGAGGTCGATTCGAGAACAACCAGAT
>DATJBI010000028.1:0-12372 GCA_035515435.1 Anaerolineales bacterium
TGGAGTGGTTCATCCAGGGCACGGTCCCGGTACAGACGGATACGTATTATCAACAGGTTTGGATCGACGCGCTGACGAATTCTCTCGCGACCCCTCTCACGCCCGCTGCCAGGCGCAAGTCCGTCATCGCCCTGAATTTGCCTGCGGAGGCGCAGCCGTGGGCACGCGCCCAGGGCCTGCCGTTATTGGTTGACCTCCGGCAGAGCGCGGCCGCGCAAACCCCGGATGACTTGATGCTGGTTTCCCCCGCGCCCAACACAACCTACCGCATCACACCCGATCTGAATTTATCCGCCCAGCAGCTTTCCGTGGAAGCACTAGGGGGCGGGACCTTTTCAACGATGACCATTTACGCGGATGGAAAGGCATTGGCCGTATTTTCCAATCCGCCCTATCAGGCCTGGTGGAGGTTATCGGCGGGTGCTCACAGCTTTTGGGCGGAAGGCACTACGCCCAGTGGGGCGAGCGTCCAGAGCGAACGCGTCTTAATAACTGTATTGCCATAAGCTGCCTCCAGCCCTGATCCGAAATTGAATTGAAAAACCTTTTGTGCTATCATGAGTTCAAACGCCCTCCCTGGACGGCCCGCCGCCGCTGACGTTTGCCATGCCAAGGCATCTTGTGAAGCTCCGAAAACGGATCGCGAAGCCCCCGGTCATGCACCTGGTCCTGCTGGCTGCAATTGCCCTGACCCTTCTGCCTGCCCTGTCGGCGGACGCGCCGGGCCAGGCGCACCCGGCCGTGGTCGCGGAGGCCGTGCCGGCGGATTGCAGTTCGCCTGCCAGCCGGAGCTGGATCGAAAAGGTCAACCGCATCCGGTGGGTTGCCTACAGCTCGCCACATTCTGATTCGGGCGGGGGCTTTTATCAGCCTACAGCCGATACCATCTATCAGGACTTGAAAGTGCTCCGGAAAGCCCAGTTCACGGGCCTGATCACCTATGGCTCCTCCGGCATCATGGGAACACAATTTCCGAGCATCGCCCAGTCTCTCGGATTCCAGGGAATCATCATGGGCATCTGGAGCCCGACCAGCCAGGATGAACTCAATAATGCCCAAACGGCGGCGAGTTTGCCGATCGTGCTCGGTTACAGCATCGGGAACGAAGGGCTTTCGGGCGCCCGAGACCGGTATTCCATTTCCACGCTGTGCAGCGCAATTGCCGGGCTGCGGACGCGCACCGCAAGGCCCGTGGCCACCTCGGAGGATGTGGACACCTATGATGCCAGGCCCGGGCTTTTGTCGGTGGGCGATTGGTTGTTTCCGATCGCGCATCCCTACTGGCACTCCACAAAGTATCCACAGCAGGCCGTTCAATGGGAACAGGCACAATACCGCGCCCTGGTCGATCGGACCGGCCTTTTTGTATTTTTCAAGGAAGTTGGCCTGCCCACTGCCGGCGCGGATGGCTTATCGGAATGGAATCAGGATGTGTTTTATCGCGGGCTGGCGGCGACGGCTGTCCGCTTTGCCTATTTTGAGGCCTTTGATCAGCCCTCCAAGACCCACGCCTCCGTTGAGCCGCATTGGGGGATCTTTCATGCGGACCTGGGTCCAAAATTGTTGGCCTGGAACCTGATGGGATATCGTCTGTTCACCCCGGACGGGGGCTCGGGTCCCTGGGTACAGGAATGTTCCGGGGACAGCCGGGCGTGCCTCAGAGCGGCCGCGGAAACAATGCTCCTGGTCGGCCGGGATCTGCGCGGCAGGCAGTATCGCTCCGTCCTTTCATTCAACACTTCAGGCCTTCCGGATAATGCCGTCGTGACATCCATTAAATTGAAGCTCAAATCGACCGGCATCGCAGGCGTGAGCCCCCTGAATGACCGGCATGACCTGACGGTCGACATCTGCACCGCGCCCAGCTACAAGACCGTGCGTTATCAGGTGATCGAGTCAAGCGACGGTTTGAGATGCAACGACAATGTCGGAAAGTTCGATCAGACCCCAAAGGGCGGCTGGTATACCGCGGAGCTGCGTCCAGACGCCTTTGCGTCCCTTAACCTGACGGGCCTCACGCGATTTCGACTGCGAATCAGCGGAATGGAGAACAAGGGTGAGGCGCGAGCCTACATCATGTTCGACAGCGGTACGGCTGAAGTTTCCGATGGCCCCATCCTGTCGGTGCACTACGCGTTCGCCGCTTCGAGATAGACGCCTTTGAAGCGTCCGGGGCGCCATCCGAATCCAGATCACGGGGATTGCGCTTGAGTGCCTCCTGCTGGAGGCTGGCCCGGCGGCAAGCGGAAGTTGTTTTTCGTTCGGATGCAGGTGTTGTGGCCCTGCCTATCTAGGTGGGCGCGGGCGCCCTGGCCCCTTTTTCAAACCCACCCCGCCCACCCTGGCGGCCTTGACCCGCAGCGGATCCTGGTTCCTGGCCGGGCGGGGAGAGGTCAAGAGTGATCAGGTCCTGCTCACGTTCTTGCCGGAGATCCCATCCGTGATCCGATCGCCTGCCCAAGTCCAGGCTGCAGGAAGAGTGTGCAAGGGTTCATGTCGCAAGGAGGACCGATGAGCACAAACGACCAGGGGAGTGCGTTCCTTTCTGAATTCAAGGATTTTGTAAAGTTCCTGCAATCATTATGGGGAATCCTGGCAGGCGTATCCGTATTTTTTCCCCTTTCCAACATCTTGATCAAAGCCGTCCCTCTGGCTTCCTTGCAGGACGATCCGCCAGGGGCGCTCGAGTTCCTTTCCCCGGCCCTGATCACCGCACTCGCCACCGTGGGAACATTGTTCATCGTCTTGCAGACATTCCGCCAGCGCGCCCAGCTGCGTACCCGCAGGCTGCGGAATGCCATCGAACATCAAACCTGGACGGCATTCGGGATCGGCATCGTATCCCTGCTGTTCTACCTGGCTGTTTACTTTGGGATCTATTCCGTCCTTTACGCTCCGTTTGGGATCTGGAGCGGCGACCCGCGCCGACTGATCGGAGATTTTGCGCTGCTCATCTTCTATGGGATCTTCTTTTCCCAGATTACGCGCGCATTTGTCCTGCTTGGAATGGTGGAGTATTTCGGCCGGATGGAGAAGCGGACGTAAAATTGGGCGGGCGCGACCGGCCCGCCCCACCCGCCCGCGGGGCCGAAGGGAAACGCGCCAGCCGCGAGAACGTGAAGATCCAGCCGATCTCGGCGCAGGTCTGCGGGTCTCCACCCTCACATTCAGCGCTGCTCAAAGTGTACCTCGGGATACTTCGAAGAGGGCCCCTCCAGCAGCTGGGAATTGATCCCCTTCAACGATCGGTCAAAAAAAGCAACCAGATAAGCATTGGAAATTTCAAGCCCCCTCGCCGGTCCGATCGGACCGATGTAGCCCATCTTCTCGAGGAGAATGCCCGAGAGCGGCGGCAGCCGCAGGGGCATATCGCTGAAGTTGAAATGTCTGGTCCCCCTGATCGAAAGATAATAAGCCGCCCCGCCCGATGTGGAATATGCCTGACGCAGCGTATCACAATCCCGGCCGCAGCCATCCTCTGCCATGAACATAAAGGGCACCTGAAGTGTTCCGCTGGCCTGATAGCTGAACAGGGTACCGTCCAGATCTGCGCCGGCCCTGCAGCGCGCATCCATCTTGCAGACGCTCGCCGCGGTTGCGCCTCCAAATGAATGACCAAAAACCCCGAGCTGGCCAAGGTCCAGCCTATGGTAGAAGGGAGTGGATCGATCTGCATTCAGGGCTTCGAGCCGGTCCATCACAAAAAGAACATCCGCGGTCCAGACCCTGCCGATCCGGCTTGCATCCTGATCCGCCGCGGCGGCGTCCGCGCTGTCCGGGATCGTTCCCTTATCCGAGCGGAGGGCTATGCGCCCGTTCGGGAAGACGATCACGTTGGATGTATAGGTCGGATTAACGCCGATCACGACATAGCCATGGCTGGCCAGGTTCTCGGCATACACCGTGTAATCTGTGGGAATTGGGCCCATCCCGGGCTCCATGATGATCACCGGATATGCGCTTTGGCCTCCCGAGGGGGGGACATCTGCGAACGAATGCGTCTGGATGGATGAAAATCTGGTTTCAATGATCCCTCCGGCCATGCCCTGATCGGCATTGCGCGCCCTGACCCAATCCGAGGGGAGATAGGGGGCCGTTGAACCTTGTTGGGGTGCTGGGGCTGGATACCAGACCCAGACCGCGAGTTCCCGTTTCTCGCCGGGACGATCCGAAAGCGGGTCGATCCGATTGGCGTCGGTCCAGTCATATTCGGTTCGGCCAACGCCATAGGGGCCGGTCGGTGCGGGCAATACCAGGGGTTGATCGTGCGCAATGTTCAGGTAGGCGATCAGGGCGGCCGCCAGGACAACCAGTGACAAAAATGCCGTGCCGGCCCATTTGAGAATTTTCCCGGCTGCGTTCATCGATCGGTGATGCATAGGGGTGCCTTCTGAATATTATCGTGTTTCCGTGTGTTGTTTGCGATGGCCATGGATCAGCCTTCGATCATTAATCCCTCCCAATGATGGGATGAGACAGAGAACCTCAAGCAATCGATCCAAACCTGTGACAGGCGCAGCCGGCAACATCGCGGCGGATGGGTTGGGTGCCGGGCCTGCTCCAGCCCCCTCCCTTGCAACAATGAAAATCTTAAATCCAAATTCAACAGGCCTCGGATGGGAGTTTGGGAGATCGCCGCGCAGCGCCCGGAGGGGGCCATGGCTTCACCTCAAGCGCACTCCCTGCCCCCTGCGGCCACACCGGGACGGGGGAGCATCCGGCGGTCTCTTGCCCCGGCAAAATCTGTCTGCCCTCCATTGGTCACGCCTCAGGGAACCCCCTGCAGGCCGACCATGTTCCCTGGCGGGCCAACGTGCGCCTCATTTTCCCTGGCACCTCCAGCCGGGCCGGAGTACCGCGATCGGGCTTGGATGAAAACCGGCCTCGAGCGCCCCGCGATTATCCGTCCATAGTACTCGGGTAATATAGAGCTTTCGCCGATGTGTGGATACAATGAACCCACGACCGTTCACTTCACTCGAATTTAGAGGTATGAGCCTCGGAGGATATTATGCCAGAAAAGAAAAAAGCAAGGAAAAAAGTCGCAAAGAAAGTTGTCAGGACGATCGACAAGGTCGCCGAGAAGGAAGCCCGGGCGAACCGGGAACAGCTTTTCAAGGCCGAAAGCAAACGCCTGGCGGCCAAACCAGGGGCGTTACGGCCGACCGTTGAAGCTATGGCGCGGGCGCTGGGCTACGACAAAGGCAAAGTCCCCGAAGAGATTGCCAGGCGATTCGAGGCCCTGCGCATAGAAATGGTCGACGCGGCTCCGCCGAAGCTCACGGAACAGTAGGGAGGAAAAATGCCATTCGTTCAAGCCATCATTCCCTTCCAGCCTGCGCCAGACATGTGGGGCGCGACACCGATCGCCCGTTCGCCATCTGCCAGCGTCGTTCCCGGCATCGACCGCCTGGAGGCGGACATCTGTGCCGTCCCGCCGGGCGGTCACATCTCCACCCTGGTCAGCCTGGGCCTGGATGCCGGCTTTGCGCCGGCGCGGGTCCGCACGCTCTCGGTCCGCGTCAACGCCCTGAACTGGGAGAGCGGCCTGGCAGAAGCCTTTTTTGCCTGGTCGCATGCCAGCGCGGGCCTGCGCATCTACATCGAGGAGTTTTCACACGCCCTGGCTTACATGCGGGCAGTGCCGGGGCCGGTCACGACCGCCTTTGACCTGAACGCCGCCTTTTTGGGCCTGTCCTCCACAGGCGTCGGCGCGCGGCGCAACCTCACCGCATCGCTGACCATGACTGCTGTGCCTGGCAACTTCTATCGCATCTGGGTGGATGCTTTGCACACGGCGGATTGCGAAGCGATCACCGGACCGGCTTCGGGGGTCGCGAACGCCGCCTTCGATTTCGGCCCGGTGTTCTTTAACTTCGTCTAGGGATCGCCCGCCCAACGGGGCGGCCGCTGGCGCGCGGTCCGTCTCCAATTCTGATGGACCCGGCGAGGAGGCGCTCGGCGCCTACGGCTTCACCACAAACTGACCGCCTGCTCCTCTTCCGCTGACGTCGGGGAAATAGAACTCGGAGGCAGTCGGCGGGATCACGTTGAACGTTCCGGCGGTGCTGGCGCGCGCCAGATAGGTATAAACGTATGTGCCCGCAGGCAGATAATCTGCCGACAGCACAACTTTCTCATCGCGCAATTCGGTATGATCGAAGTACCACCAGCCGTAGCCGCGTTCGTTGTAATCCTGCAGGGTGTACTTGGTGGGCACGCTCATGTCCGTATTAATGGAGGCGTCGATCGCTTCCAGGCCGGCGGGCAGCGGATCGTTGATGACCACGTAATGCAGGTCATCCGGCACAACGAGCGTGAGCCGGACCTTGACCACTTGTCCGCGCTGGGTCGCGGTGATGGGCGTCTTGGGGTCGTCGAGCGTGAAATATTGGCGCGAGAGACTCACGCCCTGGTCCAGCGGCGGAAGCGAGGGCACGGCCAGCTTCACAGCCAGATAAGCGCTGTAGTACAAATTGCCGGTCCCGTTTCCCCGCGTGAGCACCAGATAGTTGGCCGTGTCTTTCAGCAAATCCTTCAATTGAATCTGCAGATTCTCGGACTGGGTCAGATTGGCCCTGTTGGCGGCTCCCCGATAGATCGAATTGCCGTTGAGCCCGACCGCGTAGGAATAATCGGTCTGATATTCCCCGGAGGCGCTGAGCCAGTTCGTCAAAGCGATCAACGACCACGAGGTTTCCTGGGTCGAGTACCAGCTCCTGGCTCCTCGGACCGACATCAGCCAGCGCACGGCGTCCGCCGTGATGGGATCGTTCGGCTCGATCTGCACGAAGGCGTTCAGCACGATGGCGGTCGTGCGCGTGTCCGTGTTCCAGTTCCAATAATCCGCCTCGCCTTTCTCCTGCCAGTGTGCGCCCGCGGCTGACATCACGGTGGCCGCGGCCAGGTCGGACATGAGCGAATCGAGGCGCGGGTCCTTCGGATCCAGCATGTACAGGGCTTGCGCCAGGTAGGCTTTGCCGTACAAGCTCAAGGCGGAGCGCTGGTCGTAGATGAAGTTGGTCTGCCCGGCCTGCAAAACACTTCCGCGTGCGAGCACATAGGTCATGAAGGCATAGCGATTGTATTGCCAGGTCGCGGCGTTCTGATACAGGTCCGGAAGATTCTGATTCAGGTACTGGATGCCGTTATCCAACACCTCCTGCGAAACCGGATAACCGGAATCCCTGGCTTCCTCCAAACCCAGGACCACATAGGCGCTCACCTGCGGATCGCTGCTGGGGCCATCCCACCAGTTCCAGCCGCCGTCCGATAATTGTTTGGCATAGATTCGCTGCAGGGCGGAATTCACCTGCGAATCGAGATTGCTCTGCAAACCCGGATCGGAGAGGCCCGCCAGCTTCAGGGCGCGCCTCGTGACCACGTTGGGCAGGAAGCTCGAAATGGTTTGCTCCATGCAATAATACGGATAATCCTGCAGATACGTCAGGCCGTCCTGCAGCGAAGCTGCCAGCGACGGCGAGATCTGCAGCGAGAGGTCCGCCCCGGTGTAATTGTGCTGGGCGGGCAGCTCGATCGCCTCGGTGACCGAATTCGCCGACGAAATGATCCCCGCCGTGCCAACCGGTTCGGCCACGGTGTAGGTATAGACCGGCAGGCCCTGTCCCGCCAGCGTGCCCAGCGCAGGCTTGCTCGAATCGGTGAAAGGTCCGCTCACGGCCTGGGCGGTCAGATCCACGCGCTGAGCATCCTGATCGACATTCACATCCCATGTGACGTACGCCTGATCGGTCGCAGCCACCTCCACGAGCTGTGTCCCCGGCGTGGTCAGCTGGACTCCCTGCGCCGCGAGCGAGACATTGACTTTGAGCGGGGCCGCGCCATTATTGTGGATCACCGCCCCAATGCGCGCCTGATCGCCGGCGATGAAGAAGCGCGGCGTCTGCAATTCAACAAAGAGCGGCTTGGTGCTGACCAGTTCGTTCGTCGCCTGACCGACCCGGCCGTCCACCGTCGCGGCGCGCGCATCGGCGACCCAGGTGGTTAAATTCTCCGGCAGTTTCACCGTCACCCGCGCCTGGCCGTTCGCGTCGGTTGTGAGCTGTGCCTGGAAGAAGGCGGTGTCTTTGAAGTTCTGCCGCACGGTAATGATGCCGTAACTTGTTTGCGGGCCGCCTCCGCCGCCCTGGCCGCCGCCGGCCGGAATGCTCTGCCGATACTGGGCGTTGAAATCATCGGCGCTCGAAACCAATCCCAGCGCGGTCTGCACGCCGAGTCCCTGATCGGGATAAAAACCCTTCAGGATGGGGTCTGAATTCGATGGCGCCAGGGCCAGCACGGCTTTATCCACAATCGCCAGTGACACATCCGCCGAAACCGGCTGACCCGCCTGATCTTTCGATGTAACGGTATAGACCACGCTGTCGTTCGGTCCGGCCGTCCCTTGATCGGTGGTGACTTTGACGTCCAGCGTCTGCTGGCTGGTATCCACATTGATGCGCGTCAGGCCGATCTTGAAATCCGGTGCCTTTGCCTCCCCCGCACCGCTCACAACGACTACCGACACATAGGTCATCGGGGCCATATCGCTGGTGATGGGCAATGAATAGAGGGTGCTGTTGCCATTGAGCAGAACAACCTCCCGTTTGTAGATGTGCCCGCGCTCGTACGTGACCAACGCGTAGACGCTTCCCTGGAACGGCTGGGCGATCAGAAGCTGGGCGGTGTCACCGGGCGAATACATGTTCCGGTCAGCGACCAGATTGAACGTACGGTCATTTGTTTCACGCCAGGAAATATACTGGCTGCTCGAAACCCAGGTATAGGCCGAGGCCTGCTGCGCGTTGCCCTTGGGATCCGTCACGACCAGGATCGCCTTGTAGACTCCGCCCTCGGGCGGAACGAACGAGACGGCGGCTTTGCCCTCGGAATCCGTCCTGACGCTCTTCTGGTCAAGCGGGATATCCTTGACGGATGTGACCCAGCTCAACTGTCCCTGCGAATCCTGTTTCTGGACGCTGAGCCACTGGCGTTCCACAAACTTGATCGTCACATCCTGTCCCGGCACCGGATGCGAATTCCAATCCAGCACCACCGCTTCGAACTGCTGCGCCTGGCCCTGCTTCCCGACATAACTCACCGAGCGGATGCCTCCGTACAGTTCGCTTTGATGGACGATCACGCTGGTCTGCCCGCTGACCAGATCGCCGGCCACATCTGTCACGTTTGCGTTCAGCGTAACCTGCTGATCGGTCGTGGTTTCGCCGAGCTTCAGGGCCTGGGAAAGATCGAGATGACCGTTGGCATCGGTCGCCCCCTTGCCCTGCTCCAGCACGCCTCCCTGACCTGCCGGCTGCGGCTGCACATAATATTGATCCTGATCCCAGTCCATGAAACTGAACTGGCTGTACTTCGGGTCCGGCGTAAAGGTGTAGGGCACGGCCTCGGTGAACCAATCGACATCGGCATTGGCCACATTCCCGCCCGAGTAATAGGTGGCGTCCAAACCGAAGTCCAGGCGGTCGCCGTTCAAAACATTGGCTTTGTCCGCCGAGAGCCCGACCTGAAACTGCGGTTTGTGATATTCCGCCACGCGGAAGTCCAGAGTTCCAAACGGGTCCGCCGACGGCGCAGTGCGCGCCATGATGGTGTAGGTCCCCAAGGCCGCATCGTCCGCCAACTTGAAATCATCCGTGATGCTCCCCAGCTGCGAGAGCGGCAGATATTTTGCGTAGACCTGCTGGCCCGCTTCTTCGATCGTCACATAGACCTGGGCCTCCTTGACCAGACTGTAATGGAGGTCATCGTTCTGCCGCACGAGGCCCTTGAAGTACACATCCTGGCCGGGGCGATAGAGGGGGCGGTCGGTATAGAGATAAACGAACGGCGCGTTGGTGCTGCCATAGAAATTTTCGGCGATGCCGATATCCCCGGTCCAGACCCCACTGCCCCAGGTGGTGGAGACGAACGCCAGATGGTTCGATCCCTCCACGCGCGCATAGACCGGCAGATCGATCCCCTTGAGATAGACCAAGCCGTTGGGGTCCGTGGCGGTCGTCGTACCCACCTGGTGGAAATCCTGATCGTAAAAGCTGACCGGCACATCCGCCTGCGGCTGGCCGCTTTCAAGGTCGGTCACCCACGCCAATCCTTCCGAGGCAGTTGTCTTGAGCGTGATGTTATCGGTCGCGACGATGAACACGAATGCCTGATAGAAATGGGTGGTGTACTGGAGCGGCGAGCCGGTGACGCCCATGAAATAATATCCCGGCGCCAGCGGGTTTTCCTTTTGATCCTGCAATTTGAGATCAACATAACCTGCCTGATTGCGCGGGATCTGTGTATCCAGCTTCCATTCACGGATCGGCGGGGTTTGCGGTAAGAAATTCGTCACCGACGTTCCGCCCTTGTTGTCACCGCTGCCATTCACTGACATCTTGCTGAAATCCTCAAAGGTCAGAGAATACAGCGAAACCCTGACCGCATCCAGGTTCATGTATTCAAAGAACATGTCCTGCGGGCCCCGGGCGCGGTAGACCAGCGGGGTCCACGGCACGGCCAGCCGCGCATACGGATCCATATCGGCCGTTTTGAAGGTAAAGGAGTCTTCGTTCCCAATGGCATTGCCGTAGATATCCGCCATGCCTGGCAGGACGCGCACGATATAGCTCGTGCCGGCCTCCAATCCGTACGTATTGTACGTGTGATCATAATCGTTGTAATACCACTGCAGCGCGGTCCTGGGCGCGGGGGTGACAATTACCCTGCCCTTCAGGCTGTCCAGGCGCATCGGAGAGGCAAACTGAATGGAAAGCGAAGAGTCGAAACTGGTCGCCACCGAGTTCGGTTCAGGGATCACCCTGACGATCGCCGGCAACGGAACGGTGCTGAAACTGACCGACAATCCATCCTTGAGACTTCCGCCAGCCTGCGCCCGCGCGGCGTCGGTGATCTGCAAATGATAATAGCTGGCGATCTGATACCGCCCCTTCGGCTGGAGCGTGAGTTCGGTCAGATCCTGGTTCCAGCTGAATCCAAGGGAGACCGGTTTTCCGGTTTCGCGGTTGGTGATCGTTGTCGCCTGGGCCGTGCTGTCGGGATCCATGGGCTGAAGGAATGTGATCACGAAGGCCTGATCGAGCAGAACGTTTTGCACATTGTCCAAAGGCGGGTTCTGCTCGCCGTTCTTCAAGGCGAAGTTTGCGACGGCGGGTGCGCGCGTGGTGAACTGCGAAACATAAGACTGATCCAGCGCATCCCCGTTCGTATCTTTCAAGCCGGCCCCCACCCGGATCGTATAACGGATCCCGCCCAGCAGAGCGGCATCCGGCTGAAATACATATACCGATGAATTAACCCATTGCCCTTGTCCGGGCACGGGCGGCGACAGCTCGATCGGCTGCGGCAGACTGCTTTGCTCTTCCTGGATCGTAAGCGGCACCACGGGGTGGTTGAAGATCACGGTGATGTTGGTCGCCGCATCCACGTCCTCCGCGTCGGCGATCGGAAAGACCTGGCCCACCTTCAGACCCTCGACGGTGGTGAAATTCAACTGGATATTTTCCGCCGGAGAGGTGCCATCCCGCGCGAGCGCCGCTGTGGAAAAGACAGCCAGATAGGCTGAGGCCGGTTCGAGCCGGGAGGCCGGGGTGAATTCAAATGTCCGGGCATCGCTCCATGCCGATCGGCCGGGAACCGGCTGACGGTCGGGACCCAGCAGAGAGAACGCATCGCCCGTTTTCTCCTGATCCATGGCGCGGTCAAAGCTGATCTGGATCGTGGGAGACAGATTCAGCCTCTCTCCGGCCGCCGGGTTTTGCGCGACGACCTGCGGCCCGGCCTGGGGCGGCGTCGCCTGCACGGACAGATTCTCAGGTTTCTCGATGCCTGAAGACTTTGAAACAGAGAGGGCGATCGCGAGGAACAGGACCACCGCGATCAATGCGACCAGTCTTAGATTCTTTTTCATAAGAGCCCCGCCTTCTTGAAGAAACACGCTTTGGCATCCGTACTCGCTGCAGTCAGTATGCCCGTTGTTCGTGGAGATGTCAAGGAGCGTGTTCGCATCCAAACAACCTGGTCGCCGGGCCGAGCAGCATTGCACGGCAAGGCGTTCTGGTGGATCATAGTTCTGTTCTTCGAACTAAAATAGTTTCCAGTGAGTGAATGGAATGTTTTCCACCGGAGCGTGACGCTGGGGCCAGCCATGTATCCGTATGGGATTCCATTTCCTATGGCAAGCCCGTTAAGCGTGTTTGGCTGCCCGTTCGAATCCGCTCACTTGAGATGCTCTCACGAGCAAGCTCGTATCCGTCTGTGATGTCCTGCTCCCAAAAGAACGGCCCCGGTCCCGGCTGGCCAGGTTCTGCCAGAGGAAGCTCAGGAGGAGATACGGGTAACACAAAATGTTCC
>DATJBI010000029.1:0-3868 GCA_035515435.1 Anaerolineales bacterium
ACCCTGCCTATCCCGACTTCCTGGCGATCGGCTGGATGGACGGACCCGATGCCGCGAGCGAGTCCATATTCCGCAGCCTTGCCTCCCGCAACGCCCTGAACTTTCACGCCGCAAGGTCCGCCTGCGGGGTGGTCTTCGCCGATCAGGCGGAGGGCCCCATCCGGGCCTCGGTGCAGAAATGGCTGGACGAACTGAAGGCCGGCAGGAGGATCCCGGCCGCGGCGCTTCCGGAAGTTCAGCATGGGAGCCTGGGGGGGCCTCCGATCCGGCGCGCCCTGCTGCTCGTGGGAAGTCCGCGCACCCGCAAGAGCACATCCAATTCGCTCGGCAGTTATCTCTTTGAACAATTGGGCACGCAGAGCATCCGAACCGAGACCATTTACATTCACACCGCCCTGGGGTCCCCGGAAAGGACGCGGGCCATGTTGGAAGCGGTCGAGGCAGCCGACCTGGTGGTGCTGGCCTTCCCGCTGTATGTGGACTCCCTGCCCTCGCCTGTGATGGACGCGCTGGAACGGATCGCCTCGCAGCGCGCCTGCCGGGACAGGACCGCCCCGGCACAGCTATGGGCTGCCATATCGAATTGTGGATTCCCGGAGCCTGACCACAATGCAACTGCCTTGGCGATCTGTGCGAATTTTGCACGGCTGAAAGGCTTCCAATGGGCCGGGTCGCTGGCGCTGGGCGCGGGCCAGGGCATGGTGCACGGGATCCCATTGAACGAAATGGATGGACGCGCCATTCCATTGAAGAAAGCCCTCGACCTGGCCGCGGCCTCGCTCCGGCACGGCGCGGCCATCCCGCCGGAAGCGCAGGCGCTGCTGGCAAGACCATTTATCCCCGCCTGGCTGTATCGCGCGATGGGGGTGTACGGATGGAGGCAGCAGGCCAAAGAGTATGGTGCAGCGGGGAAGATGAGGGACAGACCGTATCTGGGGACCCGCGCCTAGCGCAGGGCCTCCACACGGAAATACCCGCCACGATCAGTTTGCACAAGATCCGGGCGAAGGCGCTCCTTTACGCGATCATGCGGTCCTTCAACAAGATGAACCGGCAGGGATCTTCCAAGGCCGCGCCGGGGTCCCCCTCCGGGACGGATGGTCCGCCCAGGGCTGGGGCGATCGGTCAGGGCGCGAGAGCAGCCGTTCGTCATGGATCCAGGCAGGACCGGGCGGGCAGTGGGTTTAAGGGCCACGTCTTTGCAGCGGGCCCTCCAGGAAACGAGCGCCTGGCTGCGCGCAGGCATCGAAGAACACCAAACGACTTTGGAGGAGCGCCAGGATGTCAAAAATATTCAAGGGCCGTTACACGGCCAAAACAGATAGGTCTTTTGTGGTCTTCCTGATCGGGATGCGCCTTAACCGCTGGTGGCGCTTCGATAAATGGGTTCCGGTGGCTTCGGCCATGACGCCCATGTTGACGGCGCTCCTGGCCCATCCGGAAAAGGGATTCTTGCACGGCGAGTTCTTCTGGAACTTTCGAGGTCCGGTGCTGATCCAGTACTGGCGCTCCTTCGAGGACCTGGAACGATTTGCACGGGAGCCCTCCGAACCTCATCTTGGGCCATGGAAGAGATTCAATCGGGCCGTGGGCTCGAGCGGCATCGTCGGGATCTGGCATGAGACCTACCTGGTGGACCCGGATCAATTCGAATGCGTCTACGGCAACATGCCGTCCTTCGGGCTGGGCGCGGCAGTGGAACATGTGGAGGCAGGGGGCGTGCGCGAAACCGCCCGGCTGCGTTTGAGCGCAAACCGGACGGCCTGAGGGGGCATGGGCCGGCGGGCAGCCCCTTATGGACGAGAGGCTGTTTCCCCCCCGGGATCTTTTGCGCCGGTCAGAGCCGGATCTTGTTTCGCAGGGGAAGGGCTATTTCAGCTCGATGGCATCTTCCGGGCACTGCAGGACACAGGCGCCGCAGGCGATGCACTTTTCACCGTCATGAAATACCACCACCCGTTTTGCCTGATCCGGCGTCCAGCAGCCGACCGGGCATACGTTATAACACTGCCAGACGCCCTTGCACTTCTCCGGATAAAAATGGATCTCCAGGCTGCGCAGTTCCCGCGCAAACTTCAGATGCTCCCTCAACGACGACCCCAGGGTGGGCTGCATGCTCATAACCTCACCTCCATCCGATGGCCAGCGGAAGGAGCCAATAGATCGCCCCGAGGGCCACGCCGATGACCGCCTCCCAGCCCCAGTTGGCCTGCTCGCCCCGCATCAAAGGGGACATACCCTGCAGTTCAGCGGCGGAGAACACAGACAATCCGCTCAGTCCGATCATCCAATGAAAGAACCCTTGGGCTGGTAATGGGTTTGCGAGCGCACCATAAACGAACAATCCCCCCAGCGCGATGATCGTCAGGGGGATGCTCTTGTAGAGCCCGTCTCGGCCGGGCAGCCAGGGATGAACGATGGCATAAAAATACGACAATCCCAACATGCTGAGTGTGATCGGCCAGAACAGGTTTCGCCAGAAGATCAGCACCGGCAAAAGGATCAACAATCCGTATAATCCCATTGTCACCGTGACCATTTCCAATCGATCCTTCAGCGGGAATTTCACCCGGCGCATCTCGTCGGACTTCCTGCGTTTGCCTGCCAGATAAGCAGGGATGTCCGCGGCGCGGACCGGCCCCCAATGGACTCCCCAGCCGGTCTCTGTGCGGATGCGCCAGCCATCCACGCCGTTGGCGCATAACTGCGGCAGGATCAAGGCGTGATGATCCACGACTTCATTTAAATGCGAGGACTTCACGGCCGCGATCACCTTCTCGGCGGTGAAGTAGCCGCCTCCGGCCGCGCACCAGACATTGATGCCCGCAGAATCCGCCACGAGCAGCCAGACGTTCACTTTGCCGTCGAGTGCCCGAACCAACCGGCGGATCGTCAGGTCGAAGTTGCCGCTCACCAGCACGGGCGAATCCCGGTCGGGGCGGCCGACCGCGTAGAGCCCCGTCCGCACTTTGGGATACGGCGGTATGATGCGGAAGAACAGGAGCCAGAGATCGAGCAGCAGGGTCCGAGGGGTGAGGCGATCTTGGAGCCTGCCGATCACCGTTGGGGGCAGGCCCCCCTGCGGCGACGCGGCCGCTGCGGGGAAGGCTTCGTACAGGATCAGGCCGCCGCCCAGATACGAGGCGGAGACCTCGGCCCGCAATCCGATCCGGGCAAGCATGGAATCAAAGCCGCGCAGGGAATGGGTCGTCGTGCGCGTGATCAACCAGGTCAGGAACACCAATGGCACAAGCAGGAGGTTAAAGAAGAACCGCGGCACCCGCGCCCCCGGGACCACTTCGTCGGCGACCAGGAGCCGCCCCCCCGGCGCGAGCAGCTTCGAGCAGGCTTCCAAAACAAAACGCTGGTCGTCCAGCGGAAGTTCGCTGAAGACCAGGGTCGAGACGATCAGGTCGAAGGATGCGGGCGGGAAGCGCTCGCCGATCAAAGCGGCATCCATGTATTTGAGCGAGACGCGTTCTGCGAGGTCCGCGCCCTTGATCTTCTTTTCGGCCTCCGCCAACATGCCCGGCGAGGCATCGATCGCGGTGAGGGCCGCGCCGCGCTGAGCCATCCGCAGGGTGAGGCTGCCCGTGCCGCAGCCGATCTCCAGCACGCGCATCCCGGGGCGGACATAGTCATTTGCGATCTTTTCCTTGAGGCGTCCGATCCTGCCCAAGGTCAGCAGCTGGATCCCCCGGTCATAATCCTTCGGGCTCTTTTCCAGCCACTTCATGAAAACGGTAGCCATTCACATCACGCTTTCGCAGCCATTTCTTTTCTTTGGTGATCTAAAATTCCATCACCTCACGTGCCAGATCTGATCGCAGAGCGGGGCGGATCATGCCGCGGGTCACTGCGTGCCGGC
>DATJBI010000030.1:0-16909 GCA_035515435.1 Anaerolineales bacterium
GAGGCGATCTCCCGCCAGTTCTTTTGCCGCCACCAGGCCGCCAGTTGGAGCGGAATCAATAAAAGCCCGACTTGGGGCTTCAGGGTCAGGAGCGAGAGACCCCAGCCGCCCAGCAGCCTCGCCGGCACCCACAGGAGCGCATCCAGACTGCCCATCGAGAGGCCGAAGACGAAGGGGAACGAAAGCAAGATCCAGTGAGAACGTTTTTTGGCCAGCAGGACGATCAGGATGAACGAAAGGCAGATCATGACCGGGACCCAGACCGAAAAGGGCATCCAGGTCGTGAAGGACAGCAGCCAGGCAACCTGAATCGGATTGATAAACCCCTCGACCCGATACGGAGAGAGGCCGTGGGTCATGGCCGCGCCAGCCTGATAAAAGATGTACCAATCTCGAAATATGGGAAGCGGCAGTAAGGGGATCATGCCTTGTTTCGCATTTTGAAGATCCGGGCAAAGAACAAATCGATCAGGGACGGGGCCAGGAACTCGATCGCGATAAAAATGCCATACCACCCGGGAAGGATCACGGCCCGCCGCGGAGATTTTGCCAGCTGCACCACCCGGCGCGCGACATGCTCAGAAGACATGGTGAAGCGGCGCAGAGCAACGAGGCGCGGGCGGCTGCGATCGGCTGACCGGGTGTGCTGGCTGAATTCGGTTCTGGCGAATGCCGGATAGATTCCAGAAACGCGGATCCCAAGCGGCGAAACCTCGCGGCGCAGGGCATCGGTGAAACCGCGCACGCCATATTTGGTCGAGGCGTAGATCGAATACGTGGGGACCGCAACCCAACCCGCCACGGATGACATGTTGATAATATGCCCATGGCCCTGTTTCAACATATGCGGTAACACCGCGCGCGTGACCTGGATCACGCCCAGCAGATTGACATCGACCTGCGTTTCGATGTCGCGCGCCGTATCCAGATTCTCCAGCCAGTCCAGTCGGCCAAAACCGGCGTTGTTGAACAGAATATCGATCTGGCCGTAGACATCCAGCGCCGATTGCGCCATCACTTCGATCTCCTCGCGTTGCGTGACATCCACCGGGACCGCCAGGGCCTCCCCGCCTGTCTTTTGGATCTCATCCACCAGTTTTTGCAACCGGTCCAATCTGCGCGCGGCCAGCACAACCCGGCAGCCCTCCCTGGCAAAGAGACGCGCCGCATCCTCGCCGAATCCCGAGGAGGCGCCCGTGATGAGAACAACCTGACCTTTGAGAGAGTTCGACATCCAGATCGATCCAGGGCAGCCCGCGGTTATTCGGGCTCTTCCGCGTTCTCTTCGCTCGTCCGTTTTCTTGGCCGCGGCGGCTCCATGACCGCCTGCGCCGCAACGGCAAGTTCCACCACCTGATCCATGTGCATGACCGGCACGATCTTCATTTCAGATCGAACCGGTTTGGGAACCTCATAGAGGTCCTTCATATTCTTTTCGGGAAGCAGGACCACCTTCAACCCGGCGCGATAGGCCGCCAGCACTTTTTCGCGCACGCCGCCGATCGGCAGGACGCGCCCGCGCAGGGTGATCTCGCCTGTCATCCCGACCTGACGATAGACGGGCCGGCCCGTCAAGGCGGAGATCATGGCGGTCGCAATGGTGATTCCAGCCGAGGGACCATCTTTGGGGATCGCGCCTTCGGGCATATGCAGGTGGATGTCCATGCGCTCGAAGACCTCCATTTCGATGCCGAGCGAGGCGGCGCGCGACTTGATATAGGTCAGCGCGGCCTGCGCCGACTCCTGCATCACATCGCCAAGTTGACCCGTCATCTGCAGGGCGCCTTTGCCCTCCAGCACCGCAACTTCGACCGGCATGATCTCGCCGCCGTTTTCCGTCCAGGCCAGCGACTGGACCACACCCACCTCATCGTGCTTCTCCACTTCGGGCGGAATGTATTGGGGCGGGTCAAGGAACTTCTCAATGAGATCCGCGCTGATCGCCGTCGGATATTTCCGCTCCTCGGCCTTGAGCCGCGCCACCTTGCGGCTGATGCGCCCGATCTCGCGTTCCAGGTTGCGGACGCCCGCTTCAAAGGTGTATTCCCGGATGATGCGCTGCAGCGCGGCGGTCTCGAAGGTCAGATCAATGTCCCCAATCCCGTTCTCCTCGATCTGGCGCGGGATGAGGTAGCGGTTGGCGATCTCGAGCTTCTCCTCCTCGATGTAACCGGGAAATTCGATCACTTCCATGCGGTCGAGCAGCGCGGCGGGGATCGAGCCCAGGTAGTTCGCCGTGGTCACAAACATGACCTTGGAAAGGTCAAACGGCATTTCCAAATAATGATCGCTGAACGAATTGTTCTGCTCAGGATCAAGGACCTCGAGCATGGCCGATGCCGGATCGCCGCGGAAATCGGAATAGAGTTTGTCAATCTCATCCAGCATGAAGAGCGGATTGGCCGTGCCGGCGCGCTTCATCGTCTGCAGAATGCGTCCGGGCAGCGCGCCGATATAGGTGCGGCGATGTCCGCGGATCTCGGCTTCATCGCGCACGCCGCCCAGCGAGACCCGCACGAACTTGCGTCCGAGCGCCTCCGCGATCGAACGGCCCAGGGAGGTCTTGCCGGTCCCGGGCGGACCCACAAAGCACAGGATGGGCTGGCGGTCCTTCTTCGGCTTGAGGCTGCGCACCGCGATATATTCCAGAATTCTCTCTTTGGCCTTCTTGAGCCCATAATGATCGCGGTCCAGGATCTTCGCCGCATGTTTGACGTCCAGATTGTCCGGGGTGGATTTGTTCCACGGCAGGTCCAGAATCCAATCCAGGTAGGTGCGGATGATGCCGACTTCCGGCGCCATCGGCGGCATTTGATTCAGCCGCTCGAGCTCTTTCAACGCGACGGACTTCGGTTCCTCGGGCAGATTCGCGGCTTCGATCTTCGCTTTCAAATCTTTGGCATCCCGCGTGAAGACATCGCCTTCGCCCAGCTCATCCTGGATCTGTTTCATCTGTTCGCGCAGATAAAACTCACGCTGGCTCTTATCCACTTCGTTCTGCACCCGCGAATGGATCTCGTCCTCCAGTTCCAGCACATCCACTTCCTGCGCCAGGATCTTGTTAACGGCCTGCAGCCGTCCGCGCGGATCGAGCAGGGTCAGCAGGCTGAGCTTGGCTTCGTAGTTCAGGGAAAGCGACGTGGCGATCATGTCCGCCAGCCAGCCCGGCTCGGCGATGTTCATGGCAAACAGATGCGCTTCTTCGGGAATGGCGCGGTCCAATTGAACACAGCGGTCGAACAGGTCGAGCACGGAGCGCATCAAGGCCTGCGTCTGACGGTCAGCCGTGCCCGGTTCGAAGATGACGCGGGCCCGCACCTTCATGAGCGGCCGCGTCCGCGTAAATTCCACGATCTCGACCCGGCGGCGTCCCTGCACCAGCGCGGAGGATGACCCGTCGGGCATCGAGAGCAGGCGTCCCACCGCCATCTCGACCCCGATCGGCAGAAAGTCGGAGGGTTTCGGTTCATCCAGCTCGGGATCTTTTTGCACAAGCCCGATCAGCGTCTGATTCTTGGCCTGCGCGTCCTGGACGGCCACCAGGGATGCTTCGCGCGCGATGAAGATCGGCGCGACCATGTGCGGGAATACCACCAGATCGCGCAGCGGCATGACCGACGCTTCGATCAGGCCGTCTTCGCCTGCTTCGTAGTTGGGGACCCGATACAGTTCCTCCGTGCGCTGCGACAACGCCAAATTGAAGTTGTCTTCTTCGTTCCAATCGTTGTTCATTCGTTTCTCGTTGCTCGCCGTTTCCGGTTCGGGAATCGTCCCATTTTGCCTTTCACCGTTTTTGTTCTTTCCATGCCATCATCACTTCCGCCGTCACGAACATCGAACCGGCGGACAACACAATGCTACCATCTTTTTCAGACAAGTCCAACGCCCGCCCAAAGGCGGCCGCGACGGAGGCCGCCGCTTCATGCGGGATTTCCGCCTGCCGCGCCAGTTCCTGAATCTTCTCCGCCTCGAGGGCGCGCGGATGGTCGGCGCGCGTGACGAACATCTTCCTGATCTTCGGCTTGATCTCCGCGAACATGCCGGGGATGTTCTTGTCTTCCGATGCCCCGAAGATCAGATAAACCGGCTTGTCCGGAAAATAATCATCGAGCGCCTGACGAAGCCGCGCAAAGGAATCCTGGTTGTGGGCCGAATCGAAGATGACCGGCGGATCGCGCCGCACGATTTCAAAGCGGGCAGGCCACCTGACTTCAGCAAATCCTTTGCGGATCGCATCCTCGGAGATTTTCAATCCGCTGGTCCTCAACGCCGCATACGCCGTAGCCGCATTTTCTACTTGATGGGCACCCAGCAGCGGAATGTCCAGATCCAGGCCGTCTCCGGCCGCGCCGCGGCTGCCCTCCGCCGGGCCCGGGGCGAAGACCCTCAGGGATTGACCGTCCAGCGAATGACTGAGCGGCTGGTACGTGAAGTCCCGTCCAACCAGGGTGAAGGGCGCGTTTCGTTCGCCCGCGATGCGCCTCAAAACTGCCAGCGCTTCATCTTTTTGCGGCGCGGAGACGACCGGCGCGGCGGGCTTGATGATGCCGGCCTTTTCGGCGGCGATCAACGCCAGCGTATTTCCCAGAACTGCCATGTGATCATATGACAGCGAGGTGATGACCGAAACCCTGGGCATGACCACATTCGTGGCATCGAGCCGGCCGCCGAGTCCGACCTCAACGACCGCCACATCCACTTTCTGCCGGGCAAAGTATAAAAAACCGAGCGCGGTCGTGATCTCAAAAGTCGTGAGTTTTGGAATCTTCGCGACCTGCGGCTTGAGCTGCCCGACCAGATCCACCAGGCCTTGATGGGAGACCGGCCGGCCGTTGATCTGGATCCGCTCGGTGTAGTCCAACAAGTGCGGCGAGGTATACAAACCAACCTTGTAGCCCGCGGCGCCCAGGGCCGAGGCGCAAAGCGCCGAGACGGAGCCTTTGCCCTTCGTCCCGGCCACATGGATCACGGGAAACCTGGCTTCCGGATCGCCAAGCTCAACCATCAGGGCGCGCATCCGATCGAGGTTGAAATCGGCTTTGGCGAGCTCCGACGAATGTTTCAGGCTATAATCTACGAAGGAATAGAGGTAGTCGAGGGCGGAGTTGTAGGCGGTTTCGGTGTTCATAGGTGGTCATTTTAGTCTAAGTGACCGAGCAGGTCTAGTAGTTGGATTGAAACGAGAAGAACATGCTGGTTTTGGAAAGGATCGTGATTGGAGCGTTTGTCCTGGCCGGCGCGGCTGCCGGAATTCCGTCCCGCGCGAAGTCCGCGGTATTTCAATGATAGTGCCAGGACGAATGGCAGGCAGGTTTGGAACCACAGGGCCGGAATCCCGGCCCCTCTTGGCCGGGCTCGTCTCGACCGGCATAGGGTGGGGCCCAGCCTGGTCCTTCTTATTTTCGACGGTCCTTCAGCGGTGATCATGCTCGCCACCCTCACGATTCATCTCCACCTTCCCACTTGCGCCTCGCTCAAGGAAAAGCGTGGACGCCTCAAGCCGTTCATGGCCCGTCTGCGACGCGAATTCAATGTGTCCGTCGCGGAAATGGATTTGAACGATCGATGGCAGGAGGCCGTGATTGCCTGTGCCATGATCGGAAATGATTCAATTCACCTTCAACAATCCATGCAAGGCGTGGCAAAATGGGCGGGTGCAAATTGGGAAGACGGTCAGATCATCGATGAGAAGATAGAAATCTTATGATGGGTCGCGCGCCGCGCCCAAAGCTGCCGATGAACCTCGCCGATATTCCCGCCCAACGCCTCGTCCACCAACATATTCTGAAACCATCGTTTCAAAAAGCGGACGATGTGGTTCGATGGATGGGTGCGCTCCAGTCGCAGGATTACGCGGCAGCCAAATGGGCAGTTGCCCGGCGCGCAGCGAACCTCACGGATTCCGCCATTGATCGGGCATTGGCAGAGGGCGCCATCCTTCGCACGCATGTGATGCGGCCGACCTGGCATTTCGTCGCACCCGAAGACATCCGCTGGCTGCTGGCGCTGACCGCCCCGCGGGTCCATGCCGCGAACGCATATTATTATCGCCAACTGGAATTGAATCAAGCCACGATCAAGCGCAGCAGGGCGGTCTGGACGAAGACCTTGTCCGGTGGAAACCAATTAACCCGCAGGGAACTCGGGATTGCGCTCCGGCGGGCGGGCCTGGAGGCGGATGGTTTAAGGCTGGCATATCTTATCATCCACGCCGAATTGGATGGGATCATTTGCAGCGGTGCGCGGCGCGGCAAGCAATTCACCTATGCTCTGCTCGATGAACGCGTGCCCCCGGCAGGACCACGGCCGCGCGACGAAGCGCTGGCGGAATTGACGCGTCGTTACTTGACCAGCCGCGGACCGGCCACCGAAGAAGATCTGATCTGGTGGTCGGGATTGAGCAGGGCGGATGTCAAGCGCGGGTTGGAGCTGGTCAGGCGCAGCTTTGAGAAGGAGGAAATCGAGGGCAGGGTCTATTGGTTCTCAGCAAGACCGCTCGGGAGGAAACTTCCCCGGACTTTCGTCCTGCTGCCAAACTTCGATGAATACGTGGTCGGCTATGCGGATCGCAGCGCCATCTTCGACCCATCCCGCGCCGACCAACTGGATGCGCGCCGCAACCCGCTTTTTCAACACACCATTGTGATCGACGGCCACGTTCGAGGAACATGGAAACGCACATTGAAGAAGGATAGGGTTATCCTGGAACTCAATCCCTTCGCCCCGCTGACAAAAATTGAAAGAGAAGCGATCGTGGTCGCGGCGGGGGGCTATGCCGATTTCCTCGAAATGCAGGCCGAGCTGCAAATATAATTCACTGGAGTCAGGAGGAGTCTGATGGATCTGGGATTGAAAGATAAACGCGCATTGGTGGCCGCCTCCTCGCGCGGACTGGGTTATGCGACCGCATTATTGCTTGCGAAGGAAGGATGCCAGGTCGTGATCAACGGCCGCGACCAGACAAGGCTCAAAGCAGCCGCCGAGCAGATCATCCGGGAAAGTGGCGCCTCCGTGACCGGCGTGGCGGGGGACGTGAGCGATCCATCCATGCCGGAAAAAATCATCGAGGGGGCCGCCGGGTTTCTGGGCGGACTGGATCTGCTGGTCACCAATGCCGGCGGACCTCCGGCGGGCGCGTTCGATTCGATCGAGGAAGCCGCGTGGGCAAGAGCGGTCGACCTTTCATTCATGAGCCACGTGCGACTGATCCGCGCCGCCCTGCCCGAACTGCGGAGGTCGAAATCCGCCAGCGTGCTGACCATGACCTCCTACACGGTCAAACAGCCCCTGCCGAATTTGATCTTATCGAACAGCATACGAATGGCCACGGTGGGCCTGACCAAAAGCCTGGCGCTCGAACTGGGGAGCGAGGGCATTCGCTTCAATTCGATCTTGCCGGCCACGATCGAAACGGACCGCATCCGTGAACTGGGATCCTTCCGCGCCCAAAAGAACGGCACCACGCTCGAAGCGGAACTCGCGATCGATGCGCAGAAAAGCGTCTTCGGACGGATCGGGAGGCCGGAAGAATTCGCCAACGCGGCGGTCTTTCTGCTGTCCCCGGCCGCCTCGTATCTCACCGGCGTGATGTTGAGTGTGGATGGCGGCCAATATAAATCCACGTTCTAGAGGCCGTTCCGGGAACCCGCGCCCCCGGAGCCTTCCCGTGCCCTGCCGCTGCGGGCCACGCCCTGCGACTAGGGTCCAGGACGTGGTTTAATATCAGCCATGAAGAAACTATCATTTCTCACCCAGATCTCGCTCCTGCTCGGATTCTGCTTCACGCTCGATAAACTGCTGGCCTTTGCGCGCACGATCATCATCCTGCGCCAGTTCCAACTCTCTGCCCAGCTGGATGCCTTTTATTACGCCGACCTTTTGCCAAGCTGGGAAGTTGCGATCTTCTCAGGCAGTGCCCTGGCGATGGCAATGATCCCGGTCCTGACCCAGACCCTGACCCTGCACGGGCGCGAATCGGCATGGAACCTGTTCTCACGCGTCGCCAACGTCGCATTCATCGTGACAGGAATCGGCGCCGTGCTGGTCGCCATTTTTGCGGATCCGATCATCCGCCTGTGGATCGCGCCCGGCCTCAGCCCCGGCCAGCAGCATTTCATCGCGATCCTGATGCGGATCGACCTGATCGCGACCTTCATTTTCTCGATCAGCGGCCTGGTCATCGCGGCCCTGCAGGCCAATCAGCATTTCCTGTTTCCCGCCCTGGCGCCCATCCTTTACAACGTCGGAGAGATATTCGGAGCGTTGATCCTGGCGCCCGGCACGCCTTACCGGCTGGGCCCGCTGGCACTCCCGGCCCTGGGCTTTGGCGTTTACGGCCTGGTCTACGGCGTCATTCTCGGCGCCGCATTGCATCTTGCTGTTCAAATCCCTGGTCTGATCCGGTACGGCTTCCGCTGGACGGCCTCTCTCGATCTTCACGATGAGGCCCTGATCGGAATGTTCAAGGTGCTCTGGCCGCGTTTGCTGACCGTGCTGGGTGTGCAGTTGATGTTCATGGCCCGCGCCTACCTCGCCTCCTACCTGCCGGCGGGCGCCTTCTCCACCATCACCAACGGCTGGATGATCATGCAGGTTCCCGAAACGTTACTGGGAACCGCGATCGCCACGGCCATCCTGCCGACCCTCTCCGAATTCGCGGCGCGCGCCGACTGGAACGGATTCCGTCAGACGCTCGAGAAAGCCCTGCGGGTTCTGATCGCGTTGACCCTGCCCGCCGGTGCGATCATCGCGGCAGGGATCCATCCCCTGGTTCGCGCCGCCTTTCATCTCGACGACGCCGGGACAGATCTATTGACCTTGACCACGCGCATCTATATGCTGACGTTATGCGGTTATGCTCTCCAGGAAATCGCGGCGCGCGCCCTGTACGCACGCCAGGAGGCGCGGATTCCATTGGCAACCGTGGTGATCCGATTGATTGCCTATCTGGCGATCGGGATCTCAGGGTTGCTCTTCTTCAAATCCCTCGGTGCGCCCGTGATCGCGCTTGCCGAACTTTCATTGACCGTTGAGGCGATCGTAATGATCCGCATCCTCAGCCACCGGATGAAAGCAGCCGTCCGGATCGATGGTGTTTTGCTGAGAGGGCTGGTTGCCGCGCTGCTGGGGGGCGGTGCGGCGTACGGTCTGGCGGTGATGCTTCCGGGCGGAGCGCTGATCACCGCCATCCTCGGAATGGTCCTTGGGACAGCCCTGGCGCTGCTGATCGTCCAAAAGGAGGTGCGCCTGCTTTTGAATCTATAAGTCGGCGGTATAATAGCGCCCATGTCTGAAAACCTGAGCAGCACGCAGCCTGCACAACGTGTCAAGAAAGCGCCGCGCTGGCGATCCATTTTGATCGGCCTCCTCGGCGTGATTGTTCTGCTGTCATTGGCCGGACTGGGAGGCTATGAAAGCGCAATCGAAACGCGCCTCCAGGCCAAGACCGACTTGATCAACAGCCAGTTGATGGATCAATTCCAGTGCGCCCTGGTGGATGAACAGTTCAAACGTTACGATGATGCGAAACAGCGCCTCGATTTCATCATTCAAAACGATCCGTCCTTTCCGGGCGCGCAGACGGAAATGGCAAAAGTCCTGGTGTTGATGAGCATTCCCACCGCGACCACCACACCGACTCTGACGCCGACCCCCGATCTGCGCGGCCAGACCGCGATGTTTGCCGCCGCCCAGAAATATGTCGCCAGCAGCGATTGGGCGAATGCCCTGGCAGAATTGGATCAACTCCGCAAACAGGACCCGAAATTCAACACTTCACAGGTGGATGGCCTGTATTATTACGTGCTTCGCAACTATGGCGTGGACTTGATCACCAAGCAGGGCAACCTCGAAGGGGGCATCTATGAATTGACCCTGGCTGAACGATTCGCCCCGCTCGACAAGGATGCCAGCTCATTGCGGGACGGGGCGCGGCTTTATCTTGACGCGGCCAGCTTCTGGCAATTGGACTGGGCGACCGCCGCCAACGAACTGCAGCAGGTCTTCACCGCTTATCCGTCCCTGTGGGACGGCACGATGACCGCCTCGGCGCGTTATCAGTACGCGGCGGAACGATACGGCGATCAGCTTTTCTCCCAGGGCAGGTTCTGCGAGGCCGTCAAGCAATATCAGGCCGCGCAGGGGGTCGGGGCGCTGGATCAAGCGGCAGCCAGAAATTTCAACCAGGCCTATATCAAATGCTATCCGCCCACTCCCACGCCCGGCGCACTGCCCATCCCCCCCATTGCCACTCCGTAAAAAATGCCTGCCGTCCCGGATTGGGCACTTGCCCTGACGTTTTGGATACACTTCCTGGCCGCGGTGACGCTGGTCGGGAGTCTGGTCGCGACCTCCGTGCTGATCCTGCCGGCCGCCGGGACTTTGAACCCGCTTGATCAGCTGAATCTGATGGCCACCCTCCAGAAGCGTATGGAGCCGGCGGCCTGGTTCAGTCTGAGCCTGCTGATCGTAACCGGCTTGTTCCAGATGAGCCTCAATGTTCATTACAACGGTTTCCTGTCCGTCAGCAATCAATGGACGGTGGCCATCCTGGTCAAACACATTCTGGTGGTGACGATGATTGTCGTCAGCGCAGTGCAGAGTTGGGATGTTTTGCCGACCGCCCGACGCCTGCTGCTGAGGAAGGACAAGGCGAGTCAGGACGAGGCTTCGAAATTACAACGGCGTGAGGCCCGGCTTTTGCGCGCCAATCTGATCCTGGCAGTATTGATCCTGGCGGCTACCGCATTCATGCGGGCGGCGTAACCGAACTGGGGAAGGCACGGGAGCAGGATTACCGGACGGGCACGGCCTGATCGGCCCTCCGCCCGGTCAGATCATACGCCAGGGCGCCCGTGATCCGGACCGGGATGATCTCGCCGATTTTCGCCTGTGACTCGACCAACACCAGGCCGTCGATTTCCGGCGCGTCGCGATAGGAACGTCCAATCGAGATCCCGTTATCATACCCCTCGATCAGCACATCCAGTGTCCGGCCGACGTAGGACTGATTGATCTGAAGCGAGATGGACTGCTGAAGTTCCATCAGGCGCGCATAGCGTTCCTGCTTGACTTCAGAGGAAATGGGGTCTCCGAGCGGCTCGGAAGTCGTACCCGGCTCGAAGGAAAATTGAAAGGTACCGACCCGGTCAAAACGAATCTCATTTACAAAATCGAGCAGCGCCTGGTATTCCTCCTCCGTCTCGCCGGGGTACCCGACGATGAACGTGGTGCGGATGGCAAGGCCGGGGATCGCAGCCCGCATCTTTGCCAGAGTCTTGTGGACCCAGGCGATGTTCGCCGGGCGCCGCATGCGATGCAGCGTTTTCGGGTGGGCATGCTGAAGCGGCATATCGAGATAGGGCAGGACCTGTTTGCGGGCCGACATGACTTCGATCAAACGGTCCGTGACATAGCCGGGATAGGCATACATAACGCGAATCCAATCGAGCCTGGGAACGGCATCCGTTAGGTGCTCGAGCAGGACCGCCAGCCCATCCTTCATTCCAAGGTCGTGGCCATAATCCGTGGTATCCTGCGCGATGAGGATCACTTCGCGCACGCCGCCCTCACTCAGACGCCGCGCTTCATTAATGACGGTTTCGACCGGACGGCTGACCGCCGTGCCCTTGATCAGCGGAATGGCGCAGAACGCGCACGGACGGCGGCATCCATCCGCGATCTTGAGATAGGCGGAGGCCCCGGCGATGCTCGCTCGAAGGGTGGCCGCCTCGTCGGTCCCGACGGTTGCCCCGGCGCGGGGCAGGTGATACAAAGGTTGAGGGTGGGGCGATGCCCGAAGTTCACGCACCACCTGCACAATGTCCATCCAGCGGCGCGTGCCGAGAATGCCGTCGATGCCGGGAACCTGCTTTGCCACGTCCGCCCCGTAGCGCTGCGTCAAACATCCGGCCGCGATCAGGAGTTGACCGTCCTGTTTCACTTCCGCCAGTTCACGCAAAACGGTGATGGATTCCTGTTTGGCCGGACCAATAAAGCCGCACGTGTTGACGATCAAGACCGCGGCTTGCGCCGGATCGTTCACGGGGCGATATCCATCGCGTAACAACAACTGCGCCATCGAATCAGAATCCACCGTGTTTTTTGCACAACCCAGAGACACTAAATGAAAGGTTTTGGAAGGCAAGATCATCCTCCAGAAGGGGTGGGAGTGGGGGTCACCGAGGGCGTCCTGGTCGGCGTGGCTGAGGAGCCCGGCGCGGCCGTGTTGGTAGGCACAGGCGAAGCCGTGGGCGTCAAAACGCCCTGGGCCGTGTAGATGTTGTCCACCACCTGGCCAAAGGTACCCATTAATCCAAGGTTGCTGCCGTTGTAGGTCATGGAAAGGCCGGAGGCGCTCCCGACCAGCACTTCGACTTGTTTTTTTGCCTCATAAGGATACGCCGTGCCGGGAACCGTCTGCCCATCGAATTGAATTTTTCCGTCCACGCTCACGCGCATGTACGTGCGTCCGACCGCGACAATGTTGATCTCCACATTAATATTGGCAGGCAGGGTGGAGGTGATGACCGTCGCGAGGGGCGTGGCAGTCGAAGGCGTATTCTGGGCCGGGATGAGTGTCACGAGCTGGGATTGAGCGGTGGGCTCGGGCGTTTCCGCGAGAATGTTCGTGATCGCCGGCGCGGTGGCCTGGGGATAATACTGGGAACGCATGACCACCACCCGGCTCACTCCCCAGATCGTAAAAAGAATCAGGAGAATGATCATCCCGCCGCCGATCAATAGATCGCCGGCAATGAAGGTGCTCAGGGACGGAACCTTTTCATTGACCTTGATCGGTCTGCCGCGCATGCGTTTCTGCGGGTGCCGTTCACGATGCCGGGCTTGCAAACCATCCGCAAAGCGCAACAAAAGCGAATCGACGTCGAGATCCAGAAAGCTGGCATAGTTGACAAACATCCCGCGCGTCTGCACGGTCGACGGTAATTCCTCCAACGCCCCCTGTTCCAGGGCACGCAGAAATGCTGCCCGCACGTGAATGTGCCGTTCCACTTCTTCAATGGCCAGACTGAGCATTTCGCGCCGCTGCCTCAACTCCTGGCCCAGGTCGTTGAAGATCTCCTGCGAGGACTTCGCTGATTCAGCCGGCTCCGGGATCGGATTGAATTCTTTAACATTCGAGCCGCTGCCCTCGCCCTCCGCTTCCAGACCTGCTTCCCCCCCCGCTTCATTCTGCGTGCCCCGCCCGGCCCGGGCCCCCAGCCTTTTCACTGAATCTGCGAAGGTGAACACCCAAGCTGAGAGGGCCGCGCCCCAAACCGCGCGGCGGGTCTTTCCATGGGCGGACGGGGCGGATTGAATTTCCTTTTCAGCGTTCCCCTGGGGGACCGTTTCGAGAGCAGGGGCTGCCTCCGGCAGCCCCTCGTTCGAGACGGGAGTTTCGTGGACCGGCGGCCCAGCCTCATCCATCGGCGGTGCAGCGACGGGATGCACCTCCGGCAAGCCTTTTTCTGGAGTGTCCTTTAGCTCTTCGAGAGGTTGATCTTCCCCAACAGCTATTCCGTCATCTTTTTTTTTACGTGCGCTTTCCCATCTGCGCCCGATCTGGAGGGCTTGGTTGATTTGGCGGTGCTCTTCTTCGCCTTTGTTCGGGCGGGTTTCCGGGCGGACTTTTTTCTGCTTGACGACCTCGGAATGCGCGCAGGTTTGGCAACTGTCTGGGAGTCGCCGGTGGGTCCGGGGGCGCTGCTCCCCGCCGGCTCAGCGGGCAATTCTTCATGAACGCGGACGGGAACAAATACCTCCGCTTCAGGCCCCGCTTCGGATGGAACGACAGGCTCCGCTTCGGGGGAAGCGGCTGCGGCAGATGGATGCCGCGCAAAGCGTTGGCGCAGGCTGCTCATGAAGCCCGGACGCGGCTGAGAACTGGCTGCAGGTGCAGTGGGCTGGGCAGGAGCCAGCGCGGGTTCCGCCGTTGGGGCAGGCGAGGCGGCCGTTGGCTGCGATTCGGGGGAGCGCGAGGCCGAAGGCAGTTCATCCAGATCGAGGCCGAGAAATTCAGCGTAGATCCGCAGGAAGCCGCGGGCCTGAACCATGGACGGAATCTCGGAAAGATCATCCCCTTCGAGCGCCTGCAGGTAATGTGCGCGGATGCGGGTCTGCTCGGCGACCTGCCCGATGGACAGATGCCGCATTTCACGACGCTGTTTGAGTTTTGATCCGATTGATTCGCTCATGAAATCCCATGGAAGTTTCTATTTCTATTTTAACACAACATCACCGGTTCTTCATGAACCGGTGATGGTTTTGTGCTGGGTCTCGATTTTACTCTTGGGAGTCGGCCTCGGGAGGTTTTGTCTCTTCGGCCTTCCTTCTAGTGCGGGGCACGCGCTTCGGTTTTTCTTCAGTCTGCTCCACGGCACCGGCTTCGGGTTCCGCCGCTTCTCCCTCGCGGTGGACAATGACCTTGATCTCAGGCACCAGGTCGATCGTCAAGCGGACATGCACCTTGAACTCGCCCGCCTCGCGGATGGGCTGCATGTCGATCTGCTGGCGCTTGACCTCGTAGCGCGTCTGCTCCTGAATGGCCCGGGCAACATCCTGGCTTGTGATCGAACCGTACAGTTTGCCGGTTTCGCCGGCCTTCGCAGAGAACGTCAACGTGATGCCGTTGATATGATCGGCCAGATCCTTGAGTTCGGTATTGAGTGCGGCGCGTTTGATCTCAGCCTGCTTGCGGATCTTTTCAGCGGTCTTCATCGCGCCGGGTGTGGCCAACACTGCCATTCCGTGCATCAGCAGGAAGTTGCGGCCATATCCGTCTGCAACCTTCTTTACGTCACCGGCGCGGCCCAGTTTGTAAACGTCCTTGATCAGCAATACTTTCATTTCATTCAAGCCCTTTCTGGCAGGAGGTTTGTGGGTTGAGTGAAGGGTACTACACTCAACGGGCGCTGATTGTAACAGAAGGTTGCATTCTTGCCAACCTTCTCAACAAAGGGTAATATAAAGCCATGGATCGCCTTTCCATCAATCTGCGCCGCATTGCGGTGTTCGCCGTGATCTTCATTCTGGTTTTGGTAATTATAGATTTTAATAACCGGCTGGAGGAGCTTGATCGGCTCCAGAAACAAGACAGCATTCTCCAGGCCGTGGCGACGCAGGAGCTGCAAACCCACACGGCATTGCAAACACAAGTCGGCTATGCCACCTCCGATCAGGCCGTGCAGGACTGGGCACGCCAATATGGACATTACATTCAACCCGGGGATCAGGCAGTCATACCGGTGGGTTCCGCCGGCGGCGCGCCCGCCCAGCAAACCGAAGCGACACCTTCGCCAACATTGATGCCAAACTGGCAAATCTGGTGGAATCTATTCTTTGGCAGTCAATAACCCCGCTCCTTTTCTGATCGCGGACCGGCTGGCGCTCTTCCCGGATTCGACCCGCATTCGCAACGATACGCTGACTGTTGGGGGCTGCAGCCTGGCGTCGCTCGCAGACCAGTACGGGACCCCATTATATGTTTATGACCGTCTCACAATGGACGCGTCGGTCGCCGCATATCGGGGCGCACTGCGGGCCCATTATCCGGCCGCCTCGGACCTCACGTACGCGGGCAAAGCCTTTCTGTGCAAAGCGATCGCACAATGGACTCAGGAGCATCATCTGTGGCTGGATTGCACGGGCGAAGGCGAGATTGCCATCGCGGCGGCCGGCAAGGCGCAGCGCGAAAACATTCTTGTGCATGGTGTGAATAAATCCGCTGCCGATCTGAGGTCTGCAGTGCAAGGCGCGGGCACGATCGTTGTTGATAACCTCGCCGAGCTTCGTCGGTTGGCAAAGCTATTCCCCCTGCGCCAAAGCGCGTTCCCGGAGCTCTGGCTCCGTCTTCAACCCGGCATCGCCGTGGCCACCCACCACGTTCATACACAGACCGGTCAGCAGGAAAGCAAATTCGGAATGGGGCGCGACGAAATCATCGAGGCCGCCGCCTTTTGCAGACGAAACCATCTGCCGTTAAGCGGAATCCATTTTCATTTGGGCTCCAACTTCCGCAACCCCGAACCGCTGATCCCGGCAATCGATCTGGCATTGGAACTGTCCGGGCAGATTGGCCTGGAGGAACGCTGGCATTTTTGTCCTGGCGGCGGATGGAGCGTGGCTTATCACGAAGATGAACTGCCGCAGCCGGGGATTGAAGACTACGTGCGCGGTGTTGCGCAGGCAGTGATCGAAGGATGCCAGGCGCGCGGGTTATCCCTGCCCCACCTTCATCTTGAGCCGGGCCGCAGCCTGATCGCCCGCGCGGGAGTCGCCATCTATTGCATCGGTGCGGTGAAACGGCGCGGGGGCCGGACCTGGGTGTTGACCGACGGCGGCATGGCGGATAACCTGCGGCACGCCTTGTACGGCGCGCGCTATTCCTGCGTGACGGTGAAGGGTCTCGGCCGGGAAATGAGCGGGAAGGTTTCCATCGCAGGACCGTATTGCGAATCGGGGGATGTCGTCGTCGAGGACCTGCTCATGCCGCAGGTCGAAGAAGGCGAGTTGATCGCGGTCCCGGTCAGCGGCGCCTATCACCTGAGCATGTCATCCAATTACAATGGTGCGCGGCGCCCGGCGGTCCTGTGGCTGGAGGCGGGTCACGTTAAAGAAATCGTCCGACGCGAAACGATCGCTGACCTGTTGAAGCGCGACCAGAATTTACTCTAGACATCCCATCATGAGCAAATGCTGAGTATTTGGACAGGCAGGAGTGGAAACATGTATACTTGCTCCTGTCCGTTCCGTTGAGCTTCGGCGTGCAGTCTTGAAGGAGCACTCCATGAGAATCATCGCAGCCAGATTCCGCCTCTACTGGTCCCTGATCAAATCCCTGCAAACCGGTTTGTTACTGATGACCGGCGCGGCGGGCTATTTAAGCTCGCATGCGCCCGTCGATTGGAAC
>DATJBI010000031.1:0-35117 GCA_035515435.1 Anaerolineales bacterium
TTTCGATTCGTTGGTAGAATCGGGGAAATGCTGAAACAAGCCTGGAAGGTCATTCGGAACATGATCATCGTCCTGACGGCGGTCGGGCTGCCTGCCCTGCTCCTGCCGCGCCTCATCACGATGATCTACAGCGCGAGCCGCGTTTACACGGTCGAATCTGCGCCCGCCCGGCGAGTCGCCATCGTCTTCGGCGCAGGTCTGACCCGCGCCGGCCAGCCGACCCTCATTCTGCAGGATCGGGTCAGGACGGCAGCCCAACTTTATTGGAGCGGCAAGGTCGAAAAACTTTTGATGAGCGGAGATAATCAGGGAATCGCTCACGATGAACCGGGCGCCATGCGGAACTATGCCCTCGCCCTGGGCGTTCCCTCGGAGGCCATCGTACTGGATAATTCCGGCGACCGCACCTACGATACATGTTATCGCGCCAGAGCCGTCTTCGGTCTCGATGCGGCGCTATTGGTCACGCAGCAATTTCATCTGCCGCGCGCCTTGTTCCTGTGCAACATGCTGGGCATCCAGGCCGTTGGGGTGCAGGCCGACAATTATCGCTATTGGCCCCCGCTGATGTTGATCTGGAACATCCGTGAACAGCTCGCCACGGCCGGGGCGTTCTGGGACCTGTATGTTCAAAAACCCCTGCCCGTGCTTGGGAAACCCGAACCTATTTTTATGGAGAACTGATGAACCGCGATGAAGCTCTTGCCCTGGTGCGTGAATTTGTCCAGAACGAAGGTCTGGTGCGCCACATGTTTTCGGTGGAAACCTGCATGCGTTTCTATGCCGAAAAATTCGGCGAGGAGGTCGAAGCGTGGGGATTGCTCGGCCTGCTCCATGATTTCGACTGGGAGATTCATCCCACGCTGAATGAACATCCCACAAAGGGTGCGCCCATTCTGCGTGAACGCGGCGTGCCCGAAGACATCATTCAAGACATCTTGAGCCACGGAGTCGCTACCGGCGTCCCGCGCGACACGCTGCGGCGCAAGGCCCTGTATGCGTGCGATGAGATCACCGGCCTGGTCACTGCGGTCGCGCTCGTACGTCCCTCCCGTTCCCTGCTTGACCTGGAGCCGTCCTCCGTGAAAAAGAAATGGAAGGACAAGGCCTTCGCCGCCGGCACCGACCGCCAGGAGATGGCCCAGGCCGCCGCGGATTTTGGCGTGGAGTTGTGGGAACATGTCGGCAATGTGATCACAGCCATGCGCCGCATCGCGCCCGAATTGGGGCTGGTCGGGAATATTCCGTCCTGATCATGGACCGTACGCAAAAACGGGTTCTGTGGTTGCTGCTCGCGGTGGGCGCGATCTATTTCAGCGCGTTCATTATTCCGAACTCGACCGGTGCAAAAACTTATTCGATGATTTCCCTGTTTTCGCCGGACGAGCACATCCAATATCCCACCGCGCTCTTCATGTTAAGCGGGGAGGGCCTCAGGCATGTCCTTCACAATTTCATACTGTACGGCGACTACTCCTACGGTTTTCCGTTTTATGGCAGCAGTGCGCTCATTTTATTGCCGCTCAAATTAACCAATACCCTGAATGGCCAGAATGTTCAATTGGCGCTGCTGCTGCTGCGCCAGTTCATCAGCGTCCTGCCCATGATCCTGGCCGTCCTGCTGATGGTGTATGCCCAGACCAGGTTTCGTTCCTACCTGCCCTCCGCCGTCACATTCAGCTTCCTGCTGCTGACGGCTGCGGTGGTTGAGAACGACCTTTGGTGGCATGCCGACAGCCTGGCGGTCCTGTTCGTGGTCCTTGTGTTTTTCTTCCTGGATCGAGATGAGTTGAAATTCGGGATCAATTTTCGGTTGGCGGCGGTTGCCTGCGGATTGGCGGTCGGCACGAAGGTGCTGGGACTATTCTTCTTTGCCGCGATCCCCGCCTACCTCCTGATCGGCATCCAACGCAAGCAAATTTCATGGAAGCAGGCAGGGGGGGCGGCGATCGTATTTGTTGTTTTGATGTCCCTCGTGGTCGTGGCCAGCGACCCATTCCTCTTGGTCCAGAGCGAACGTCAGAAGATGCTGCGGCTCATCGGCCATATCTCGAACACCATGACACAGGGCTATACCCTGTATTACGTTAAAGGTCCGTTCACCTGGTTCAACACCCTGGGGGGCCTGGCTTGGCCGCCGTTTCTGATCCTGATCCTGGGCGTGTTGCTGCTGGCAGTGGGGAAATCATCCCGGCCGGTCCTTCATATCCTGATCCTGTGTTGGGTCCTTCCCTTTTCCTTTTACGTTCTCTACACTGTTTCCGCCCAGCTGCCCCACTATTTTTTGCCGATCCTGATCCCGTTGTTCAGCTGTCTTGCGACCGCGTTTGAAATCAAACCCGCTTCCTGGTTGTCTGCAAAACACGGCAGTTCGTTCTGGAGGAGGCGCGGAAATCAATTGTGGGTTGTGATCGTCGTTTTCATCCTCGGCTATCAGACGCTAGGTTATCTGACGGCCGACGTCCGGCTTTATCGGAACGATACGACCCGCGAGCAGACCAATGCGGCCATCCAGTTTTACAATGCACTGGACGGGAAATATCTGCATGTGCTTCCAGCGAATCAGGCCTTTGTGGTTTTCCGCGATGTCCGCGTGTATTTTCCCGACTCAGCGTCCCGCCATGTGATCTCCTTTTACGTTACCACGAACTATGCCACCGTTCAAAAGTACAAGCCGGATATTATCCTGCTCTGGCAGCAGCGTATTTCCGACTACACCCAGCAGGGCGCTCTGGCCAACGCCATCAACAAGAATGCGTTTCAGGCGGTCCATCAGTTCTTCTCTGACGCCTCGAAAAATCAACTGTCCGGATTCCATTTGATCTATCGGAATAATACGGGGCTGGCCTTTGTCAGCGATGCCCTGTATCAAAAATATTTCGCCTCCCCCTAACCGGCCGGGTTCTCCCCATCCCGGCGGTCTGCGCCAGGGGGCGAGCCATGGGCGGTGCTGAACATCCCCCCTTGCGCTGCCGGTCTGCACGAAACGGAACGGGGGACCCCCCGGAGCCAGAAGGCGGTACGGGTGGGGCCGCGCCTTTCGCAGAATTTCGGCCCACCCGGAGGTTTGCAGCGCGCGGGGTTGTGATGCGCCCCTCGGTCGGCCCGGCCCTTGGATCAGCGGCTGGTCGGGGTGAAGGAAGCAGGGCAGCGGAGGGAATGCGGTTCCTGATCGCGGTCTGTGTTCCCGATTTCCCGGCAGCCGAGCGCGTTAATTCGTCCAGCCCTTGAGATGGAACATCAACAGCAGAATCCTCTTGTGCAGGTTGATCACGCGGCGATTCCAATCTATGCGTTCGTCGTCGGGGTCCACTTCAAGGATCACCTTCATTTCCTTGATGCGGTCATAGATCGCCTCGACCAGGTTCGCCACATCCTTGCCGATGAACGAAGAAAGATCGCTGTCCTCAAAGCGGGCATCGCCCCGGACCAGCCGCTTGCCGGACGAAGCCAGGTTATTGAAATTGTAGTTCTCCTCCAGCAGGCGATCATAGGCCCGGGTGCCCAGTTGCGGAATGATTTTCTTCGGTTCGACTTCGCGGTTCACAACCAGCCACGAAAGCGTGGAGTCCCGCTTCAATTCCTCCAGCAGGAGGCGCTGCTCGCCTTTCTTGTTGGCGAGCAGTTCTTTGAAAGCTTTGGTGGTGTTGGCTGCCGTGCCGAGCGTGGAAAACAACGTGGATAATGTCGCCAGGACCATAGTGACCTCTCTGTCGATATTATAGGCCGATTTTCAGATCCAGGTCAATCACAGACTCCTCTTTACCTCAAACGATCTGAATTCTCCGGTGGCCGGCTCCCATTCAATCCTGCATTCGTTGACGCGGCTGGCGCGCGGCCCGGCTTTCATTGACTCGACGAAGCGGTCCGCGTTTTCACGTTGGCCCTCGGCGACGGCTTCGACGGTATCGTAACCGACATTCCTTACCCAGCCGCGGACGCCGAGCTGGCGCGCGTTAAGTTCAACGTGCGCCCGGAAACCAACATTCTGCACCACCCCTTGGACCCACACATGGACGCGTACAATTTCAGCGGGCATTTTTCCTTCCTGTGCTGATGACGCCAATGGCGCCCCACACCGGGACGATCAGGGTCAGGCTCAGTATGATGAGATACGGCAACAAATTGCGCCCCGCCGCACCGAGCAGGTTCTGTCCCAGGACGCTTTCGCGCCAGCGCGCTTCGAGCTGATCGAGCGGCACGCCGACCGCGCGCGTCGCGCCGAGATCGCAATCGAGGCCGTCCGCGTAGGCCCGGGTCAGCGCGACGATCCCGGTATTGCCGTACGTGTTGCGCAGGAACCGGACGAAGGATTGGGATTCAGCAAAAGCCAAATAGGCGCGTCCGCTGTCGGCGGGAAAAGAGGTGCAGAGATCATCAAAGGATAACAGGGAATTATCTTTGCTGGCCGCCTCGAGCGCGCTGGCATAATCCGGGTTTGGATAAAGCTCCTCCATCGAGGCAATGCCTTCCTCCAGCCAGGTGGGCAGCCTGTTGAAGCCGTCGCCCAGGCTGCGATAAAGCATGATGTGCGTGAGTTCGTGCGGAACCAATCTCTGCAGATCAATGGTTTGCGTATCGCCTGGTGCGACCGTCAGCATTCCGACGCCGATCGATGGGTCGGCATGACCGGCTTCCCACTGCCTGCCGCCCAGGCTCAGCGCGCTGACCAGATCATCGAAATTGGAATAGATATAGACATCCACCGGAGAGCTTAGCGAGACAGGCAGAGTCTGGCTGATGTTTTGCAGACCCGCCCGGGCCGCGTCGAGCGCGGCCTGACCGAAGGCATCGTCGCCGTCATACCAGTGCACGGTGACCGGCCCCGCACCGAGGTCTTTCCAGGGAAAGCGGTTGTCTGCATAACGAAAATAAAACGGGCCGGTTGTCACGCTTTGATTATCGATCAGCGTTGCCTGATAGGAAAATTCGATGGTCGCAAAAGGCGGTATCAAGTGCTGGCTGGCATCATACCGATAGCTGGTTGAGCCGTCCGCGCTCAGCACCAGAGGCACAACCCGCGTGGTCTGCTCATCCACTTCCCGGAACGAGATGAAGGCCTGTTGGATGGGAACGGCCGAGGTCAGCCGCGCCAGAAATGTGATCTGCCGGCCGAAGTCATAGGATATGTTGACGTTCGTTGCATTGAATCCGGATTGCGCTTGCGGAATGTTCGTAAACCCCAGGCCGATCCAGGCCAGAAGCAGAAGGAAAATGGATTTCCGAAGCCGTGCCACGCTTACCTCCTCGGAAGGACCAACCCGGGCGTGCTGACCGACGGATCGAGGATCGTCCCGACAACGTTTTGGATCGGAGTTGCATTCAGTTTGGAGAAGAGTTCATCCCAGGGCATGATAATGTATTGTAACCCGCCCTGCCCTTTTTATACAGTTCTTTCATTCCTCCTGGTCGATGAGATCATCATCCACGTCCAGATTGAGCAGATCGAATTGTGCGAGGTCTTCGGTGAAAGCCAGATTATCCAGCGCTTG
The DNA here is from genome assembly GCA_035515435.1 of Anaerolineales bacterium. Classification (GTDB taxonomy): domain Bacteria; phylum Chloroflexota; class Anaerolineae; order Anaerolineales; family Villigracilaceae; genus Fen-1038. The sequence goes on from DATJBI010000031.1 coordinate 5,493, forward strand.
TTCGAGGAATCCGACCTGGTCGTCGTCATCGGTCTGGTCGATCAGGCTCTCAATAAAGATCCGGGCGTCTTCACCGCCGATCTGCGAGAGCGACCAGATTGCAGCGTTCACCACCGAATCGTCATTTTCCTCTTCCTCAAGCATTTTGAGCAGTAACTCGCGCGCGGCCGTGACGCCCAATTCGCCGGCGGCTTCGATCGCCGCCAGCTGCACGCGCGGATTCTCATCCATGATCTTGGGGATCACATCTTCCGCCCAGCGTTCATCCGAGGAGCGTCCCATCGCGAACAACGCGCTGGCCTGCCAGTCCGGGTCCTCGCGCTGAAAAGCCGATTCGATCAGGGTGGCGACTTCGAGGCGGGATGAATACGCCACGGCCTCCAGCGCCCGACGGCGGACGCTGACCTCGTCTTCGCCATTGATCTTTTGAAGCAACGCATCTTCAATGCGGCGTTGTGTCTTTTTCGGAAGTTCTTCCAACTCACCCAATTGGACGAATCTTCCCAGGGCCGAGGCGGCTTCGGCGCGCGGCGCGGCATCCTGGCCGCCGGACAATATCTTCAGAAAGATGGGAATGAGCTTCGTGTCCGTACATTCGTCGAGCAGACGGATCGCGCCGGCCTGCACCTGCGGGTCCCGGTCGTTGAGCAGGGCGCGCGCCACTTCATCGAAGCTGACGAGGGTGTCGTTATCGGATAAGATCCGGAGTTCGTCGAGCAGCAGCCGCTTGCGGCCCGGCGCGATGCGAGGCCAGGCTTCGAGCAGGGCGTTCAGGGAAGCCGGATCAATATCAGAAAAGCCTCGCAGGGCTGAACGCGATAAGCTTTTTTCGCCGTCGAGCAATTCGTCGATCGTCTTTTGGAACGGAAGTTGCGACGCATTCATTTCGGCAGATTGATAATGGCAGGATGGATAAAGTCCATGGCGTTGATGTAGATCATAAAGACGATCAGGATGGCAAAACCAACCGCATGAACGTAGTTCTCAAATTCGGGTTTGACGCGGCGGCGCATGATCAATTCGAGCAGCACAAAGAAGATGCGTCCCCCGTCCAGCGCGGGGAATGGCAGCAGATTGATGAAACCAACACTGACCGTCAGGAGGGCGATCAATTGAAATGTGAAGTAGGTCGGCTCCTGGGGATTGACCGGCGCGGCTGCCGAGGCAGAGGGCGGCCGGGCCGCCTGGGCGGTTTGGCGGCTTTGAATGTCGCGGCTGATGGCCTGTCCGAAAAGATCGTAAATGCCCTTGAGTCCCACAAAGCGTCCCTGATCGGGTGTGATCTGTCCGCGGATCATTTCCGCGGGCAGGGAGATCAACGAACCGATTTGATCGTAAACAGCCAGAGCGCCGTAGCCCGTCGACTCGATGATCGAACCGGAACGCACCATTTCATATCCCATCGAGATGCCCAGCGCGCCCTGGCTTGGCGGGCGTGAACTCAGGGGCGTGGCGGTGACGGTCACATTTTTGGTGCCGCGCTGAAGGGTAAGCGTTACCGGCTTATCCAGATTGGCATAGATCACGTCGTGTAATGTATTCGGATCCGAAATGGCCTGTCCGTTCACGCTTAACACGATATCACTGGCTTGAATGCCGGCCAGCGCGGCGGGCGAATTGGGGACAACCTCCCCAATCTGTACTCTGCTGTAATCGGGAATGCCCATTTGATAAAACAAATAAGCGAAGACGATCACGGCCGTTAACAGATTCACGGTCGGGCCGGCAAAGAGAACGGCCAGCCGCGTCCACGGACTGGAGGCGGCGAGCCCGCCCGGAATATTCGGGTCGTTCTCGCCTTTCGGGCGGACGAACCCGCCCAGCGGCAGCCAGTTCAGCGTAAAGGCCGTGCCCTTCCAATGAAACAAGGTTGTGATGCGCGGGGGAAACCCAATGCCAAACTCTTCGACTTCAACTTTCAAAAGACGCGCCACGATGAAATGGCCGAATTCGTGCGTGATGATCACGCCTGCAAACACGACTACGAAGATCAAACCGGACAGAATCGAAATATTCATTCAGGACCTCGGCCTGCAAAAAGCCAGTTTATTATATCCTCTTTACATTAGGGTGAGATAAAGCATGGATGAAGGAAAAATCAGACCTCTTACCCCTGCGTCCGGTTTTCCTCGAAGGACCGCTCCGGGGCCCGCCGCGCTGCGCCTCGCAACGACCCTGGACCGAGCAGATCCTTATTCCTCCACGATCCTGGCCGGGCCTCCGACGCGCGCGGTCAGCGCCTCCTGGACGCCGGAGATCTGGCGGAGGCGCATCGCAAGTTCGTGCGCTTCCGCCTCCAGGCAAAGCACATGGACGTTCGCCCCGGCATCCACCGTATAACAAGCCGAGGCGCCCGCCGCGCGCCACTCACGGACCGCCTGCATCACGGCCATCGAGGCTGGCAGCCAGTAATGAAGCGCGGGCTGGGAGGTCATCATCACGGCGTGCAGCATATCCGAATCCAATTCAACGATGGAGGCGAATGAATCGAAATCACGTTCCAGGATCGCACGGCGGCAGATCTCGATCCGGCGCGGCGCATCGGCCACGCGCGCGGCCTGCAGCGGGCTGGTGCCCGCCCGCGCATGCCCTTCGGTGGAGCCCGTCTTCTTATGTGCGGCGTTGATGATGGCAATGCAGTCGGTCAGGGCCCAATGCTCGCGCGAGGCAATGGAATACGCAAATGAGTCTGCATCGCCCGTTCCCATCTGCCATTCAACGAATCCGTCCGGGATGGAACGGGCCGCCGAGCCGGAGCCGCGCCGCGCCAGCCGCGAGAGCTCCGATTCGCTTAAAATCAATCCCGCCGCCTTGCTGGAAGCCAAAGCCAGCGCCGCGAATGCGGAGGCCGATGACGCAATTCCCGCGCCGGACGGAAAATTGTTTTCGCTGACGATCTCGGCGCGGTCCCCGATCCCGGCCCGCTCGCGAACCAGATCGAGGATCAAGGAAACCCGTTCCAGCGCCGCTCCGGCCACTTCCCGTCCGTTGATGATCAATTCATCGAACGGCAGGGACGGCTGAAAGCTCACGCTGGTCCGCGTAAATAACCCGTCCAGGTTGACCGAGATCGAACCGTTCACGGGAAGCCTTAAGGCATCGTCGCGGTTGCCCCAATATTTGATGGCGGCAACGTTTGGATGGGCGAGTGCGGTGACCGAACGGATCGGCATGGCAAATACGCTCCTCGCAAGCGAGTGTATCACGAATGCCGGACCACCCGGACCTAGACCGCCTTGAAGCGGTATCCCACGCCCGGCTCGGTGACAATATAGATCGGGCGAAACGGATCCGGCTCTATTTTGTGTCGCAAATTGCTGATATTCACCTGAAGGATATGGGTTTCCCCCTCATACGCGTTGCCCCACACCGTCAGCAGCAGCTGGCGGTGGGTCAGCACCTTGCCGGCATGTTTTACGAGGGTCCGCAATAGATCGTATTCGGTGGGCGTGAGGGTCACCGGCTGATCGTTGATCTTCACCGCGCGCTGGGCGAAGTCCATGCTCAATCCACCGGATTGGAATACGGGTTCGCTCGTATCCTGGGCGGTCTTCCGAAGGGCCACGCGCATGCGCGCCATCAATTCGCCGATGCCGAAGGGCTTGGTCAAATAATCATCCGCCCCGGCATCCAGCGCCGCGATTTTATCCTTTTCGTGCTCGCGCACCGATAGGATGATGATGGGAATGGTTGTCCATTCGCGCAATCTGCGGGTGACTTCCACCCCGTCCAGATCGGGCAGTCCAAGATCGAGGATCACAATGTCCTGACGGCTCGTCGCGACAATTTTCAGTGCGTCTTCGCCCGAAACCGCTTCGGTGATCGCGTAGCCCTGGGCGCCCAGGGACGCCCGCAGAAAACGCCGGATGGCCGGCTCATCGTCCACGACCAGGATGTTCAGGTTCTTATCGCTCATCGGCTATCTTACGGGCAGGGCGACCGTGATCATGGTTCCCCCGCCGGGCCGATTTTCCGCGGCGATAAATCCGCCGTGGGCCTCGACGATCCCCTTGCTGATCGAAAGACCCAGTCCGGTGCCCGTAATATTATCCGGTCTCTGCACTCGATAGAACTTGTCGAAGATCCGGGACAGATCCTCCCTGGGAATCCCGATGCCGCGATCGGCCACTTCGATCTCCATGTAGCCGCTGGTCAGGTGCGCCCCGATTTCGATCGGCGAGCCGGGCGCAGAATACTTCAGGGCGTTGTCGATCACATTCACCAGAACGTGTGAGATCAGGACGAAGTCCATGGAAACAAATGGCAAGTCGGAAGGAATATTGACGATGATCGGATGATCCTCCTTGCGGGATTCCACTTGTTCCAACGCCGAACCGATCATATCCTGAATGTCGCACGGCTCGGCCTGCACCCGCACGGCCCCCGCCTCCAGCCGCGTCATTTCCAGCAGGTTGCCGACCAATCGGTTGAGACGGTCCGCCTCGCCCCGGGCTGTTTCAATGAGGCTGCGCCGCGTGGCATCGTTCAGATTGATCGAATCTTCCGACAAACTGCTCAAGGCGCCCGTGATGGAAACCAGCGGAGTACGCAGATCGTGCGATATGGAATTCAGCAAGGCCGACTGCAATTTATCGGTGATCTCCAGGATCTCCGTCTGCCGCGCCTGATCAACCAGCCGCGCTCGTTCGATGGCGATGGCGGCCTGATTGGCGAATGCATCCAGCGTCCTGCGCTGATCGGGAGTCAGGAAGTGGGTGGTATTCGCCGGCTTGATGCCCAGTACCCCCACGATGCCGCGGGTGGTCTGCAGAGGTTGATAACGCATGGAGGCGTCCGGCAGGGTATTGCTGCCGCGTCCGGCCACCTGTCTGTGCTCAAACGTCCAGTCGGCGACTGCCAGCTCGTTGTCGGCGATCGCCAGGTTTGGGCTGGAAGCCCAAACCTTCAACGGACCATCTTTTTCAGGCAGAAAGATGGCGGCGTCTCGATTGAACGTCTGGCTGATGTGCGTAATTACCGTCTGGGCGATGACCTCCACGCCGACGGTTGCTGTCAGGTCGCGGCCCAGTTCATACAGGGCCGTGGTCTGCACCTCGCGGGCCTGCGCCGCGTTGGCCTGTTCGCGAACCTGCACCGTCAGATAACTGATGACCGTGCCTACCAGCAGCAGTCCAATAAAAGTGAGCAGGTACTCGGTTTCCGATACCGAAAAAGTATAGCGGGGCGGCACAAAGAAAAAATCAAAAGCCAGAACGCTTGCCAGAGACGCCAGGATCGACGGGCCGCGCCCCAGATAGACCGCGGACACAACCACGGCCAGCAGATACACCATGACCAGATTCGTTGGAGAAATGCTGTTGCCGATCAAATAGCCCAGGCCGGTCGCTCCGGTCACCAGCACCAGACTCGACAAATAAGACAGCAGCGGACTGCGCGGATGGAATGGATTTTCTTCCGGGGGCATGCGCGCGGGTTCGGAACTGGGGACCACGTAAATGTCGATATTGCCGCTTTGGTGGATCAGTTCATCCACAAAGGAACCGCGCAGGAACTCCATCCAGCGCGGGCGCATGGGCTTGCCCGCCACGATCTTGGTCACATTATTCTTGTGGGCGAAATTGATAACCGCATACGCCAGAGTCCTGGCTGGACCGCTGGCAGGCAGCACAACGATCCGTGCCCCAAGTTCCTCTGCCAGGCGCAGCGAGCTCGTGGCCAGATCGCGCTTCTGTTGCGGCAGCGTACTATCGTGGGGCGTTTGCACGTAGACCGCCAGCCATTCTGCATTGAGTTCATCGGCAAGACGGCGGGCGGACCGCACCAGGCGTTCTCCCAGCGGGTTGGGACTGATGCACACCAGCAGACGCTCGGCCGCCGCCCAGGGTCCGGCGATGGACTGGGTTTCCATGTACGAGCGCATCTGGTCGTCGACACGCTCGGCGGCGCGGCGCATGGTCATCTCGCGCAAAGCGGTCAGATTCCCTTTGCGAAAGAAATCCTGGATCGCGCGCGCGGCCTGGTCGGGCACATAAACCTTGCCCTCCCGCAAACGCGTCAGCAATTCTTCGGGGGGCAGGTCGATCAGTTCCAGCTCGTTCGCCTCGTCAATGACGCCGTCCGGGATCGTTTCCCTCACCAATACGCCCGTGATCTGTGCGACCACATCGTTCAGGCTTTCCAGATGCTGGATGTTCAAGGTGGTGTAAACGTCGATCCCCGCTTCCAGCAATTCTTCCACATCCAGATACCGTTTGGGATGGCGTGAACCGGGCGCGTTGGTGTGGGCCAGTTCATCCACCAGGGCCAGTTTGGGGTGACGAGCAAGAACGGCGTCCACATCCATCTCGGTGAGCAGGACGCCGTGATATTCAATGGATTTGCGGGGGATCGTTTCCAGACCCTGGGCCAGCCGGTCGGTCTCGAGCCGTTTGTGGGTCTCGAGATATCCGACCACCACCTCCGTTCCCTCTGCTTTTCTCTGACGGGCGGCTTCGAGCATCGCATAGGTCTTGCCAACCCCGGCCGCATACCCGAGGAAGATTTTCAAACGCCCGCGCCTGGCGGACTTTTCTTCCGCCTGCACCTGCTCCAGCAGTCTATCAGGATCGGGACGATCTTCCATCATATTCATTCCCTATTGTATTCCAATTCCCTGGGCGATTTCCAGGCCCGGCGGAGGGGGGGCCCCACCTGCCATCGCAGGATCCTTCCTCCTACGTGATATCTGAGCCTCCCGGTTCCGTCTGCTTTGGCGCTCCGCCCAGTTTTGGATCGGGCTTTTCAAGAAATTGTTCCAGCAGGGAAGGCGCATCCGGATGATCCACGTGCAGGGCATGATCGTAATCGCCGGCCGAGACCGGCACTTTCACATTCATCGGCGCATGGACGCCAAACATTCCAAAGAATCGTGTCACAACCATCAGGACCTGATAACGATATTCCTGCATCCGCAGGGACTGCCATTCCACGATGGAAGCCATGGCTCCGCGGACGCGCGCCTTCTCGCGCACGATGCGATGAATCTGTATGGGGTGACGAAAACCGATCGGCGAAATCAGCATCAGGTTTGCGGCCAGCACCAGTGCGCTGAACGAGATCAGCACGACCCAGCCGCCCTCCGTCCATTTGCCCGCGATCTGGCCGACAAACACGATCCCGGAAAGGACCCCCGCGGCACCCGCTCCAAACGCACCCCAGGCCCGTTTTTTGCCGGTATAGTTTTGAAGGATATGCTGGCGAATGGCAAATCCCATCACCATGATCGGCATAAAGACTCCGACCCCGTAATAAGGGACGGCGGCGCTGGTGTTTCCCTTGACCAGGAACTGGATCACGATGGTCAAGACAAAGGCGACGGTCACCGAACGCGTGAAGGTGCCCTGCGCATTGCGGTAGACGATGACCTCCGGCAGTTCGCCGATCGCCACGTCGCGCCATTCCGTCGCCTGCAGGTCCTGAAAAGCTGTCATGGAGGCGGCCGCCAGCAGGGCCACGGCCAGGATTTGATATGTCCAATATAAGATGGAGCCGCCCGGAATCTGGCTGAAGCCGATGAAAGCCAGATTTCCCACCAGGGACCGCCCGAGGGTTCCGTCGAACACATTGAAGTGATATGAAAAATAGGCCAGGAACGCAGTGGTTGTCCCTCCGTAGAACAGGAAGGAGGTCTGCACCAGGCGCCCGATCCCCGGCTTGCCGGCGTAGAAATCCCAGATGGGGGAGAGTTTCGGCAGATGATTTCTGCCCCATTTGACGATCCCGGCATCATCGCTGATCACGAATTGTATGCCGTTGGACATCGCCTCCAGGCCCGTTAAGGCCACCAGGCCCTTCATCGAAGCCGTGAGCAGGTGGTAGATCGCTTCCGATAAAGTCGCCCCTTGAACCTGTTCAGGATAAACCACCGGCGGCACATTTCCATTCTTGGCAATGATCAGGCCAAATGCCATGAGGATGGTGAGCATCACAAAGATGCCCAGGCCGGTGAATACGATGCGCGCTGATTCACCACGGCCCCGAATGGTCAAATACCAGGTAATGCCTGCCAGGGCCGCGCCGAGCAGGAAGTGCCAGCCCCACCACGTGTCAAAGGCATTGGTGATGGAGAGCAATTGGTCGACGCCGGAGAGGGAGGAGACAACGATCGTGAATACATAATCTTGAATCAACATGACCGCGACCACCAGGCTCAACCCGGGGGCCAGATAACGCATGGCGGCCGTATAGGAGCCGCCGCCCTCATTGAATACGCTCAACGAATAAATATAGAGCATCCCAAAGACTGCATTGAAAATTGAAATGGCGATTACGGCAATCCAGGCATATTCCTGCAAGCCATAAGGATGCAGAGCGCTCATCAACTCGCCTGTTGCGTAGTAATACGAGGTGAAGTAATCCACGCCGAACAGGGCCAGGGCGGCCAGCAACCCCACCTGTCCCGCGCCGTGGACGTGGGCATGTTCCTCCTTTTCAACCGGAGCGATCTTGAATGCCACAAAAACAATTACGATCAAAAGACCAATGGAGAAAAGCATTTGTTTTACCTTTTGTGCAGCCAGGGACCGGAGGCGGGTTCGAAGTTCATTCCTGGTCCTCTTCGATGTTTTTAAGCCGGTAACCCACTCCCGGCTCGGTGATGATGTGACGCGGGCGCAGCGGATCCAGCTCGACCTTTCTTCGCAGATTGCTGATGTTGACGCGCAGCAAATGCGCATCCGCCCCACAGTTGCCGCCCCACACTTCCTGGATCAACTGGCGGTGGGTGAGCACTCGCCCGGCATGATTCACCAGGACGCGCAGGATATCGTATTCGGTGGGCGTCAACGTTACATAAGTTTCCCGGAGGCGAACTTCGCGCTTCTGCAAATCCACGGTGAGATCGCCGCTTTGATAGACCGACGAGCTTTCCGGTTTTACCGAACGCCGCAATGCGGCCCGGATCCGGGCCAGCAGCTCGCCGACGCTGAACGGCTTCGTCAGGTAATCGTCGGCTCCGGCATCGAGCGCGGCGATCTTGTCTTCGTCGCGGTCACGGACCGAGATGATGATCACGGGCACATCCGTCCATTCACGCAGACGGCGCGTGACATCCGTCCCGTCCATGTCCGGAAGGCCCAGATCCAGAATTACCAGATCGGGGCGGTCAACGGCCGCGGCGCGCAACGCATCCCTGCCGTTTTCAGCCTCGGAGATGGTGAAGCGTTCACCCAGCGATGCACTCAGGAAACGCCGGATGGGGCGTTCATCATCGACGACCAGAACGCGCAACGGAGAACCTGTCAAGACTGGACTGCTTTGCATGTCAAGGGAATATCAAGAACCCTCTTCATTCTACAGGGAGCATGTCAATTTCAGCGCAAGAAAGGCGCGTAATATGTCAAGAAAGTGTCAAGAAAAGCGGAAAGGAAACACCCCACCCCCTTATTCTTTGCAGAACGGAAAGGTGATTGGCCAGTCTGTTCAGCCAAGCCACGACTTGAGCAGGAAAAACATGTTCACCCAGACGAGCAAAAGCAGCATCAGGTACTGGCGTTCGAAAACCGTCAGGTTCATTGAGGAGGCCACCAGAATCCCCAAGGGCGGTGCATAGGCAATAAGGCGTCCAATACGTTGGAAAATATTCCTTTTCATGCGTGTCCCTTTGATCGAACGAACTGACCTTGTTTCCAGAGCGGCGCCATCCTTCCGGTCGTGCAATCTGGACCAATTCACAGTTACAGTTTAGTCAATGGCAGGTCAAAAAAGGGACAAGAAAGTCCTTGGCGATATCAAGATTGCGTCAAGAGCCTGCCGCCCTGAGGCGGGCCGGTCCAAGAAAATTTTCAGGGTTTGTGATCGTCCAAGGCCAGATTTAACTCCAGCACATTGAGGCGCGGCTCGCCCAGAAAACCAAACTGACGGCCACGGGCGTATTGATCCACCAACGCCCTGACTTCAGAATCGGCCAGGCCGCGGGCTTGCGCCACGCGGTGAACTTGATAGTAGGCCGCTGCCAGGCTGATGTCCGGATCCAACCCGCTGCCTGAAGCAGTGACCAGGTCCACGGGAATGGGCGCGGTGTTGCCGGGGTCGGCCGCTTTCAACGCGGCGATCCGCCCCTGAACTTCCTGAATCAAAGCCGGATTCAGCGGCCCATAGTTCGACCCGGATGAGGCCGTTGAGGTCTGGGCATAAAAGGCGTTATATGGAAATGGGCTGGTCGCTGAAAGCCGTCCCCAGAAATATTGGGGGTCGTCAAATTGCTGGCCGATCAATTCAGAGCCGACGATTTTCCCGTTCTGGATGATCAGGCTGCCGTTCGCCTGGGATGGAAAAACCAGCTGGGCGAGGCCAGTCACGACCAGCGGATAGATCACGCCTGTGATCAGCGTAAATAACGCCAGCAATACAAGAGCAGGTTTAAATTGCTGCAACATCGTTTCCTTCCCATTCTCCCCGCGGGTCATTATTTCCAGGCCGCGCTCGTTCGAGCGCCAGGGCAGCCTGCGTGGCAAAGTTTCGCAGCAATCGGCCATCTTCCGGCGGGAGCCACCCGTGGCCTTGCCACAGATGGATCTCACCCACCAGCCCGGGAGTGGAGATTCCCATGATGGGCAGCATCACATCGGGTTTGGCCCCGGTCGAACCCCCACTCGGCACACTCGCACGGATAAATTGCGATTGGTCGGACGGCTGAAGAGAAACCTCGACGAGTTCGGCGCCGAACATTCTCTGAAGATGTTTTGCCAGCGCGTTGACAATGTCCGTCCGGGTGTGCAGGCCCGCCAGAACGGCACTCAGTTCGTACATGAAGATGGCGTCCCGTTCACTGGCCGCCGCCTTGGATAAGCCGGACTGGATTCGGCCAACGATCAGAATGGCTACTGCCAAATAGATGGCCAGCACCAGCCAGCTTTCCAGTTCGCCGACGGCGAACGTATAGAAGGGAGGGATGAAAAAGTAGTCAAAGCATAGCGCGGAGAGCACCGCCGCAATGATCCCCGTGCCCTGCCCCCAGTTGGCAGTGATCCAGCCGACGACCAGGATGTAAAGCAGGGCGATGACCGTCTCCCCCAGCACATCCCGGCCGATCAGAAACAGGATCAGCGTTGCCGCAGCAATCGTCACGACACTGGCTGCCGACTGAAGGATCAGCTCGGCTGAAAAGGATAAGCCGTTCTTCTTCATAAGACACCTTCTTGTGTTTTGTTCCTAAACCAAATGCAAGGCTGCCAACAGCATGTCAATCAACTTGATCCCGATGAATGGTGCGATCACACCGCCTGCGCCATAGATCAGGATATTGTCGCGCAGCAAACGGGTTGCACCCACGGGACGATATGGCACGCCGCGCAATGCCAGCGGAATGAGGGCAATGATGATCAGCGCATTGAAGATCACGGCGGACATGATCGCGCTTTGGGGTGTGGTCAACCGCATGACGTTCAGCGCGTTCAAGATCGGATACGTCGTGGCGAACGCCGCCGGGATGATGGCAAAATATTTGGATACATCGTTTGCGATGCTAAAGGTTGTCAATGCGCCGCGCGTCATCAGCAGCTGCTTGCCGATCTCGACCACTTCAATGAGCTTGGTTGGATTGCTGTCCAAATCGACCATGTTGGCGGCTTCCCGCGCCGGCTGGGTGCCGGTGTTCATGGCGACGGCCACGTCGGCCTGGGCGAGCGCAGGCGCGTCGTTCGTGCCGTCGCCAGTCATGGCGACCAGCCGTCCACCGGTTTGATATTCGCGGATCAATTTGAGCTTTGCCTCGGGCGTGGCTTGGGCTAGGAAATCATCTACTCCGGCTTCCGCGGCGATGGCCGCGGCGGTCAACGGATTGTCGCCGGTGATCATCACGGTCTTGATCCCCATTTTGCGCAGATGTGCGAAGCGTTCTTGGATGCCGCCCTTTACAATATCCTTCAGATGAATCACGCCCAGCGCTTGATTGTTGCGTGTCACAACCAGCGGAGTTCCGCCGGCGCGGGCAATCATATCCACACTGGTTTGCAGATCCGATGGAACCGGATGACCGTTCGATTGAACCAAAGCCATCATGGTATCCGGCGCGCCTTTACGAATCGCTGTGCCATCGTAGTCCACACCGGACATGCGGGTTTGCGCGCTGAATGGAATGAAATGCATTCCTTCCGGCGCTTCATTACTGGACCCCATGGTGCGTCCGCGCAAATTATATTTTTCCTTGGCGAGCACGACGATGGAACGGCCTTCTGGTGTTTCATCCGCAAGGGAGGCGAGTTGCGCGGCTTCCACCAACTCCTGCGTCGAGATTCCATTCACCGGAATCAAGTCCACGGCCTGACGATTTCCGAGCGTGATCGTCCCGGTTTTATCAAGCAGGAGCACGTCGACATCGCCCGCGGCCTCTACCGCGCGTCCGGACATGGCGATCACGTTGCGCTGGATCATACGATCCATTCCGGCAATGCCGATGGCGGAGAGCAGTCCGCCAATCGTGGTTGGGATCAAACAAACCAGCAATGCGATCAACACCGTGATCGTGATCGGCACACCCTGGCCGGCAATTTGCACACTGTAAAGCGAATAGGGCAACAGCGTCGCGCACACGATCAGGAAGATGATCGTGAAGCCCGCCAGCAGGATGTTGAGCGCAATTTCATTCGGCGTCTTCTGCCTTTTCGCGCCCTCCACCAGGGTAATCATTCGATCCAAAAAGCCTTCACCGGGATCCGCGGTGACGCGGATGATCAACCAGTCGGATAGAAGCCGCGTCCCGCCTGTAACCGCGGAACGGTCGCCGCCTGCCTCGCGAATCACGGGCGCGCTTTCACCAGTCACCGCGCTTTCATCCACCGAGGCGATCCCTTGAAGGATTTCGCCATCCACAGAGATGATGTCATTGGCTTCCACAAGATAGACATCGCCTTTGCGCAGTGTGGTCGAAGCCACGAGATCGAATTTTGATTCATGATCCGGATTCTTCAACTTTCTCGCCTGAGTGGTTTGACGCGTCTTCCGCAGGGCTTCGGCTTGGGCCTTGCCGCGCCCTTCGGCAACCGCCTCGGAGAAGTTTGCAAATAGAACCGTGAACCACAGCCAAATTGCGACCGCGCCGATGAAACCGGCGGGCGCCTCGCCCTTTCCAAATAAAGCTTGAATCCATAAACCAGTGGTCAACAGACTGCCAACCTCCACCACGAACATGACCGGGTTGCGGACCATCCAGCGCGGATTGAGTTTGATGAACGAATCCAAAATGGCCCGTTGATAAAGTTCGCGCTGAAAAACAGATTTCTTTCTAATAGGCGTATTCATTTTGTAAATCCATTCTAGTGAGCAAAGATCATCAGATGCTCCACGATGGGTCCCAATGCCAACGCGGGTAAAAAGCCGAGTGCGCCGACCACCACGACAACTGCGATTAACCACCCGATAAAGAGCGGAGTATGAGTCGGCAGGGTCCCTGCGCCGGCCGGGATTTTCTTCTTGCGGGCCAGCGAACCGCCGATCGCCAACGCTGGGATTGCCAACCAGAAACGTGCAAAGAACATGACGATGCCCAATGCAGTGTTATAGAATGGAGTGTTCACGCTCAGACCCGCAAAGGCGCTGCCGTTGTTACCGGTGGCGGAGGAGAATGCATAAAGTATTTCGGTGTAACCGTGCGGACCCGGGTTAAGAACTCCTGCCCGGCCGGCCGGCGTTAAAACTCCAATAGCTGTTCCGCCCAAGGCTGTAAGTATTGGGATCAAAAGAATCAGTGAAGCCATCTTCATCTCGTAGGCTTCGATCTTCTTACCCAAATACTCCGGCGTGCGGCCTACCATCAATCCGGCGACGAACACGCCAACGATGACAAAAGCCAACATGCCATATAAGCCCGATCCAACACCGCCGTAAATGATTTCACCCAGGTGGATGAGCCATAACGGAACCATGCCGCCCAAAGGCATATTCGAGTCGTGCATCGAGTCCACCGAACCGTTCGATGCGGCGGTTGTGGCAGTTGCCCATAACGCGGAATTCGCAACGCCAAAACGAACCTCCTTGCCTTCCATGTTTCCGCCGGGGTTGATATTGCTTTGATGAATATCTACGCCCAATTTTGCAATCAACGGATTACCGGTCTGTTCGGCCCAAACCGTAACAGATAACAAGACCACAAAGATCACGGTCATCGCGGTCAGGATGGCCCAGCCCTGGCGCGTATCGCCAACCATTTTCCCGAACGTGTAACATAACGCGGCAGGGATCAGAAGAATGGAAAGCGTCTCAAGAAAATTCGAGAGCGGAGTTGGATTCTCAAACGGATGGGCGGAGTTGACGTTGAAGAATCCGCCGCCGTTCGTCCCCAGCTGCTTGATCGCAATTTGTGAAGCCGCGGGACCCACTGCCAGGGTTTGTTCCGTCACCTGAAGGGTATCCATGACCGGATCGCCCGAGGCGTCTTTCACGGGATTTCCGTTGGCATCCAGCCTGGCCTGTTGATAGCTCGTGGGCTGCAGCAAGGCTGCGGTCTGGTATCGGCTGAAAGTCTGCACCACGCCCTGGGAAACCAGCGCCAGCGCCAGCACGAAGGCCATCGGCAGCAGGATATACAAGGTTGTGCGGGTCAGATCGACCCAGAAGTTGCCAACCTTGTCGGTCGTGTGACGAGCAATGCCGCGGATCATTGCAATTGCGGCAGCGATCCCGGTCGCGGCCGAGAGGAAATTCTGCACGGTCAGCCCCGTCATCTGGGTCAAATAACTCATGGTCGTTTCACCGCCATAACCCTGCCAGTTCGTGTTCGTCGCAAAGCTGACCGCGGTATTCCATGACGAGTCCGGCGTCACGGCGCCGAAGCCCTGTGGATTAAGCGGCAAGTATCCCTGCAAACGCTGCAAGGCATACACCGTCAAGAGTCCGAAAACATTGAAGACCATTAAGGCAATGGCGTAGACCTTCCAGTTCATTTCTTCGTCGGCGCGAACGCCTGCGAGACGGTAGAGCAGCCGCTCCAGGGGGGCCAGCGCCGGATCGAGAAACGTTTTCTCGCCTTGATAGACGTTTGCCATAAAAGATCCCAGCGGTTTGGCAAGCGCCAACAGCAGGACCATGTAGAAAATGAGCTGGATCCAGCTATGGATGTTCATTCGAACCACTCCGGTTTAACGAGCGCAAGCACCAGGTAAACCAACAAAATCAGCGTGACCAGCCCGACCACGATATATAGAATGTTCATGATTGATCCTCCATTAACCGCTCACAGGCATGGATGAACCAATAGCTGAGGGCCAGGAATAACAGGGTGAGACCCACGTAAATCAGATCAGACATGGTTTTTTGTCTCCTGCCTGCCATTCTAGTCACTCCAATATCAAGTTTTGCGCAAGAACGGAACTGGTCTTATCAAGAAAACATCAAGGAATAAAAAAATTCCCCTGGGCCGGCAAGGGAATCCATGATCATCGTCTCTGCCCAGCTTTTTATTTACACCGTCTACAGGATGGATCCCGCCTATACGATTTCCAGAAAGGCTTCTACCACGCGCGGGTCAAAGTACCGGCCGGACTGCTCTTTAATGTACTCGACCACCTTTTCCTGTGGCCATGCCGAACGATAGGGGCGGTCGTAGGAGAGCGCATCGTAAACATCCACAACGGAGAATATGCGCGCCGGCAATGGGATTTGTTCTCCCATCAGGCCGCGTGGATAACCGGAGCCGTCCCATTTTTCGTGATGGCAGTATGGAATGTCCAGGGCCGGACGCAGATAGGTAATTTTGGAAAGCAGGTTGTAGGCGTTCAGTGGATGCCGGCGCATGATCTGCCACTCCTCTTCGCTGAGCGGGCCCGGCTTGAGCAGGATTTGATCCGGCACGCCCATTTTTCCAATGTCATGCAGCAGAACACCGCGGCGGACGTTGGGAAGCTCGGAATCGGAGATTCCCATTCTGCGTGCCAGGGTGATCACGGTGTCCAGCATGCGGCGGGTGTGTCCGCTCGTATCGTGATCCCGCAATTCCAGGGCCTGTGACCAGCCTTCGATGGTGGCGTCATAGGCGACCTCAAGTTCGGTGTTGGCATGTTCCAGGTTATTGAAGAGCATCGCATTGTCCATGGCGATTGCCGCCTGGCCCGCAAGCAGATTCAGGAGATTGTCCCATTCCGGTTTGGGGAGCAGCGCGGACCGGCTGTATATTTCCAGCACGCCTTTCACCTCGCCCTTGGCAACCAGCGGCAGGCATCGATAAGAAACGAAGCCTTCCCGGTCTGTCATTTGCCTGAAACCCAGGGGAAGTTCTGTTTTGGCAAGTTCATCAATATTGATGGTCTGGCGCATTAATGCGGCGCGGCCCGCCAAATCTTCTCCGAGGCGCACCGCCGAGTGCGTGATGTCTGTGCGGAATCCGACAGCGCCGGCGTATTCGAGATTGAGGGTGGCCGGGTTATAGAGCAATATCTCGGCTGCATCCACTTTTAACAAACGGCTGATGGATTCCAGCACGACCTGCAGGCTGACCCGCAAGTCCGTTGTGGAGCCGATGGCCAGGTCGATGGAATGCAGGGCCGAGAACTGCTCGACGCGTTCCTCCAACTGGCTGAACAGACGCGCATTCTGAATGGCGGCGGCGGCCGTATTGGCAACCAATCCCAGCAAGCGCGCATCGGATGGAGTATAACGGCGTGCCAAATGGCTTTGAACCTGAATGATGCCGATTACGTTGTCGCTGGAAGTGATGGGCGCATAAAGCGCCGATTCGGTCTGCAGGGCGGCGGCATCCAGAAGGCTGGGCCCGACCTTCTTATTTTTGTAGAATTCTCCCAGTTGATGGATGATCATCGGCTGGCCCGTGTGGACGATTTGGCTCAACGTCCCATCTTCGGGTTTTGCCAATGGGATGTCCACTGCCTCGGAAACGTCCACCACGCGCCCATCATGGATCAGATACACGGGGCGGATGTTCTTTTTTTCTCCATCATAGGCAAATATGTAAACGGTCGAGGTGTCCGCCAGCAGATCGAGGATGGAACGGGTGAGGCGCTCGTAAACCATTTGCGTATCCAGGGTCTCGGTCAAAGAACGTCCGAGTTGATTTACGATGATCAGCTGTTCGTTATTGCGAACGGTCTCCTCATGCAGACTGATGCGCTGGATGGCGTTGGCCACCATGTCGCCGATGGCCGTAAACAGACTCAGCTCGCGCTCGCTGAAGGCGGGCGGCTTGATCCCATTTTTCTCTTCACGGCCGATGCCGATCAGGCCGCTTAATTCCCCTTGAACGACCAGTGGAATGACGGTCACGCTTCGCAACTCGCCGATCAATTGCGGATTGGCGAGTTGGTCGTAGGACGGCATATCTGTGCTGGCAGATCTTTCGCCCCTCTGGATCAAATGCCCGAATAGCCCCTCGCCCGGCTTCACCCGCCGGCCCACCAGGGAGGCCAGCGGCCCGCTGGCCTGTTCGATCACCAGTTCTTTTTCGGTTGGATCATAAGCGGCAAAAAGCGTGCGATCCACTTTCAGGAGGGTCGTCAGTTGTCCGCTGATAATCGGCAACATCTCCGCCCGGGTGGAGGCGGTCCGGAGCGCGGAAGAAATCTGGGCCATCATCCCCAGTTCTTCGGCGCGGCGGTTGATCTGCTCGAATTGCATCGTGCTGTGGACGACGCTGGCGGCATGTGCGGCGAACAGCGAGAGCAGGTTTGCATCGTCCGGAGTGAATTTGCGGTCCGACTCGCCGTATTCGTTCACGGTCAGCACGCCGATCAATTCTCCCCCGTAAAGCATGGGCACCTGGAGGACGGAGCGGAAGGGGACATCCTGATATTGCCCCGAGCGCCCTTCCCAGCTCTGATAATCATCAATAATGAGCGGTTCGCGGGTCTGGGCGACCAGTCCTGCGCCTTCTTCTCCCAGTTTCAGGCGTGTTCCCTTTTGCAGCTTCATATCGGTGAAGATCGATAGTTCGAGTTCCCTGTGTTCTGCGTCGTAAAGATAGAGACCGCCGTTATTCCCATGAAGCAATTCAGCCGCGCGTTTGACGATGATCTTGAGCAGGGAGTCGCTATCCTGTTGACTGGATATGTCGCGGGTCGTCTCGTAGAGCGCTTTGAATTCCTCCGCATTGTGGCGCGTCTCCTCGAACAGGCGCGTGTTTTCGATGGCAATGGCGGCCTGCGT
Source organism: Anaerolineales bacterium (assembly GCA_035515435.1). Taxonomy (GTDB): domain Bacteria; phylum Chloroflexota; class Anaerolineae; order Anaerolineales; family Villigracilaceae; genus Fen-1038. The sequence goes on from DATJBI010000031.1 coordinate 23,583, forward strand.
GGCCAGCAATTCCAGTAATAGCTGGTCGTCCGAACTATATACGTGCGGCCGGTAGCTTTGGACCGACATGGCTCCAATCACCTTGTCGGTCACACGTAAGGGCACGGCCAGGATCGAGCGCGTCAGAACTGGAGCGCCGAACGCCACCCCTTCTATCTGGCTTTCCAGATCATCCTCCACCCTGATGGAACTGCCGCTGGCGATCACGCGGCTGGAAAATCCCTTCCCGGCCGGGATGCGCATCGGCGGACTGCGGCCAGCGCGGTCGTACAAATAAACGCCTTCCATCTGACCGCCCTGCTCCTCCACCAGCACAATCGTGAACGCTTCGGCCGGCATCAGCTTTTCGGCCGCGTGGTGAATGGAGGCATATATCTTTTCAATATCCTCGCCCACGCGCGCAATCTCCTGACTCACCGCATGCAGGGCCGTCCAGCGCTGTCCGTAGCGTACGGCATCCTGGAACAGCCTGGCGTTTTCAATCGCCGTGGCAGCCTGATTGGCAAAAGCCATGGCCATCTCGGCATGGGCCTGGGTGTAGGCGTTCGGCTGCTCGCTGTCGATGGTGAGGTAACCGATCGACCGGTCGCGAACGATCAACGGCACACCCATCCAGCCCCGGATCACCTGCTCGGCGGCCCATTTCGTAAAACCGGGGTCGGCTTCGGCGTCCTCCAAGACCAGCGGATGACGAGACTCGAGTATCGCGGGCGCGATGGAGCCCAAGATGGGAAACAATTGTCCGATCACCTGTTCTGGATGGACAAAACCTTTGCCCGCGATGATATGCATATACTCGCCCTCCTGAATGTGCACTGCAGAACTCGTGAAGGGGATGACCTGCGCCAGCCCGTCCAGTAATGAATCAATGACCTCCTTCACGTTGAGAGTCGACGTGAGCGCCGCGGCAGCCTTTTGCAGGGTTTCCGCCTCATGGCGGCGTTTCCGTTCCGAGTCCAGCAGACGGGCGCTGTACACGGCGCCGGCCGCCGCGCTGGCAAACAGAGAAAGCAGGTGCACATCCCGCTCCGTGAACTTTCGGTTCCTTTCCTGGGTGGACGAAGTCGCATGCAGGCCGTGTGCCACCAATACGCCGATCAATTCTCCGCTGTAAAGGATGGGAACGCCAAGCACACTGTAAAAAGGCTGATCCTTGTTTTGAGCCGCGGCGCCTGCCCATGTTTTGTGGTCCTCGATGACCATCGGTTCGTGGGATTGGGCAATTCGCCCGCTCATTCCTTCACCGAGGCGCAGCCGTACGCCGACCGGCATATTAGGATCCGTGGTGGCCACCACTTCCAGTTCAGAGCGTTGCGGCTCAAAAAGATAGACGACCCCGCCCGGCACGCCCAAGATCATGGCTACATCTCTTGCGATGGTATCCAACAAGGAGGGGACGTCATTCAGGGTTGCCAGTTCGCTGGTAACTTCATAAAGCATGCCCGACTCGAGCGCGCGGCGCTGGGCTTGGTCGAACAAACGCGCATTTTGGATCGCCGCCGCGGCCTGCGCGGCGAGCGTGGTCAGAAAGCGTTCATCATTCTCGTCGAAGGCCTCGCTTTGGTCGCTTTCCACGCTGATCACGCCAATGGCAATCTCGCCGACCTTCATCGGCACGTACAACCCCGACTTCATGCCAGAGAGGGTTTCCACATAACGAGCATCTTTGGCTAGATCAGCCACGCGCACCGCCTCGCCATGTTCCACCGCCCAGCCGGTTATTCCCAGGCCCGCCCGCGAGATTTTGCCAAGCGCTCTCAGTGTGCCTGAGACGGACCTGTTCCTGCCCGTGCTAAAGGCGATCAGATCCAATTCCGCACTGTCCTCGCGGCGCAGGCGGACCACGGCGTGGTGCCAATACAGGTGCCTTTGGAGAATATGGATGATCTGTTCCCCGATGGCGCGCACATCCATCGTACGGCCAAAGGCCAGGCCGCTTTCATACAGTGCCTCCAATTCGATCAGACGGCGCTGGGTCTGTTCCTCAATCTGTTTTCGGGAAGTGATATCCCGTGCCACCCAGACAACCGTTTCCTTGGTAAGCGGAGCCGTTAGCCCTGAGAACCAAAGGATTTTGCCTCCGACCAGGAGCGCATATTCGAACTGTACAGGCCTGCGAGTCCGCAATGCCTTTCGAATATACTTCACCAATTGATCCGCCTTTTGCCGCGAAAAGATTTCGTGCATCCTTTTGCCGAGCAGATCTTCTACCGGTGGATACAGCAGATCAGGATTGGTGGAGGTGATTTTAAGATAGCGTCCGTCTTTATCCATCACCATGATCAAGTCGGGAATGGCCGAGAAGAGCGCCCGCAGTTCGCTTTCGGAGGCGCGCAGGGCTTTTTCTGCCTTCTTCTGGTCCGTGATATCTTCGACCGTGCCTTCGTAATACAAGACCCTGCCATTCTTGTCGCGCACGGCGCGGGCGCTTTCCCGCACGTAAATGGTTTTTCCATGCTTTGTCTTCCAGGGAGCTTCTCGTCCCCGAATCATTCCCTCGCGTTCGATCAGTTTCCTGAACTCCTTGCGCGAGTATCCCGCGTCATTTCCGTCCTGCTCCAGGTTCCTGCGGGCAAGCTCCTCAAATGATTCAAACTCCAGCATCTCGACCAGGGCCGGGTTCGACATCAGGATACGGCCATCGGGCGTGGTCCGGTAGATTCCAATGGTCGTGTTCTCATACAGACTCCGAAGCCATTCTTCGCGTTCCCGCAAGGTTTCTTCGGCCCGTACATGTTCGCTGACGTCGCGCACGACGGCCGTATAAAGCTTCCGGCCGGATATTTTCGCGGTGGAGATCGCGACCTCAATTGGAAATTCCGTCCCGTCCATGCGCCGACCCACCAGCCGTCCCAGGTTTGCCGCCAGACGTTTCGTGGTTCCCGTTTTACTGAAATTCAAAACATGATTCTTGTGAGAATTGCGAAAGCGGCGGGGCATCAATAAGGTCAAGGACTTACCGATGACCGTTGCGGCAGGACGCTGGAACATCGTCTCCGCCGCCGGGTTGAACAGCACAATGCGCTGGGACTCGTCGATCAGGATAATGGCGTCCATCGCGGAATCGACCACATCCATCAGCTCCGCTTGGTTCCCTTTGAGGTCCAGGCGGGTTCGTTTGGATTCGCCAAGATCTTTGGCAACGACCAACACGGCCGGATGCCCCTTGTAGATCAACTTGTAGGAAGTGATGTCCACAAAAATGAGCGTGCCATCTTTCCGGCGGTGCCGCCAGCCTCGCGCAGGCTGGAGGCGGCCCCGCTCGGTGCGCCCGGGTGCCCGTCCGGGCGCGATCTCCTCCCTGGGGCGGATGTCCGGCAGGCGCATCCGCCGGAACTCAGCGCGTGAATACCCATACTGTTTTACCGCCGCCTCGTTGACCTCGAGAAAACCCAGGGTCTCAAGGTCGTAGATCCACATCGGCAACGGATTATTATGGAAAAGGAAAGAGAACGGATCGGCTCTTTTAACCGTTCTCTTTCTCCGATTCTTGCTGGGAGTGCTCATTTCTCCTTTTCAGACAGAAAGTGCTTTGTCCGCTGCATAACACCTGTTGAACCACGGCGTTCCAACTGAGACGATCTCAAAGATAGAATTTTTAGACTATATCTGTTGGGGTCCTTTCGCCCCCGCAGGTCTGTCTCGCATATTATAGTGCAGTTTGCATATGAGGCACCTTTCAATTTCAAAACCACCCCGCTCCCGGATGTTTGCAGAGCCTCCACCCGACTCCTCTGCTATAATCCCTCTTATGATCCTGGTCACGGGCGCGACCGGCTTTGTTGGACGTTCATTGATCCGTCATTTGTTCGAGACCGGACGCGAGGTCCGCGTACTGCTTCGTCCTTCACGCCGTTCGCCGCAACTTCCCACCGGCGTCCCGCTGGAAGCGGCCGTTGCCAGCCTTTCCGATGAACGCGCCCTGCGCGCGGCATTGAAGGATGTGGATGCAATCTTTCATCTCGCCAGCGCCGAGTCGCAGGGACGCAATGCCAACCTGCTGGCCGTGGATGTGCGCGGCACCGATAATCTGGCGCGCATGGCGGTGGATGCCGGTGTAGGGCGCATGGTTTACCTCAGCCACATTGGCGCCAGTCGTTCCTCCGCGTATCCCGTGTTCAAGGCCAAAGGCATTGCCGAGGAACATATCCGCCGTTCAGGCATGCCTCATACTATTTTTCGTTCCTCGATCGTCTTCGGGCCGGAAGATCATTTCACGACCAGCCTGGCCTATCTGCTGCACGCCGCCCCCGGGATCTTTCCTCTGCCCGGCGGCGGACGTTCCATGCTTCAGCCTTTGTGGGTGGAGGACCTGGTCAATGTGATGCTCTGGTCCCTCGATAACGGGGAAACGGTCAATCACACGTATGAAATCGGTGGAAGCGAAAACTTCAGCCTGAGACAGATCGTGGAGATCATCATGGGTTTGCAACACATCCGCCGCTGGCTGGTCGATCTTTCACCGACCACGATGCGTGCGCTGACCGTGACCCTCGAGTCGTTCTGGCTGAACTTTCCGGTATCTTCCTTCTGGCTGGATTACGTCGCGGTCAACCGCACCTGCCCGGTGGATAACCTGCCGCGCCAATTTGGCTTGATGCCCGCCCGTTTTAGTTATCGTCTGGACTATCTTAAGCGTGTGCCGTGGTATGAGTCAGCGTGGCGGCGGATCCGCCAGAGCTCCTCGGAGACTGCCGAGAAAATTCTGGAATCAGTTCGCACATTTCGGCTATGACCCCCCCTGATTGGAATATCCGTTTGTTGGAAACGATCGAAGAGATGTCTGCCGTCGAGGCCCTCCAGCGGGAGGTCTGGCCGGGGAGTGAAACGGATGTTGTCCCCGCGCATTTGTTGATCACGGTTGTTCATAATGGCGGTGTGGTCCTTGGCGCGTTCGCAGCGGAGAAGCTGGTCGGCTTTGTGTTCGGCTTTCCGGGACTGGAATCCACGCCGGATGGACCGCGGCCCAAACATTGTTCGCACATGGCGGGCGTGACCGCGGATTATCGCGATCGCGGCGTGGGCTTCGCGCTCAAACGCGCGCAATGGCAGGTGGTTCGTCATCAGGGGCTCGATCATGTCACCTGGACCTATGATCCGCTGCTGGGCCGCAACGCCAATTTAAACATCGCGCGGCTGGGCGCGGTGTGCTCCACCTACCGCCGCTCCGAGTATGGGGATATGCGCGATGATTTCAACGCCGGACTTCCCTCGGATCGTTTTCAGGTGGATTGGTGGATCAATACCAGGCGCGTGGAACTGCGATTGAGCAAACGCCCGCGCCCGGCCCTGAGCCTGGGCCACCTGGCGCGCGTCGGCGTGCAGCCTCTGTACTCACTCCCTTCCATGCCTTTGGAGGCCGCCCAGGGCGGGCCGGCGGGCCTGCCGCGCCCGCCGGAACATGTCCCGGCCCTGGCGGCGCAGCTCATGGCGGCGGAAATCCCGTCCGATTTTATGGCCCTCAAGTCTGCAGATTTCGCCCTGGCCCGCGACTGGCGATTCTTTACGCGCGAATTCTTCGAAACAGCCTTCGCAAAGGGCTACATCGTCACTGATTTTGTGTTCGATCGAAGCGAAGGGGGGCCGCGCAGTTTCTACATCCTGACCGACGGCGAAAGCACCCTGGAAGGCTGAATGAAGCCTGGCTCTTTTCTGGCGCGGCTGCTCCGCCGGCTTAATAAGACCGCGACCTCCTTTTTCTTCCTCGATCAATGGACCATCTTAACGGCCAAGGGCCCGGAATATGATTCGCTTCAGTGGCCGGCGTTCCGTTCGATCGTCCCGCCGAGGGATCGGTATTGGGCTGATCCGTTTATTGTGGTGCGCAATGACCAAGACTACATCTTCATCGAGGAAAAAATATATGCAACGGGCCGGGGGCGCATTGCCTGTTTGACGCTGGGGGGGGATGGAACCCTGCAGTCTCATCAGGTTGTGCTTGAACGTCCCTATCATCTTTCGTATCCGTTCATCTTTGATTATCGCGGCGAAACCTACATGCTTCCGGAAACCGCGCAAAACCGGACGCTCGAAGTGTATCGCTGTGTACGCTTTCCCGACCGGTGGGAAGCTGCCAAAACGCTGATGACCGATATTTACGCGGTCGATGCGACTTTATTGGAATACGAAAACAGGTGGTGGCTGTTCGCCAACCTGAAGGAAGAAGGCGGCTCCAGTCTTGACGCACTGCATCTGTTCTTCAGTGATGATCCATTATCGGATCGCTGGACGCCGCATCCCCAGAACCCCATTGTGCGCGACGTCCGCTCGGCACGTCCTGCCGGTAGAATTTTCCGCCGGGCTGGGAAATGGATCCGCCCCTCGCAGGACGCCTCGCGCCGCTATGGCTACGCAATTAAATTCAACCGGATTGTCCGGTTGAGCGAAACCGATTACGAGGAAACCAGCGAGTCCTCCTTTGAGCCGCCGCCGCGCACAGAGATTCTGGCAACACACACCTTTAACCGGGTCGACAAGCGGACCGTGATCGATGCCGTTATTCGCCGCTGGAAATTCTCTTCCCGCTGACGTATAATCCCTGCGTGCCCATTTTGGATAAACATGCTTTCGAGTTCTTCAGCCGCAGCGCGGAGCAGACCCGTCGGATCGGAATGCGGCTCGGCGGCCTGCTTCATCCATCCGATTTGATCTGTTTGCAGGGCGACCTTGGCGCCGGCAAGACCACGCTCGTGCAGGGCATGGCGCAGGGCTGGGGATCGCTGGATGCCGTTTCGAGTCCGACATTTGTTTTGGTCAACGAATACCGCCGTCCCGAAGCGGGACAGCTTTTTCATATGGACGCCTATCGTCTCGAATCGGCGGCCGAAGCGGCGGAGCTCGACCTCGACGCGATGCTCGCGTGCGGCGCGTTGATCATCGAGTGGGCGGAGCGGATTGCATCGATCCTGCCCGATGAACGCCTGTGGATCGGCCTTGAATACCGGGCCGAAGAGCAAAGGCAGATGAACTTTCGTGCGAGCGGAAATCGCTATGATGACCTGTTGGCGGAGTTGCAGGCGAACATGTTTGGAGCCGCCTAATGTTGCTGGCTGTTGACACCTCCACCGCGCAAACGGGCGTGGCGCTTTATAATGGAACGCAGGTGATTGCCGAGCTGATGTGGCAAAGTCACCAGCATCATACGGTGGAACTGGCCCCGGCGTTCACAGGGCTGCTCGGGCGCGCCGGGGTGAAGGCGTCCGATCTTCAGGCGCTGGGCGTTGCGATCGGGCCAGGTTCGTTCACCAGTCTGCGCGTGGGATTGGCATTTGTTAAAGGACTGGCGCTGGCGCGCAAACTGCCGGTTATCGGAATCCCGTCTCTGGATATACTGGCCGCCGGACAGCCGGTGGCGAAGATGCCGTTGGCGGCAATCCTGCAGGCGGGTCGCGCCCGGATCGCATTGGGGCGTTATAAACTGGAAGATCGGCAATGGAAGCCCGCGGGCGCCATCAAGATATCCACCGTGGACGCATTCGCCGATTCCGTTGATACGCCGACCCTGGTGGCCGGCGAGTTGACCTCCGAAGAACGGCAAAGGCTGCTGCGCAAGAAGATCAATGTGCATTTGGCGCCGCCTTCCAGATGTGTGCGGCGGCCCGGCATCCTGGCCGAACTGGCGTGGCTGCGCTGGCAGTCCGGTAAAGTGGATGACGCCGCGTCGCTGGCGCCGATCTATCTGCATACGATTGAAACCATTCAGGTATGAAAGTGCTCATTCGCAGGATGACGGTTGACGATGTGCCCGTCGCCGCCCAGTTGGACCGCATGTCGTTCAGCCTGCCCTGGCCGGAGCATGCCTTTTATTATGAAGTAAAAGATAATTCCGCGGCGCGTTGCTTTGTGGCGGAGACGGAAGACCGGAAAGTGATCGCGATGATTGTTTCGTGGGTGATCCTCGATGAATTGCACATTGCCACGCTCGCCGTTCATCCGGATTATCGCCGCCAGGGAATTGGGGCGCGGATTTTAATGAAGGCGCTTCAGGATGGATACGAGGCCGGGACGCGGTACGCCTTGCTTGAGGTCCGCGCCGGAAACGCGGCCGCCCAGAATCTGTATCGCAAGTTTGGATTCAAGGCGGCGGGCCGGCGCCCCAGGTATTATAAGGATAACGGTGAGGATGCGATCTTGATGAACCTGGATAATTTGGAGTCGATATGAGCGCGGAAGAAGTACTGGCGCAAGTTGCGCAGGAAGTTGCCGTATGCGAGAAATGTGCGCTGTTCCATTCGCGCAAGAAGTCCGTGCCGGGGGAGGGGCCCGCCCATTCCGAGATCATGTTCATCGGTGAAGGTCCGGGCTTTTATGAAAACGAACAGGGACGTCCGTTCGTGGGTGCGGCGGGACAGTTTCTCGATCAACTCCTGTCCCAGGCCGGATTAAAACGATCCGAGGTCTGGATCGGCAATGTGGTCAAATGCCGGCCGCCCGGCAACCGTGATCCATTGCCGGAGGAGTTGGCCGCCTGCGACGTGTACCTTGAACGCCAGATCAAGGCCATCAATCCGAGCATCATCATCACGCTGGGACGCTACTCGATGGGCAAGTTCATGCCTGGCGCCAAGATCAGCGGGGTGCATGGCCAGATGCGAAAGGTGGGCGAGCGTTATGTGATTGCGATGTTCCATCCGGCCGCCGCGCTGCATCAGGCTTCCTTGAAGCCTGCCATCCTGGCGGACTTTGCCAGACTGCCCGAACTGCTGGAGCAGGCGCGCCAGGGATTGGGACGCTCCGCACCGGATGTGCCGGCAGCAGAACCGCACGCGGAACCGAAGCAATTAGATCTGTTTTAGATTTTGTCCCTCACCTCCACCCCCTCCCATTGCGAGAGGGACGAAAGGGAAGGGTAATTATGGAGAAGGAATGACCATCAAAGATACCCTCATCAGGAAATTTCAGGATAAATCCGCCAAGATCGGAATCCTCGGCATGGGCTATGTCGGGATGCCGCTGGCGGTGGTGTTTGCCGAGGCGGGATTCAATGTTTTGGGGATTGATCCCGATCAACGCAAGACCGATAGGTTCAACCGGAACATTTCGTACATTCAGGATGTGCCGACAGAAACGATCGCGCGCCTGCATCAGGGCGGCAGGCTCAACATGACCAGCGATTTCGCGGCGCTGAAAGAACTGGACGCGGTCAGCATTTGCGTTCCGACGCCGCTGCGCCAGACCGGCGATCCGGATATGTCGTTCATCAATTCGGCGGCGGAGCAGCTCGCCAAGTATGTCCATCCGGGCATGGTCGTTGTGTTGGAATCAACCACCTATCCCGGCACGACGCGTGAGGTGATGTTTCCGAAGCTGACGGAAGGGTCCGGACTGAAAGTGGGCGAGGACATCTTCATCTGCTTCTCGCCCGAACGCGTCGACCCCGGCCGAAAGGACTGGACCACGCTGAACACGCCGAAAGTCATCGGCGGGATCACCACAGCCTGCGCAGAAGTTGCGCAAGCCTGGTACGGCGGGGCGATCAAGACCATCGTGCCGGTTTCGTCTGCCGAAGCGGCCGAGATGGCGAAACTGCTGGAGAATACCTTCCGCATGATCAACATTGGATTGGTCAATGAACTGGCGATCATGTGTGAGCGTCTGGGCGTGGATGTCTGGGAGGTGATCGATGCCGCCGCGAGCAAGCCGTTCGGCTTCATGAAGTTCACGCCGGGTCCCGGCCTGGGCGGTCATTGCATCCCGATCGATCCGTTGTATCTTTCCTGGAAAATGAAGGAGATGAACTACAACGCGCGCTTTATTGAGCTCGCCTCCGAGATCAATACGAACATGCCGCGTTATGTGGTCAGCCGCATCCTGGATGCGATGAATGACCGCGGCAAAATTTTGAAGGGCAGCAAAGTGCTGGTGCTGGGCGCGGCGTATAAACCCGATATCGATGATGTGCGTGAATCGCCCGCGCTGGACGTGATCGCCCTGCTCAAGAAGAAGGGCGCGCAGGTTTCCTATCATGATCCGTATATCCCGCAAATTCATCATGAGCATGAAGGCTGGCAGATGGAAACGGTCAAGGATGTGATGAAGGCCGTCCGGGAATCGGATGCGGTCGTGATCGTCACCAACCACAAGGCCTATGATTATGCGGCGATCCTGGCCCAGGCGAAGTTTGTGTTCGACAGCCGCAATGCCCTGGGAAAGCTGGGAAAAGAAAGCGACAAGGTCGCAAGACTCTAGCCATGGGAAAGTATCTGGTTACCGGTGCGGCCGGCTTCATCGGCGCCCGCACGTCCGAAATGCTGATCGAGGAGGGCCACACCGTCCTCGGCCTGGACAACCTGAACGACGCCTATGATCCGCGCATGAAGGAATATCGTCTGGCGCGTTTACAAAACATGCCCGGCTTCACCTTTCATAAGGTGGACATTTCAGAAAAGTCTGGCCTCGATCCTTTCAAGGGCGAAAAACTCGACGGCGTGATCAACCTGGCGGCGCGCGCCGGGGTGCGGTACAGCGTCGAGAATCCGTGGGCGTATGTCGAGACGAATGTGATCGGGACCTTGAACATGCTGGAGTTATGCAGGCAGAGCGGGACGAAGAAATTCATCTTTGCATCCACCTCCAGCATTTATGGAGCGAATCCTCCTTACCCGACGCCGGAATCCGCTTCGAGCAGCGAGCCGCTGCAACCCTACGCGGCCAGCAAAAAAGGCGCCGAAGCGCTGTGTCATTCGTATCATCACCTGTATGATATGGATGTCAGTGTGGTGCGCTATTTCACCGTGTATGGCCCGGCGGGCAGACCGGACCTGGCCTTATTCCGTTTCGTGCAATGGATCAGTGAGGGCAGGCCGGTGCGTGTCAACGGCGACGGGAACCAGTCACGCGGCTTCACGTACATTGATGACATCGCCCGCGCCACCCTCCTGGCGCTGAAACCGCTGGGATACGAGATCATCAACATCGGCGGGCATGAGGTCATTACCATCAACGATTCGATCAAATTGATCGAAGAGCTAACCGGCAAAACGGCGGACGTTCAATATGGTCCGCCGAACCTGGCGGACATGTTCACCAATTGGGCGGATGTCAGCAAAGCCAAAGGGCTTCTGGGATGGGAGCCCCGGACGGGACTCCGCGCCGGCGTGAAAAAACTGATTGACTGGTACGCCGCGGAACGGTCGTGGGCGAGCCGGATCCTGACTCCATGAATTTGATCCAAAAACTGCGCCAGGACGATCTGCTGGGAAAGGTCATCCTCAACAGCGCGCATCTGTTCAGCGCCAACTCGATCAGCCTGGCGCTCAGCGTGATCCAGGGCGTGCTGGCGGCGCGCCTGCTGGGTCCCGCCGGTTATGGATTGATCGGGATCGTGATGCAATTTGCCTCGACGATCAACGGCCTGTTCTCGTTCCGCATGAGCGAGGTCGTGGTGCGTTACGGAGGCGAATATCTGGAGAAGAACGAGAAGGAGCGCGCCGGTGCGCTGGTCAAGGCCGCGGGGCTGACCGAGGCGGGCGTATCCTGCCTGGCGTTCCTGGTGGTGCTGCTGACGGCCGGACTGGCAACGCGCTTCATTGCCAA
>DATJBI010000032.1:0-5709 GCA_035515435.1 Anaerolineales bacterium
ATCGGCTTTTGAAAGAAGGCGGAAGATTATTTATCCTGGATCCGCTCGCCGATGCCTGGATCGTAAAGCTTGCAGATCAGTTCATGAGACGCCTTGAACCCGCACACGTAAAGATCTACAGCACCAAGGAATTTCAACGGCTCTTTGAAAAAGCGGGTCTAAAATACTCTGCTTCGCGCTTGATCAACTGGCATCAGGCCATTCATATTGGCGAAAAGTAAGCCGGCGCGTTTGATCGCGGGTTGAAATATGAAACACGACTCTCTCTCCCCCGATCCCAATCCGCCCGATTGGCCCGGGGACGGCCCGCGCCGTTTCTGGCGGGATCATCATTTTCCTGGCCACCGGCCTCCCTGGTGGCCCGACAATGAAGAATGGCCCCCGCGCGACCGGCACCACTGGCGGCGAATGCGAAGGCACAATCCGTTCTTCCGCAGATTCGGCTTCCTCTTTGCAATATTCAATCTTTTTGGCCTGGCGCTGTTTCTGGCAGTGGTCGGATTGATTCTCAACGCCCTGGGGCTGACGCATTTTTCCATCGGTCAATTCCAATTGGTCTTCCTGCCCGTCGGCGGCGTTGGCCTGGCGTTGGCGCTGGTCGTGCTCATCCTGGGGGCGGTGGATTTGCGCCGCGTGTCCATGCCATTGGATGATCTGCTGGAGGCCTCGCATAAAGTCGCGGAAGGCGATTATTCGGCGCGTGTGGATGAGAGAGGTCCGCGCGAGGTCCGTTCACTGGCCCAGGCGTTTAATTCCATGGCCTCGCGTTTGGAGGTCAACGATCGGCAAAGGCGCGCCATGCTGGCCGATGTTTCGCACGAACTGCGCACGCCGCTCACCATAATCCAAGGCAACCTTGAAGCGGTTCTGGATGGTGTTTATCCCGCAGATGAAACACGCCTCAAATCGCTGCTCGAGGAGACACAGATCCTTTCACGACTCGTTGAAGATCTGCGGACGCTCTCGCTGGCCGAGGGCGGTTCACTGCAGTTATAGCGCGAGTCCACCGAGATCAGCGTGTTGATTCGCGAAACCGTCGCGGCGTTTCAATCCCAGGCGGCGGCGGCCGGTGTCAAGCTGGAATTATCCTTGGGCGCCGGGGCCCTCATGCTGGAAGCGGATCCCGAGCGTATCCGTCAGGTGCTGACGAATCTGATTTCGAACGCGCTGCGCTATTCGCCGCGTGGAAGCACGATCGAGATCCATTTAACGGAATCCGATTTGAGCGCCGGAAGGCGCGCGGTCGTCTCCGTGCAGGACAGCGGTCCGGGGATCGCCCCCCAGGATTTGTCTCATGTCTTTGACCGGTTTTATCGATCCAGCGATTCGCGCGGCATGGGCCTGGGCCTATCCATCGCGAAATATATCGTGGAAGCGCATGGCGGCGAGATCCAGGCGGAAAGCGCGGAGGGCCAGGGAACCACGATCTGGTTTTCCCTGCCGGCCTGAATCTCTGGTAAAATTAGCGCCTGTGGGTTTTGGGCCTGCGAGCGCGTGTCTTTTCACGCAACCCCTCTCTCGTTCGCTTGAACCGACCAAATTGATCATAAATTGAAGGAGAACGTTTTCAATGGTTCGTATTCGTTTTCGCCGCATCGGTTTGAAAGGCCAGCCGTCTTATCGTATCGTCGCGGCTGATAAGGAAGCGCCGCGCGATGGCCGCTTTTTGGAGATCCTGGGATTTTATAATCCCCGTACCCAGCCATCCACCGTCAATATCAAAGAAGACCGCGTCTATCACTGGATGAAGAACGGCGCGCTGCCGACCGAATCCGTGGAGCAGGTTTTCAAAAGTGCAGGTGTGCTGGATCGTTTTGAACGTTTCAAGAAGGGCGAGCCGGTCGAGACTCTCCTGAAAGATGCTGCCGAGGCCGCCGCGCAACGCGGTGCCTCGGTCAAGACGCGCGCGGATTAGTCTTTTCTGCCCCGCCCTTGCTCCCTCTCCGGGGCGGGACCTCAGAGCATTCATGAAAGACCTTATCGAATTCATTGCCAAGTCTCTGGTGGAACATCCAGATCAGGTGGAGGTCCGTGAATATGGAAACGGTGACCACATCCGTCTCGAACTAAGTGTGGCTGCCGCTGACATGGGCCGCGTCATCGGCAAGAGCGGAAAGGTCGCGAACTCGATCCGGACTTTGTTGAGGGTCGCCGCCGAGCGGGAAGGCAAGCAGGCGACTCTCGACGTGGTCGAGCCGCAGTGATGGCCCCGAAGGAGAATTCAGGCAAGATAGGTTCAGGCTCGCCGGCAAATGGCGAGCCTGTGTATTTGATGGTCGGCTATCTGCGGCGGGCCCACGGCGTGCACGGCGAGCTCGTGATGGAAGTTCACACGGATTTTCCCGAACGATTGAAACCGCAAACCGGGGTTTTTGTCGGAATGCACCATCAGCCCATGACCATTGCGGCGGTGCGCAAGCATCGCGAGGGACTGCTGATAAAGTTGAACGGCCTGGACACACCGGAAGACGCGGCGCGCTACCGGAATCAGCTGGTTTATGTCACGGCCGCGGATCGGCCGCCCCTGCCCAAGGGACGTTTCTATTATCATGAATTGATCGGCTTTGATGTGGTCAACGAGCAGGAAAACCTGATCGGCGAATTGACCGAGATCATGCAGACCGGCGCAAATGAGGTCTATGTCGTCAAGCGTCCTGACGCCAGCGAGGTCTTGTTGCCGGTCATCCCTTCGGTCGTTTTGGACATCGACGCGGAGCGCCGTTTGATCCGGGTGCATCTGCTGCCCGGCCTGCTTGACGAATCGGAGGATTGAGTCCATCAGGTGGTGGAATGGAAGTTCAATGTTGCTGGATGGATCCCGCTTGGTCATCCGCGGCGGACGCCGGGTTTGCCCCTGAGCAAGGTTGCCAGATTTATGCAGTGGCTGGTAGTATACTTGCGCCGCAGTTGGGGCGCACGAACAGGTTGATCGGGAAGGGGCGCAGCGATCGCCGACACCCGGGCGGGGAGCTGGGGCGGGCCTCCGATCGGACACGCGCCGGCGGCCAGCAATCAACACGAATGATCTTCGGCGCGGCGGCCGTCGAAGCCGGGCTGGGGCCCGCATATCCGAATCGCAGTCGGACTGGATCGCCGGTGGAAAAAGTCCCCAGGGCGCGGCGTGGCTGGCAGGCGAATGAACAATGTTGCAGGGTGTGAGGTACAATCGCTACTCTGTTCAGGATTGATTAAATGGATGATCACAGTTATGCAGTAATCATGGCAGGCGGGGGCGGAACGCGTTTATGGCCGGTTTCGAGGAAAAATCAACCCAAGCAGCTCCTGCCTTTGTTGGGTGCAGAGACCTTATTTCAAAGCACGGTGAGCAGGCTCTCCGATCTGTTTCCGGCGAGGCGCATCCTGGTCGTGACGGTTGAAGAACAAATGCGCCAAATGCGCACCCAGGTGCCCGCCATCCCGGAGGAGAACTACCTGATCGAGCCTTCGCCGCGCGGAACCGCTTCCGTGGTTGGCCTTGCAGCGGCTGTTTTGAAGAAGCGCGATCCGGAGGCCGTCACGGCGGTCCTGCCGTCCGACCACTTTATTCGCAATCAGGATCTGTTCCATTATCTGCTGCGCGCCGCCTTTGATGTAGCGCGCCGAGATTATCTGGTCACCCTGGGCATCGCACCGCTCTCTGCGTCGACCGCCTACGGATATATCCAGCAGGGCGAACACTTGGACGGCGATTTCAAATATCCCGTTTATCGCGTCAAAGGATTTAAGGAAAAGCCTGATGAAAAGACCGCGCAGGGCTTTTTGCGCTCCGGCGGCTATTCCTGGAACAGCGGTATCTTCATCTGGCGGACGAGCGTGATCTTAGCGGAGATTGAAAAGCAGATGCCCACCCTGGCTGCGGCGCTGTCGGTGATTTCAAAGGCGTGGGGGACCTCCCGGCAAACGGACGTTTTGCGTTCGCACTGGCGCGGGTTGAAATCGGAGACGATCGATTACGGGGTGATGGAGCGTGCCGAAAATGTCGCGGTCCTGCCCGCCAGCGGGTTGGGTTGGAACGATATCGGTTCGTGGGACACACTGTTCGATGTCTTATTCCCGGACATGACCGGCAACGTTTCGGTAAATGCCCAGCACCTTGCCCTGGAGACCAACAACACCTTGGTCTACGGCGCGGACAACGAGCGGTTGATTGTCACGATTGGCCTGGATGACACAGTTGTGGTAGATTCGGGCGACGTGCTCCTGATTTGCAAATCCGATCAGGCCCAGAAGGTCCGCGATGTGGTCGAGCATCTTAAAAAACACCGCCAAGACAAGTACCTGTAAATCACTTTGGAGTCTTAATAAATGGAAGCGTATTGCATGAAGTGCAAGACCAAGAGAGAGATGAAGGATCCGGTTGCGGCATTCAACGCAAAGGGATCGCCGGTGACGCTTGGCTCTTGTCCGGTCTGCGGAACAAAACTTTATCGAATGGGAAGAACTCCGGCTCATGAAGGGCTGACGCCGCCGGCCAGGGTGGAGAAGAAAATGGAAAAGCGCGACGGCAAGCTGGTGATCGTTGAATCGCCCGCCAAGGCCAAAACGGTTGGACGTTTTCTTGGCAGGGGATATACCGTCCGGGCCTCGGTGGGCCATGTGCGCGATCTTTTGAAGTCCCAGCTATCCGTCGACGTCGAAAACAATTTCGAGCCGAAGTATCGCGTCCCCAACGAGAAGAAAGAGGTGGTCAAGGAACTCAAGCAGCTGGCCAGAAAGTCAGAAGAAGTCTATCTGGCGACTGATCCTGACCGCGAGGGTGAATCCATTTCCTGGCATTTGATGGAGGCTGCGGAGATTGAACCCACCCTGGCGAAACGAGTTACCTTCCACGAGATCACCGAACCTGCCATTCGTGAGGCTTTTTCCAAGCCGCGCCCGATCGATATGGATCTGGTCAATGCCCAGCAAGCGCGGCGCGTCCTGGACCGATTGGTAGGCTACAGCATCAGCCCGATCCTGTGGGAGAAGGTTCGGAGCCGGCTTTCGGCGGGCCGCGTGCAATCCGTGGCACTCCGTCTGATCGTCGATCGGGAGAACGAGATCGAAAACTTTGTCGCGGTTGAATACTGGACCGTCCATGCAGAGTTCAAGTCGGACGGAGTGAAGTCCGCATTTGTCGCGAAGCTGTTCAAAGCCGATGACAAAGAGCCTGAGTTGCCGAATGAAGAATCCGTAAAGCCCGTTCTAATCGATATGGAGAGGGCCGCGTATTCGGTGACGAAGGTCAAGCGCGGGGAACGCCGGCGCAAGCCGTCGGCGCCGTTCACGACGTCGACCTTGCAGCAGGAAGCGTCGCGCAAACTTGGATTTACAGCCAAGCGCACGATGGCCCTGGCGCAGGGACTCTACGAGGGCCAGGACGTGGGCAACGGCGGGACAACCGGCCTGATCACGTATATGCGTACCGACTCGACAAACGTCTCCGAAATTGCACAGAGAGAAGCACGCGATTTTGTGATGAGGAAATATGGCCCGGATTTCCTTCCGCCCGACCCGCCCCAGTACAAGACGAAGACCCTCGGCGCACAGGAAGCCCATGAAGCCATTCGTCCCACGGCCGTTATGCGCGAACCGGAAAGCGTCAAGCCGTATCTCGAAACAGCCGTGTATAAGCTGTATAACCTGATCTGGCAGCGTTTTGTAGCCTCTCAAATGGAGGCCGCGGCCTATGATACGTTGCAGGTTGAAGTCACCGGGAAGACGGATATG
>DATJBI010000033.1:0-6802 GCA_035515435.1 Anaerolineales bacterium
CCGCCTTCGGAGCTGTCCACCACTTGACCGTCCACGTGTAGCGTATAGTGCATCGAAACGACCTGCCCATCATCCACTTTTAATTCTTCTGCCATTTGATTTCCTTTTCGTCATTGCGACGTGGCAGTCTCCTCTAACGGAAGATTGCTTCGCTTTGCTCGCAATAACATTTGATTCTAGATGTATGTGAGAAAAATCTGATCTCCGCCGGCTTCTTTGGCGCGTGCCATCGCCTGACGTGCCTGATCGATCAACGGTTCAGCCTCCGTCGAAGCGCTGATACGCGAGGCCGAGACAATGCCTGCGCTCATGCCGACCTTTGCGGTGTCATCCTTAAATGTGATGATGGTCGCGTCGATGCCTTTGATGATTCGTTCCGCGATCTTTTCCGCGTCCGCACCGATGACGCCCGGCAATGCGATCACAAACTCATCACCGGTCCAGCGTCCGATGCAATCATACGGCCGGCTCTTTTCGCGGATGGTCTGGGCCACGGTCCTCAACACCTCATCGCCCATTTCGACACCATGCTCTGCATTGAGACTCTTGAATCGGTCAATATCGAGTGCGATCATGCTCAGCGGCGCAGAACTACGCCGGGCGCGTTCCAGTTCACCTTGTGCGCTTCGAAAGAACGCAATTCGATTCATCAAGCCCGTCAACGAATCATAGAGCGCAAGATTCTCAAGCTGGTTACGCGCGTGCGATAAACTTTCTCCGAGCGAAAGGAAGCGCTGTCCGATCATGATACGCGCCTTCAATTCCGAAGCCGTAATCGGCTTACGAAGGTTGTCGTCAGCGTCGGTATAATCTTCCTCTCCGGCGGTCAGAACGAGAAAATAAGTGGGGAGGATTTTGGCGGCACGTACGCGTCCGATGAGATTCGACTTTTTGAAATCTTCCGCGTCCCCGTCTGCGATGACGAAGCGAGCCTCACCCTTCTGGATCAATTGCCACGCCTGCTCCATGTCTCCGCCCAGGATGGCTTCATGCCCGCTTTTTTCCAGCACATGCTGGATCAAGGAACGTTCCTTGACATTCTGTTCGAGTATCAGCGCTTTCATGGGGGTCTCCGTTTGCTGATTATACCCTGTGTGATTGTACCCTGTGTTGACAAATGCTTCCTCCCATAGTAACATTCGCGGCGCTCTTTGCCAGCCGAGGTAGCTCAGTGGAAGAGCAGGGGACTCATAAGCCCTTGGTCGTGAGTTCAAATCTCACCCTCGGCACTCAAGACCATCGCAAGGTGGTCTTCTTATTTCAAATCTCATCCTTATACTGGGGACTTCCCTGTACTACCAAACCTGCCTTTAGGCGGGTTTTTTGTTTCGAGTCGGGAGTCTTTTTGTAAGGGGGATTACGAAAATCTGCGACACACTGTCCGCCTCATCACGCCCGCAAGCTTTTCTGAAATGAAAAAACAGGGTTAGGGGATCATTTAAAATCGAACAGTTCTTTGGATTGGGTGGCAAACTCGTTTTACCCTCTGGCTGCGAAGGGATTGTTCGGTGAAACAAATAGTATGCTCCTTAATCCAGTCTCGGAAAATGGCGTGCCGACAGATCTCACAAGCCATTCTATGTCATCGCTGACTACAAGCTCCTGCTGCCGCGTGTCGCTGATACAGCTGATAACTTCGTGAGTTTTTGCAAATTCCGCGGTGGTCTCAATGGTCTTCCGGAATTGATTTGGCCATCCCTTTCCAGATTTGGAATGCACATTTCAATTCAGGCGAATATGCGATTCGGCAGTGCGGCTGGTTGTTCACCACAATCAAGTTATCCATATTTCCTCGTTTGGTTCCATCGCTCAATCTTTGGGAAGAACGATACTATGCTTTCATTTGTTCTTTGCGCTTGGATTTGTTTCGCATCAATTATGACTCCAACGGCGGCTTAGTTCCATCTGGAATTGGAGAAGCATAAACATCTCACGTCACCCATGCCCGACCTGAAGCTACGACATAGCGATTCGCAGCAGTCATTGTTGGTGCGGTAGGAACGATGAGGCCCGTTTTCAATTGAAAATGGGCCTCGGTTGAATTTTGCCTGTTCCCAATTTATTCGATGCCCAGATAGGATTTTCGGACCATCTCGTTCTTTTTGAGATTGGCTGCTGTGTCCTGCAAAACGATTTGTCCGGTCTGGATGACGTAGCCGCGATGGGCAATGGACAGCGCCATCAGGGCGTTCTGCTCCACCAGCAGGATGGTGGTGCCCTCCTGATTGATTGCTTTAATCACATTGAAAATCGCCTCCACTAGGACAGGTGCCAGCCCCATCGAAGGCTCATCCATCAGGAGCAAGCGCGGGCGGGTCATAAGGGCGCGTCCCGTGGCGAGCATCTGCTGCTCACCGCCGGAAAGCGTCCCTGCCACCTGGTGTTGGCGCTCTTTCAAGCGCGGGAAGATGGTGAAAACCCGTTCCAGGTCCTTCTGGATGGAAGCCCGGTCACGCCGGATGTAGGCTCCCATGTCCAGGTTTTCAGCCACAGACAGGCGGGCGAAAATGCCGCGCCCCTCCGGCACCATCGCCACCCCTTTCGCGACGATCTCATGCGCCTTGAAGGGGCTGAGATCTTCGCCTTCAAGCAGGATGCTACCCTGGTGCGGTTTCTGCAATCCGCATATGGAGCGTAAGGTGGTTGTTTTACCGGCTCCGTTGGAACCAATCAATGTGACGATTTCGCCTTTTTCCACCGTCAGCGAGATGCCTTTGAGCGCATGGATGTTGCCGTAATAGGTGTGGATGTCGTTAACTTCGAGCATGGATATAAGTACCTCGTAATCAGGCGGGCTGTGCAGCGGTGTTGTCCAAGCCAGAGGCTGCTCCGCTTCCCAAATAGGCTTCGATGACGCGCGGATTGCCCTGGATTTCAGAGGGAGTCCCCTCAGCGATCTTTGCGCCGTAATCCAGCACGGCGATCCGTTCGCTGATTCCCATGACCACGCGCATATCGTGTTCGATGAGCAGGATGGTGATACTCAATTCATCCCGCAGGCGGCGGATGAAGTGCATCATGTCGGTGGTTTCATGCGGGTTCATCCCGGCGGTCGGCTCATCCAGCAGCAGCAGGCGCGGCTGGCTGCCTAGGGCGCGCGCAATTTCCAGTCTGCGTTGGGCGCCGTATGGCAGGTTCCGGGCCAACTGGTCTCCGAGACCAACTAGACCGACAAAATTCAGCAGTTCCCGGGCCTTCTCGACCGCTTGTTGTTCCTCTTTTACCACACGTGGTGTGTGAAGAATTGCCTCTAGCCATGAACCCCGGATGCGGGAATGCTCTCCGACCAGGATATTTTCGATGGCGCTCATATTGGCGAACAGGCGGATATTCTGGTAAGTTCGCGAGATACCCCGATACGTGACTTGATCCGGAGACAGACCGACCAGCGATTCACCGTAAAAAAGAATATCGCCTGCTTCCGGTTCGTAAAAACCAGTGATGCAATTATAGAATGTTGTCTTGCCGGCGCCATTTGGACCAATGACGCTAAAGATGGAATTTTCCTGGATCGCTAAATCCACGGAGTCAACCGCGGTCAGGCCACCGAATTGCTTGGTCAGGGAACGGGTTTCAAGTGCGATGGTCATTTTTCACTCCCTTCCTTGGGAGATTCGGTTGCTCCAGTGTCTTTTTCAACCTCCAATTTTCGGCGCGAGGAAGAAATGATGCCGGCAGGCCGCCACAGCATCATTACCACCAGCAGAGCGCCGAAGACCATAACACGGTAATCCTGGAGTTCGCGCAGTACTTCTGGCAAGCCCTTGAGCACCAGCGCACCGGCGATGACTCCTGGAATACTTCCCATGCCTCCCACGATCACGACTGCAACCACATTGACTGAAACCATAAAGGTGAAATCTTCCGGACCGGTGAACTGATTGCGGGAGGCAAACAGCGCGCCGCCCAGCCCGGCGAAGGCCGCGCCGATGGCAAAGGCCAGGAGTTTCTGTGTCAGGGTATTGATACCCATGGCGCGCGAGACGGTCTCGTCTTCACGCATGGCTTCCCAGGCGCGCCCAACGCGCGAATTTTGCAAACGATTGGTGACAAAGATGATCAATATCGCTGCCAGAAATATCAAGTAAACGAAATCTGCTCCGCTGTTGAATGGTTCTCCGAAGATGGTCGGGCCTGCGATGCTGGGGACACCTTTCGGCCCGCCGGAAAAGGAAGTCATGGCATCGCTTGTGCTCAACAAACGGATGATTTCACCGAATCCCAGAGTCACGATGGCCAGATAATCGCCGCGCAAGCGCAACACCGGAGCACCGAGCAAAAGCCCGGTGAGGGCGGCTAAGACAACCCCGATTGGCAGCGCGATCCAGAAGCTCCACATCAGATGCTGCGGTGCGGGAGCGGTCAGAAGGGCCATGGTATAAGCCCCGATGGCAAAGAAAGCCACATATCCCAAGTCGAGCAGGCCCGCCAAGCCCACTACAATATTCAGACCAAGGCCGAGCAGAACATAGATGCAGACCGTACCGATGGTGTAGTTCCAGTACTGTCCAGCCACCAACGGCACCATAAAGACCAACAGCACGAGTACACCGTAGATAACATAACGGGTGGCAGGATTACCGCGCATCTTTTTGATGAAGGGTTTCTGATTGTATCTGTCCCAGGCGTTCTTCCAGTTCGCTACGGCCCGGACTCTCCAACTGCCGCGTCCGATGCCGCGACTTAACAATCCGCCTAGGAAACCTGTCAGCGTGAATAGAATGAGATGGAAGATTGCGCCCTGAACAGGGCTGCCGCCCAGCAGGAACATTTTGACCGCGGCCGGGAGCACCGCTGCCAGGTACATGTTGATCGGCACCTGATTCAGGTTAAGTATTCCAACCAACAAAGCCAACAGGCCGACCAATATTCCGTGCACCAGGCCGGCTGTCAAACCACCGATCAAAGCGGGTGCCCAAGGATCGTCCGTCTGGCCTTTACTTTTGCGTGAACCGTATGATCCGGCCCATAGACCTATCAGAGCCAGGAAGATGATCATGTTGATCATTTGGGGTGTCAGCCCGAGGAATGGAGCGGCGTTTTTATTGCCGAAGAGATCTGCCAGGAGGTCCCCGGATATGCCGGTGAATCCGATCAGGAACAGGAAAATGGTGACGATGCCGAAGGTAACTCCAGCGCTCAGTGCCATTCGCAATTGTTTCTTCATCACACCTTCTCCTCGGTAAGGACTTCGCCCACAATGCCGGTCGGGCGGAAGATCAGAACCAATACCAGGATGCCAAAGGCGATCACATCTGCGAGCTGGTAGCTCATCCCCAAGATTCCCGGGCCAAGTGATTCTACCAATCCTAGGAACAAACCACCTAACATAGCGCCCGGTACGCTGCCAATGCCGCCCAATACGGCAGCGGTAAAAGCTTTGATACCCGGCAGGAAACCGACATAGTAATAGACTATACCGAGATGAATTCCCCACATGACCCCCGCGGCGCCAGCCAGCGCTCCGCTGATGATGAAGGTGCGGCTGATGACTCCATCCACGTCAATACCCATCAAGGATGCGACCTGCTTGTTTTCGGCGACCGCCCGCATGGAGCGACCTAGGCGAGTGCGCATCACCAGTAAATATAGGCCGAGCATGAGCAAAACTGAGACGGCCACTGTCAATACACCTGTATAGGGAAGGATGACGGTTGTTCCCCCGATCGGCAGATTCCAACCATTTCCACGTGTGAGAATAGCCGGGTTGGAATAATCCCGTCGCTGGGTGCCAAAGAGTAGCTGCGCGGCATTTTCCAGGAATATGGACGCTCCGATGGCGGAAATCAAGGGCACCAATCGCGGTGCCCCTCGTAGAGGCCGGTATGCGATTTTTTCAAGAAAATAACCGCCCAAGGCGGCTACGGAAGCACCAACGACAAAAGCGGCTACGACCGAAAGAATTGGATTGGCATCCAGAAAGGTCATTTTGGGATCGGCCAGCGTGGGGACGGGAATGGCTTTGAAGGCTTCAAAGACAAAATAACCGCCAAATGCACCGATCATCATGATGTCACCGTGGGCAAAATTGATCATGCGTAAAATGCCATAGACCAAGGTGTAACCAATGGCAATTAAGGCATATACGCTTCCCAAGACAACACCGGCAATAAGGAAACGAGCCCACGTGTCGGGCCCGTAGGCAGGACTGCCGATAAATACAACATAAAGCCGCCAGACCAAATATCCGGCGAACAAAATTCCAAGAATAGCTTGCACGATCTTATAGGTACTGACCCGTCGGGCGGGCGATTTTGCGCTGGGCATGGCCCTTCTCCTAAATTAATGGAGCGGTAATAATAAAGTGGCAGGGCAAGCGAGGCTTGCCCCGCCACTTATTCAAATATGTAACAGGGACGCTAAGGAACCGCGTACAAGTTTACTACTGAACCGGAACCCACTTACCACCCTTGTCTACATTGAAGACTGGGCCGGAGGCTGAGCATTCGCCAGTAGTATCGCAGGTAATTGTGCCGGATAGGCCCTGATAATTATTAGTGGCGCGCACGGCTGCAACCAGCGCGGCACGCGGGACGTACAGCTTGCCGCCACTGACAACAGCTACACTCTCGATAGCCTTGATCAAAACTGCCACAGAGTCGTAGGCAGTCCAGGAGTAAGGGGAGAGCTTGCCAGCGGGCTGACCATAGGCGGCCAGATAAGCCGCGTCGAACTTCGTCTTGGCAGCCGAAGCAGGCGGAATGAGGGAAGTGGAGTAAGCGCCTTCGCCATTCGCGCCGGTGCGGTCAAGGAAGTCCTGACCGAAGGTACCATCATCACCAAAGAAGGTAACGCCTGTTAG
>DATJBI010000034.1:0-40722 GCA_035515435.1 Anaerolineales bacterium
TGCGATTGGTTCTCCGTCACCGCACCGGCCGCGCCCATCATGAGCACGTCCACATAACCTTTGATGGCGGTCATGGGAGTGCGCAGTTCGTGGCTGACCGTCGCGACAAACTCGGACTTCAAACGGTCCACCTCGACCTCGTGGGTAATATCGCGGAAGATGGATACCGTACCGAGGAAATCATTCTGCAAAATGACGGGTGCGAGATGGATCAGGGCAATGCGTCCATCGCCCAGCTCCAGCTGCTCGGCGTAGGTATCTCCAGGTTCATAGCTGCTCGGCGACTGCGACCAGCTGCGGATCGTCTCCATCCAGGAAGAAGATGCCTTGCCGAACAGACCCCCAAAGTCTTCAAGGGGTTGACCGATCACGCGGCCTGCATTGATATCGAGGATCTTTTGAATGGATGCATTCAGGAAGGAAATGCGATTATTGGAGCCGGTCACCAGCACGCCGTCTGCCACGGCTTCCAGGATGGCTTGCGAGCGGCTGGCTTCCTCCTGTTCTTTGCGCAACATCAAGCCGAGCCGTTCGGCCTGATCACGGATCAGTTCGTACAAATGCGCATTGTTGATGGCAACGGCCACCTGACTGGCGATTGCCTTAACGAGGTTCAGGGCATCCGGCGTGAAATAACGCTCTTGGCGGTGGAAGACCATCAACACACCGATGACATCCTCCGCGACCAGCAGCGGCGCCACGATGGTGCTGCGATGCTCCCGGGAAGTGGACTGCGACTGCACCCAGCGCTGGTCAAGGCGCAAATCCTCGATCATCGCCGCCTCGCGATTTTGAACCACCCAGCCCGCCAACCCCTCGCCGACCTTCAAGGTAAAGCCGCGTCCGCCCTGGTCAGCCTTCTCGGAAAGGTAACCATACCCGGCGCGATAATGCAAAAGATTATCATCGGGATGCAGCAGCATAATGGTCCCCTGTTCGGCTCCGAGCGCATCGTTAAGGAGCGACAAAGTGCGATTGAGGGCCCGATCCAGATCAAGGCTCGATGAAACTTCCGTAAGAATGCGCAGCAGGGTTTCGGTATTCTGTTGTTCGCGTTTCAACTGGGCAGTGCGCTCAATGACCCGTTGTTCAAGCTCCTGCGCCAGGCGCTGCGTTTCCGCAAAGAGACGTCCGTTTTGAATGGCAACCACCGCCTGGTTGGCGAGGGTGCCCAGGAGTTGAAGGTCCTCGCCTGTGTACACGTTGGCCTGATAGCTTTGTGCGGAAAGCATGCCGATGGTCCTGCCGCCCAACGTCAGGGGAACCGCCAGAACAGACCTGGGCGTGCCGTGGGCACTGCGGGCAGGGCCCCCAGTCATTTCATCGGCCGGCTGTGCATTTACCAGATTAAGCGGCTGGCCCGTCATGATCACCTGGCTGCTCAAGCCTTCTCCCAACGGGACATGCGTGTTCGGAGTACGAACCCCCCGATCCATCAGATAAACGCCCTCGACCACCTGGGTCTCTTCATCCAGCAGGCTGATGACGAATGCTTCGACCGCCATCAGACGGCCGGCGGCTTTATGGATGGCGGCGTAAATCTCCTCCGGATCCAGGCTGGCGCCGATATCGGCACTGGCGCGGTTGAGGATGGAGAACCGTTCCGCCGTCCGCAGAGTAGACTGATAGAGGCGGGCGTTTTCAAGCGCGATCGCGGCCTGATTTGCAATCGTGCGGGCCAGCTCGATCTCGGTCACCGTAAAGCGTCCCTCGCCCGTAATGTGGGCAAAGAGCAAGGCCCGCAGGTTCTGTCCGCTGGCCAGCGGCAGAACCAGCAGGGCGCTCGTATCCCTTCCAACCAATCCCATGATCGGCTGGAGATCGGGTTCGGCCAGGACGTTTTCGGTATTGAAGATACCGAGCGACTCCCGCAGGCGTTCAAACAGGGGCGCGTCGGGCAGAACTTGCGGCAGATCATGCTTGAACTCCCCCGCCACCGCTTTCCAGACCGCCTGTTCGTGCTCAAACGACACGGCGGAGGTTCGATCCACATTTAGGGCCTGCCGTAGCTCGCCCGCCGTAAGGCTCAGAATTTGATCAGCATCCAGCAACCCGCTCAGCGCGGAAGAGAAGCGATTGAGCAAAGCCAGGCGCTGCGAGCGCTGATCCAGGTCCGCCGCACGTCCGAGGCTTTCCTCAAACAGTTTGGCATTATCCAATGCCGCCGCGGCCTGGCTGGCAAAGGTTGAAGCCAGCTGGATCTGTTCACGCGTGTAGAAATACGCCTGCCATTTTTCCAGGGCGATCACACCGATCAACTCGCCTTTGGAAATCAACGGAACGCCCAGCCAGGACAGGTGCGGGGCCTCCACGGCCGGAAAGCGCGGATCCTCACGCACATCAGGCACGGAGGTGGCCTGGCTGCTTTTGATCATTTCCTTGAACAACGCACTGTCCGCAACAGCCACGGTTAGACCCAGGCGCCTTTCCGCATCCGGAAAGCCGCGCACCGCAGCCACCTTCAGACGCTCCTTCTCACGCAACCAGAGCGTAGCGGTATCAAACGGCAGGACCGGCACCAGCTGATCGAGGAGAGATGCAATGAGTTCATCGGAACGCAGGCTGGAGGTCATGGCCGTGGCGACATCGTTGAGGGCCTGCAGTTGCCCGGCGCGTTCGGTCATCGCGTGTACCAGGCGCACATTCTCCAGCGACAGCGCCACCTGCTGAGCAAGTGAAATCATCAGGTTTTCATCTTCGGGCTGGAATGCGGCGGGGGTGTTGAAATTGTCCAAAACGAGGATGCCCAGCATTTGATCGCCTGCCAGGATTGGAATAAACAGGCTGGAGACGGGCAAACGTCCGCCCGTTGCATCCCGGTAGAAACCCAGTTTTTCAGACGGCAGGGCGTAATCCCGCGGGAAGTCAATCTCGTCCACCCGCCGCGGTTTCTTCTCGGAAAAGATGATGCCCGGCAGGGCTTCATCCACGCGATATGAAATTTGTAACATGCTGTCGTTATCGGCATAGCCTGACACGGCCTGGGGCAAAAGCAGGCCGCTCTGTTCGTTAAACATCAGGACCACACCGGCGTGCGCGGCGGGCAATACCCGACGGCCGCTGTCCAGCAGGGCGCGGATGATATTGGCCGGATCAAGTGCGCTGAGGCGACGGCTGAATTCAAGCAGCAGGTCGACAGCTTGCAATCGGCGGCGCGTCTCGTTGAGCAGGGAAATGTTTTGGAGAATAATGGAGGTCTGTCTGGAGATCTGATAGTAGACCTGCCGGTCCTCTTCGGTGAAATCCGGCATCGGTTCGGAGCTGACCGCCAGGATCGCGGCAATGGGCCTGTTCTCCACGATGACCGGCAGGCAGATTACACCTTTGGCGCGCAACTGTGAAAGCAGCGGGACGTCACGCCATTCGTTGTTTTCATCCAAGTTCGATATCAGGACGGGTTCGCTCCCCTGCAAAACGGCACGCAAAGGATTTCGCTGGCCAAACAATGCCTCGGGATTCGTAGTTTTCGGAACATTGCCCAGGATATGCAGCAGGCGCGGACCCTCGGGGGTGTTTTCCGCCACCAGGGCGGTCGTCATCGCCAATTGAGTCAGCGTTTCCCGGCCGAGGGCCATGAGGGCGGAGGAGGCATCCAACTGACGGCTGACCGCCTCGGTAATGGCCAAGCCGGCGCGCACGCGTTGCGCGCGACGGTCCAGGTTGTGCAGCGAGATCGTCTGTTCCAGATCCTTGCGGAGCAGGACCGGCAAATCTTTTTGGGTAACGCTCAGCAATCGCTGTTGGCGCTGGAGGCCGGAGGAAAGGGAGTCAATGCGGTCCTTCAGCTCACCGTATCGCCTTGCATTGCTGATCACCAAGGCAGCCTGCGCGGCAAAGACCTCCACAGAATCGATCGTCGCCCGGTCCGGACGCAGGCCGTCGCTCGGCTCATCCAGGCTGATCAAGCCCAGCGGATGACCCTGGGCATCTTCCAATGGGATGAGCAGGAAATCGTCCGGATCCCAGGCGTTCTGCCTCGGTGGCTCCTGCGCATAGTGAGGCGCATACACATAATGGACCTCGGATGGCAGGACCGGTGTCTGATCGGCCGGGATGTAATAGGAGCGGCTGATCTTAAATTCGGGCTTCATCAACTGGAGCAGACCGGAATACGGCTGTTTGCGCGCCAACAGTTCATTCAAGGTTTCTTCAGGAATGCCCAGCCCGACCACCCGCCGCAGCATTCCGCCGTCAGGCTCGTAAACGCTGACCAGCACCACCTGAAACGGGGTCGAATCATGGATGCCTTGGGCAATGACCCTTAATGATTCCTCAAGAGAGACTTCCGGGTTGATGACATAGCTCGCATTGGACAACTGCACCAGAGTGTCGGCACGGCGATGCAAGACTTCCGCCCGTTGAAGTTCGCCCTGATACGTCCAGGCATTCATCAAGGCGGAGGAGGTCTGGAAGACGAGCCTCTCCAGAAATTCCAGGGCTTTTGCATCGAAATAGGCCGGGTTCTTCGAATGCAGTTGAAGAAGGCCAACCAGGCGCCTTTGATTGACCAGCGGGACCACCAGCGCCGAGCGGAGCCCCTCGTGTGGCGGAAAGAATCCCTGCTGACCAAAATCTGAAACAAGGAAGGACTGGGCCTTTTCAATCGCGCTTCGTTCAAAGGGGGAGAGCCCGGCATCGCTCGGCAGACAGCCGCTCGACCTGGCCACGCGCGGGTCGTCTGCAGGAGCTTCGGGATCCAGAAGCAGGACCGAACCGCAATCCGCGCCCATGGCATGGACCGTCTCATGGCAGAGAACTTCGAGCAGCTGGTTGAGATCCAGCGATGCATTCAGCTCGCGGCTCACCCGCGTAATCGTAACGAATTGATCCAGTTGCTCGCGCAACGTCTGATCCGTTTGTGAACCAGCTTTGATGCTTTCGATGGCAGAGGACAACTGTCCGGCAGCGGTTGTGGCGACCTGCAGATCGCGGTCACTGAAGAAATCGTTCCGGCCGCTGCCCAGGATCAATTCTCCGATCAACTCGCCGCGCATGAAGAGCGGGACCGCCATGAGCGATTCCAGGCGAAGGGTCTGTGACAAGGGCCGGTAGGTTGACAAGGCGCGGGGATCCAGACTCAAACGGCCGGTGAGCACGGGTTGTCGATCCAGGATGGAATGATACTCGGCATTCTCCACTTCGAACTCGGCAAAGCCGGCCAGGACCTCGCGGGCCGCGCCAACCACCGAGGGGCGGTGCAGCCGCAATTGACCGCGTGCCGCGTCCGCCAAAAAGACCGCGCCCGCATCCGCTTGAAATAGACTGGTGAGTTCCTGAACGCTATACTTGAGTATGTCATCGAGGGTATTCGACGAAATACTCTGGCTCACCATTCGGCTCAGGACATCCGAGCGCTGCGTCTGGAGGCGGCTCTGTTGGATCAGGACCGCATTCTCAATGATCGCGGCCGCCTGATTGCTGATGATATTCATCAGACGCAGTTCGGAATCCGAGAAGGGCATGGGGCCGCGGCGGTGGTGCGAGACCTGAAAATAGCCCACGATGCTTCCGCCGATCTGCAGCGGCATCAGGGCGGAATCGCGCAGGCTGGCCGCAACGGCAATGTCCGTCAATCCGAGCAGTCTCCAATTTTCGTCCTGCGAAGCATCCAGGGTAAAAATCGGCTGCCGCTCGGCCAGCAGCGACTCGGCCGGACTGCCCGGCGCGATCGCGGCGCGATAGATCTCCACAATGTGGACGGGGAGACCGCGGAAAGGCACCTGGCCTTCCAGCATATGTTTGCTTTCGTCGTAAACCAAAAAGCCAATGATGTCGGCATCGAATAACGGTGCGACGCTTTCCACAAGCTGGCTGAATAGATCCTGGGGATCGTGAATCGAACCGGCGGTCTGGGCCAGCTTGACGAGTCCAACCAATTCGCTGGAACGGCGCTGCTCCTCCTCGTACAGCAAGGAATTCCGCAGGGCGACCGCCGCCTGACCAGAAACCAAACGCAGCAGGTTCAAATCCTGCTGGGTGAAGGTGCCGCCGGACATTTGCCCGGCTTCGATCAAGCCCACCAATTCCCCGCCGGCCATCAGCGGCGCGCCCAGATAGGACTGGATTGCACTGAAACTTCCCTGCGCTTGTTGTGCCGAGAACGAGCGGGCATCTGTCAGGAGAAGCAGGTCCCTGCCCCTCATTAAATTGTCTGAAAACCTTCCAAACTGACTTTGCGAAATGCGCACCAGCTTGTGCTGCGCTTCGTCGTCGGACTGCAGATGATACGAATTGAAAGCATGGATATCTTTATCCCAGACCTTGATCTCCAACAGATCAGCGGGAATAAGCCGGCTGAGATTCTCGAGCACCGACCGAAGGACCATTTCCAATTCCAGGCTGGAGGCAATGTCGCGGCCGAAATCAGAGACGACTTTCAGAATCGAAGAAGATACGTCCCCTTCTTGAGCCGCCAGGGCCGGCGTCAATTCCAGGCCGTGCAAAGCGACCAGCATCTTGGCATACGGACCCGGTACTTGATAGGAGGTCAGCTCTGCCAGTCGGCCGTTCACATTGACGCGCCTTTGACCCGGCGCGGCACACACCTCCAGGAACTCCTCCGGGGGACGCACGCGGCGCGCCAGGCGTTCAATATCGGCCGCGTCGCCATTCTGCAGACCAAACCACTCCCGGGCGCGCGGGTTGATAAATTCCACCCGCCCGCCCGCTTCAATTACGAGGACTGCTTCGCTCGATTGATTGAAATCGGGAACAACCAGAGCAGCGTTTTCATCTTGTCCGATCGAGGCGCGATTGGGGAACAGGCGCAGCAAAGCCCAGACCAGTGAACCCAGTACCAGTCCGACAATAACCAGCCCGATGCCCAAATCTATGCCAGCAGACATTGGAGGGCAACCTCACCCGGCCGTTTGGGAATCCTGCCGCCGGGCATCTGCGGCAAGTTCAGTGATCTCGCGAATATCGGAGAAGGATTGCTGACTGGGGGATACGATTCCCACCGACATGGTCATGAACGGGACTTTCTCCAGGGCGCCGTCGGCCTTGGGAGCCTGCATGAAACCCTGTTGTCTGTCAATGAAGTTGTAGTGAGTCTGAACCTCTGCCGCAAAGCGTTCTTTGACCCGCCGTTTAATGCCGGGCGCGGCGGCCGCGGCGGTGATCACAATGAAGTTGTCGCCGCCCGCGTGGCCGATGAAATCATTCCGGGTGCCAAGCTCATCCACCACTTCGCCCACGACCATGGCCGCAAAGCGCATGACATCATCACTGGCGACAAAACCATATACATCCTTAAATGGATCCAGGTAATTGATGCGCATGTCAAGCAGGGCCCAATCCTTTTCCCGGATGATATGGCGCAACTGTTCTTCGATCAACCTGCCCGCCGGCAGGCCCGAGCGCGGATCGGTGAGACTCTCGCGTTCAGAGCGCCGGATCGCGCCCTGCACGCGCAGTTTCAGCTCCTCGATGTCAAACGGCTTGGTAATGTAATCGTCCGCGCCGAGCTCAAGCCCCTGCAATCTATCGCTGCGTTCATCCTTCTGCGTCAGGAAGATGACCGGGATATGGCTGGTCCGCGTGCTCGTCCGCAAATTGCGGCAGACCTCATAACCGTCGATATCCGGCAACATGATATCCAGCACAATCAGATGCGGAAGCACATGCTTTGTTTTCTCCAGGGCATCCGAGCCGCGGTGGGCAAGATCCACCTCGAATTCCATGCCCGAGAAGTAGATCTTGAGCATGTTGGCAATATCCACATCATCTTCTACAATCAGCAGTCGAGCCTTTCCCATAGAGCCTCCTCAAACACAGCGCATTCCCGCGGAATGCAGCCAGCGGGCGGAGCCTGCGCGATGAGCATTGCGGCGCACGGATTCAATCTGCGCCTCGGTGACCTCACGCTCAAAGGAGCGAAACCCGCTCAGGCGGAACCCGTGCTTCTGGGCAATGGTCGTGATCGCATTCACGCGTTCCAACGTAATATCCTTGCCAATCGTGTAATCCTCAAAGCGTCCTTCCAACGCGAGAGCCATCGTCTCAGCCATGCAGGCATATGCCTTGCCCTCGGGAAAACCAAAATCGAAATGAAAATCTACGGGGCCTGGTACATTCACCATTCCACCGTCAATCACTAATATATCATCTCTGGCCGCCGCGACCATTGCAGAAACGTCGCGGGGGCGGGCCACATCGCAGACAATGCTCCCGGGCTGCAGATACTCGGGACGAATAATATCATGAACGGCGCTGGTGACCGTCAGGATCAACTGCGCCCTGGCAAGCTGTTCCAGATCTGTGCTGACGATCAGCTCGGCTCGGACCCCCCCGCCGAGCCGGCCGCGCAGCGCCTCGAGCCGATCCCGGTCCCGGGCGATCAGGATCAGGCGTTCGACATCCCCCGCCAGCAGTTCCGCACAGACCCGGCCGATTGCGCCGGTTGCGCCGACCACCGCCGCGGTCGCCTGATCAAGCCGAATATCCATCCGTTTGGCGGCTTCGCGAATCGCCTGCACCGCCAGCGAAACCGTGTAGGAGTCACCGGTCGTGACGGGAATGGCCAGCCCCTCCGCGATGGTGACGCCCGCGTCGCCCACCACGGACGTAAACGCGCCCAATCCCAAAATCTGTGCCCCCAGTTTTTCGGCCATGCGCCCGGTCTGGATGATCTTTCGATAGACGGTCCGCTCCGGCAGCTCCAGCATGCGTTTCGGGGTGTAGGGGCAGGCCACAAACCAGCCCTTGATTTGCTTGCCGGTCGCGGCGGACGTGATGCCGTCGATCTCGGACAGATAAACCGGGGGGAAGAACGTGGAAAAGAAATTGATCTGGTTTTCCGTTAGGACTTTGCCAAGCAGGGGATATTTGCGGCTGACATCACGTTTCGGGTCGATGGGATGGATGATAAAGGCAAAACTATCCATGGGGTATCCAGATGTCACTGCACTTCTGCGAGCAGGGAGCTGCGTTGAATTTTGAAATTGGTCTGCTGAGCGGGACCTGCCGGGCAGGCCCCACAGCCGGGCGCGATGACGTGCCTACCACGACTCCAGGTTCTTGTCCTTATGACGATGATATAACGCCTGATGCAAACCGCCGGACTTGAAATGATGATGATCGCTGTCTTCGTAGCGTACGTCGCGGTCGATCACGCGGCGTTCCTTCGATGCGGCCAACACCACGTCCGATTCAATGGTACGCGAAGGATAGACGATGATGCCCGCGCCCAGGCGGCAGTTATGTCCGACCGCGCCGCCCATCACCGGCCGGTTGGAGATGCTCAATCCCCCGTTTCCATCCAAGGCCCTCAAGGGCGCGGGGACCAGGTTGTAATCGGTGAAGGTTGAACCGGCACCGATGAACGTGTTGCGCCCCACCACGCACATTTGCAGACAGGTGTTCTGCGCGATCATGCTGTTCTCCATGACCGTGGTCATGAACAGGGCGGCCCGGAAGGGCAGGAACGCGCCATCTCCGACCACCGCAAGCATCAGCTGGACATCCTGCGAGACATTAACGTTATTTCCAATGATGCAATTCTCGATCACCGCCCCGGCGTTGATCGTGACATTATCGCCAATGGAGGTCGGCCCATGGATCACGGCCCGCGGGTCAATCACACAGTTCCGGCCGATCTTCACCAATTCCGAAGATTCCAACAGTTGTCGTCCCTCATAGACCGCCTTCCCGAGGATTCCCAACTTGAATCCCAGATCCTCATTAAGGCGTTTTTCAAAGCGCGCCCCGCGTCCGAAGAGGCCGAACACCACGTCGGCAATAAAGATGTGCACCCAGGAATCAATCGCGATCAACGAACGCAGTGGAACGTGGAACAGCAAATCGCCGCTTTGATCGGCCATATAGGTCGGCACGTGGTAGTAGCCAATCTCCCGCGATTGCAAATCAATCACCAGGGGATCGACATCGGCCACCGGGCCGTTGGGGTAGTACCACAGGTCAGCCAGATAGAGGCTTCCGGCGGGCGTATAGGACTTGGAAAGCGGCAGGGCATGTTCCTTGAACGCCGGATCATCCGCGGAGAACGCGGCGCGCACCGCCCGCTTGTGCCTTTTGGCCTCCGCCAGAAACGTCCGCATGTACGGCTCGTCAAAGAACAGGTTGTCGCGATAGACCAGAGTCGGCTCGCGGACCGGCGGCATGGGCGTCCCCTTTTTTAGCTCCATTTCACGCGTGACGTAAGGCGCAAGTACATTGCGCTGCCAAAGCCAGAGCGGCGCATTCTGCAGGCGCAGTTCGCGCGCCGGTTCGCAGAATGGCATGATCACATTGGGAGCATGGAGAATGATTTTCAGCATGATTCTTGCTTATCGCGGGCAGCCGGGATCTCCCGCATCTGCATTTTTGTGGAGGCCGGGGCCGCTACGAAAGCGGCGTCCGATCAATGGCAACCGTGCAGGAGGTGTCACCGCGCGCCAGGCAGGCGATCTCCTCGACCTTGAATATCTTACCACCGCTTAACCAGTAAAGTGCTTCCTGCAGAAGTCCCACGGCCAGCTGGCAAACCGGTTCGGCAGCCTTGCGTTCCCAGCACAACGGACAGCGTTCGATATGCCAGAACAGCTGGTTTTCCTGATCCTCGATCCGAACGCGCTGATCGGTCTGCTTATTAAATAGATCAGCAAACAGCCGGGCCCCCGCATGAATCTTTGTGGAAAGCGGCAGCAGACGAAACGCAATCTCGGTAATGCCCAGCATCGAACCGTATTCGCGCAAACCATATTGAAAACAGGCGCGTCCGATGCGCAGGGCCGTCCCGCGTCCGCCCCGTGGACCGTAAAGCTGCTCCAGCGACTCCTGAAGCCGGCTCACCGCCTTGAACGGAAAATTCTGCTCGGGCTGCGCCGAGGGATATTCGCCGCCGTACGGGGCCAGCGCGGATAAATTGAGCACAGATTGAACACCCTCGGTGCCGATCACTTCCTCCATCGCGAGCAATATGATGCGTCCCATGCGCTCAGGATAAAAATATTCGGTCATAACGTCAAACCAGCTGCGTCCATTTCAGGCTCGGGGGCAAGCTCCGGCTCATCGAGGAAGGCCTTGAGCTTCTGGCTGAATTCGGTGGGCTCATCCAACATGATGAAATGACCCGCATTGTGGAAACACTCCACGCGGGCCTGCGGCACGCCGGCCTGCAAAGGTTTCCATTGTTTGGGATCCACCACAATGTCCTTGTCGCCAAACATGCCCAGGACCGGCACATGGATTTGACTGAGGCTGGGACGCAGATCCGTCTTGCGCAGTGAGCCGATGCTGGTAAAGAAGGCTTGCAAGGTCGTGCGCGAAACATCACGATCCATCATCTTCGCCCAATTGTGGTCCTTCGAATAAGCGGGCGCAAGCAGATGATAGAACGATTTGTAGATCCAGATATTGTGATAGGTCAGCCATCCCAGGGCATGATAGCCGAAAACCTTCGGGAAAAAGAATAATGAGGATCCGACAATCGGAGAGCCGATGATCACCACCTTGCTGACGCGCTCAGGATATTTGATCGAGACAGCCAGGCTGACGGTCCCACCCATGCTGTGCCCGACCAGCGGGGCGCGGGCGATCCCGAGTTGATCCATGAATTGATTGACCAGGCTGACGAAGTCCTGCACGGCATACGTCTCGCGCTTGGTGCCCGATTCGCCGAAACCCCAGAAATCCAGGGCATAGGTGCGATAAAACGCGCCCAGGTAAGCCATGGTCGCCTGCCACAGGCCCCAAGAGCCTTGATACCCATGCAGGAGGATGACCGGCCTGCCCTTCCCGTATACTTCGTAGTGGACGATTCCCTGATCAGTTGTTATTGAGGACACGTGAGGCTTCCATGGAGCCAGGAGGTTGCGCTTTCCAAAAAAGTTCACCGCCAAGACCAATATCTCAGCGGTGATATTTTACCAAACAAAGTCGTTCTATTTGCCGGATTCCATTTCCTCCAAAATACTGTACAGCAGTTCGAGAAGGACCTGTTTGACCTGGGTCTTGTGGGTGGCAACACAGGGCAGCAGCTTGGTTTTCGAATCCAGCCGCAGCGCGTGACGCATATCATCCAGTTCCCACGCATCTTTTTTATCCTGCTTGTTGGCGGCAACGACAAAAGGGGTGGGCGCGTAGGCGCGGAAGGTCTCGAGAATGGAACGGGCTTCGCGGAAAGTCTCGGGGCGGGTCGAATCCACCATGACAATAAACCCCAACATGCCCTCCGAGAGGATCTCCCACATGAAGTCGAATCGCTTCTGGCCGGGCGTCCCGAACAAGTACAGGACCAGATCTTCATCCACCGTGATGCGCCCAAAATCCATCGCGACCGTGGTCGCATCTTTGATGGCTTTCTCGGAGGCACTGGAGATCTTCCGCTCCGTGGCAACCACATCGATCTCGCTCACCGATTGGATGAACTGCGTCTTTCCGGCGCTGAAAGGTCCCGTGACCACCATTTTGACAGTTTGCATAATTCCGTTCCTTCCCGAATAAAATTACAACTTCTGGATTCGCCCGATCAGTTTGTTAATGAGCGTCTTTTGTTCACCCTTGTCCTGCGTCGGGAACATCCTGGGATTCACCTGCGGCACCGCTTGCGCGCTCAAAGGCCGCACCATCTCAACCAGGCCCGCTTGAATCAGTCCGTACACGATGCGGCGGATTTCCATGTCGTTCAACTTCGAGGCGGAAGCGATCTGCTTCATCGTGTTCTTCGGATCAATGAACTTGACCACGCGCCATTCCTCGACGCTGAGGTTGAGATTCGTCATCGGACGGTCGGTGAATTTGAGCGCCAGATCGAGGCTGGGAATCTCATCCTGCAATTCTTCCCACTCCCGCAATTGACGCGAGCCTTCGATGATCAAGTTCTCCAAATCCAACCGGACATTGATCCGGTCGTCGGGGGGAAGCAGTTCGTTCTCGAAACGGAAGAAGCCCTCCACCCAGGTAAAGAGGCGGCGGATCACATCGGTGAAATAACCCTGCAGATTCAGCAGGATATCTTCCTGCGAAACATAACCGGCGTTGATCAGCAGAAGTCCAAGTTCCTTATCCGTCATCTCACCGGAGCGTTCGGCAATCGCCCGATATTGATTGGCGTTTAGGATGCTGCCCTTATGCAAGACAGCGGCCAGGCTGTTATCTTCCGCGCCGATGCGGGCATAGGCCAGCTTGCCATTTCGGAATGATATTTGAGCCTGTTCGCTCGGGCCATCCACAACCAGGGTGCCGGTCTTTTGCGCCAGGTTGATCAGGTTAAGCAGCTGAGTAATCGTAAAGTCACGCAGATTGCCGCGTAAAGCCATGTCGCCTCTTCAAAGCCTCCGCCAGGGGAGCAAGTGCAAGGATTATACATGCAAGGAATGGATGCGTCAATTAAGCGAGCGCACGGGTTTGTGATCAGGAGGAGAATGGCCAGATCACGCCCCGCAGATCGTGGAGAATGCGGCCGGGGCGGGGTTCAATGTCCAGAGAATGGCGGAAGATTCATGGATACAATTGGAACGGCCGATGGCTGCCGATCGTTTTGAGCTGATGGCAGATATGCCCGCCAAAGACGGAACGTCCTCCGAATTTAAGATGTGGGCGGAAGAAATCAGGCAATTCCTGCAGAAAAGTCCGATCAGGTGTCCCGGGTCCGATGCACGCTCAAAACTCCCACCACAGGCCGCCAAGCGCTCCCGGCGGTTTCTTTCGCCTCTGCCCCCGGGAAGGCGGCCTCCGTTCGAATCGTCCTTGCCACGTCCTGCTCAACCCGGGGAAAAGGCGCGTTTCAGCGCAGTCGGTCCGATGGAGCGGACCTCCTGGGCGGACGCCGCAGCCGAAGCCAGTGCGGTTGCCCCGGACCAGTCATAGCGCAGGAGGCCGGAACAGCTGCCGTGACTGCAGCAGGACGTGTGAAGCGATGCGCCCGAGAGCATCGCTCAGGGACAGGGTCCCCCCTGTCAGGGTTGATTCTATGGGAACCGGGGATGATGCCGTGGCCTGGCAAGGCGGACAAAGCCACGGATCCCGCTCGGGAGCAACGCTGGCGGCAGCGGACGGTTGTGCGAACCAATCCATGTGACCTTGGCTGAGAAAGACTGGGGCAGACCGTATTTGCCTTGTTGCCGCAGCCCGTCGACGGCAGGATCTTTCCGGCCGCCTCCCACGGGATGATCCGCTTTATACTATACCGGTCTGAAATCATCCAATGGAGAACTTCATGCAAATCAAGTGGATTGCCTACATTTCTCTGATCGTCATTGGCCTGGCATTGTTTCAAAATGTCAGGGCCGACCGCACGGCCGAGGGCGCAACGGCCACCGCCACTGCCGCGCCCGCCGCTCCTTCTGCAATTCGCGCAACCCCAACTTTTCAGGCCAGCGCCCCTCCACTCTCATTGACTCTCACACTAGCTTTTACGTGTTGCGCCCTGGCTGCCGTACTGGGCATCTTGGTCCTGGGCATCGTGGTATCCATGGGGAACCGCCGATCAGAGCAGAAGAAGAAGTGACCCCCACCGCCCCGACTCCTCCCAGATTCCTCCGGACCTGGAAGGCGGCTGCCAGGCCGCGCCAGACAGGGCTACGGTCTCGCCTCGACTGCCAGCTCCACGCGCGAGATCTTCCCGGCGATACTTGAAACGACGAACGAGAAGGGCAGACTGCCTCCCGCGGACAGTCCGGAAGTCGATTCCCATCGTCGCACTCCGACCACGGCCTGCGACTGATCATAGGCAATTGCCACAACCCAGATGAGCTTTGCGGCAGTGGAGGCGGAGGCTGCCAGAAGCACCTGCCCATTCACTTGCGCGGTTAATCCGGAGGGGTCCATCTCCACCGCTGTATTTTGCAGGCTCCCCGGCAGATAGCGGGGATCACCCGGCTGGACTTGAATCCCGGTCAAAATCTCGACCTGCGGTCTTGCATTCAACGGAACCGCGGGGGCAAAATAGGCCGACAGCGGCATGGCTGAATGGGATGCCAGAATATCCAGGGGCAGGGTGGCGGTCTGGCTGGCGATGGATTCGCCGGTGGCACCCATCAATGTGATTTGGGCAGTGATGTCCTCCAGGACGTACTTTGAATCATTGTAGATCAAGACAAAACACCACATGCCGCGGTCCGCGGTCGGAAAGCAGGTGATCTGCCGGACGGGGAAAGGCACGGGCGTCGGAGTCGAGGCGCCCGACAGATTCTGGGGGCTCGGGATCTTGAGCGTCTGCCCAATGGACATGGAATTCGGATCCACGTTTGGATTGGCTGCCATCAAGGCCGACAGCGAGACGTTGAATTTCAGCGCAAGCTGGCCCAGCGTGTCACCCGGCTTGACAGTGTACGTAAAAGGCGTCGGCACGGGCAGAGGCGTGGTGGCGGAAACCACCAACCCGTCGGGCCGCGCCGCGCTGGGGCTGGCAGTCATCGTGAGATACGGCTTGATCGCTGCCGGAACCGAGGTCGCCTGGAGGGCGTTTGCGCCACAGGCCGCCGCAAACAACATACCCAAAACAATGGACTTCCGCATGAGGTGATTATAATAGAGGCACGGTCATTGCGAGCGGCAGGCGAGCGGCAGGCGAGCGGCAGGCGAGCGCCACGGCCGCGTGGCCATCTCATTTTGAAGACGGGCCATTGCTCCCTCGCAGCT
Source organism: Anaerolineales bacterium (assembly GCA_035515435.1). Classification (GTDB taxonomy): domain Bacteria; phylum Chloroflexota; class Anaerolineae; order Anaerolineales; family Villigracilaceae; genus Fen-1038. The sequence goes on from DATJBI010000034.1 coordinate 15,583, forward strand.
GGCCCTGACGTCATCTCTTATATTGGAGGTACCATGGAATATCGTCATCTCGGGCGGGCCGGCATCCGCGTCGGCGAACTGTCGTTTGGTTCGTGGGTCACGTTCAGCAATCAGGTGGATGTCAAAGCCGCGATGGAATGCATGTCGGCCGCCTACGAGGCAGGCGTCAACTTTTTCGACAACGCGGAAGTGTACGCGGGCGGCAAGTCGGAAGAAGTGATGGGCGCCGCGCTCAGGAAGCTCGGCTGGCGGCGCGGCAGTTATCTGGTCTCGACCAAATTCTATTGGGGATTGAATGACAGCGTCAACGAAAAGAACACGCTCAATCGTAAACGGCTGATCGAAGGCATCAACGGTTCGCTTCAGCGGCTTCAACTGGATGCCGTGGACCTGATCTTTTGTCATCGCCCCGATTCGACCACGCCCATCGAAGAAACCGTATGGGCCATGCACAACATCATCGAATGGGGGAAAGCCATGTATTGGGGCACATCCGAATGGGCAGCTTCGGAGATCGTGCAGGCAATTGAAATCGCGGAACGGCATCACTTGCACAAGCCAGTTATGGAACAGCCGCAATATAATTTATTCGAACGCCGACGGTTTGATAATGATTATGTGCGGTTATACAAGGAATACGGTTATGGTTCTACGACCTGGAGTCCGCTTGCATCCGGTTTGCTGACAGGCAAATATAGCAATGGGATTCCTAAAGATAGCCGCGGCGCGCTCAAAGGCTATGATTGGTTAAAAAACGAATTGACCGATCAGGAGAAAATCGCAAAAGTCCACGCACTGGAGCCGATTGCCAAAGAACTGGATTGCACGCTTTCGCAATTATGCATCGCGTGGTGTTTGAAGAATCCATTCGTCAGCACGGTGATCACCGGAGCCAGCCGCGTGGGACAAGTCCATGAGAACATGAAGGCGGTTGAAGTTAAGCCAAAGATCACACCAGAGATATTGGAAAAAATGGATAAGATTTTTGGAATCGAAAAGAAAGAAGAAGATTGAGCAAAAGACGGCCACTTTGAAAGTGGCTGTCTTTTTTTACATACTTGTAAAATATTTTTCTTCGACACTTTGCCAGGTTTCATCCGGCAAATGCATGAAGCGCGTCAACGCCGGATGAACGCGGCGAAGTTCTTCATTGATTCGATACGCAATTCGTCGAATCGAAAAGTGTGCGTTGGAGGCGGCGCGTAACTGGCAAAAGTGATACGCCTCGCGCAGGTTGAACTGCGCCAGCACACGGCGATTGTATCCATTGGGGACAACGTATTGCGCCAAATGCCGATTGAATGAATACAACTTTTCATACATTCCAGCTGCGGCATCCATGGCGCGTCGATACCCGGACTCGAAACCGGCTTCCGTGATCAAACGCGGAATCGCGTACCCGAGCCGCGTCGTCAGCATTTGCGGTGTCTGCGTCATCATGCGATGACGTTTGAACTCTGCATACGCGCCCTGATCCATCACCAGGTCGAATGTATAAGCCGCATACTCCAACTCGCGCAGCGGAATATCATGCTCATCCAATCGTTTGAGCAAAGTGTCCGCTAGTTGAACGCGCTGTAATTCATCAAGCGATTTGACATAGCTCAACGCATCAATAAATGGCATTTCACCAAAGCGATATAAAGTTGCGGCTAATACTTTTGTCTCTCCATCTATGTCATAATCGATCAGCTGGCACCAATCTTCCAATTCACGATTTTCGATTTGTGATTTTCGGTTTACAGATTCATCAAGGTCTTTGCAGGTCTCCATTAAATACAGCGCCACATCCGCATACTTTACAAGTGTCGGCACTTCGTTTTTTGCAACAGACCTGACTTGCTCGCCGACCTCGCGAACTTCTGCAAGTTCATGTGACAACATTTTTCGGATCATGTTCTCGAGGATGCGCGCATTGGCCGTCATGCCCACGTTGGCCAGCGAGGCAGCAGGCAAAAGAAAGCGGCACACGTCCACGTATTGAGAACGCACACGGCGATCCAAGGATTCATCGGATTCATTTTCGCGGCGCTGGGCACGTTGAAGGACAAGAGTTCGCACGGGATTCAATGAGTCGCTGTAAGTTTGGAATAAGAGGCGGCAGGTCGCGATAAATCCATCGCGCAATGGATGTCCATCCAATTCGGATGGAATGAAAAAATTATCGACTCCCCATTTTTGATATCGAGTGGATTTTTCGGTGTACGAAGCCAGACGATTGGATTCGATGCTCTCGACAGCCAGGCGCGACACGTTCTCAAAGGCAACGTGCAAGACGGCGTGCTCGGCGACGGAGGCATGTCCATAGCCCACTACCCACTTCTCGTGAAACTGCGCCGACTTCTCATCGGTCAGCCCCGCCGCGATCTCGCGGAAAGACTCGGGCGAGCGGGAGGTTTTAGCAAATGCAACGGCAATAGTTTCCGGGCTGTATTCTTTCGGCGAAAGCAAATAAATCTGTCGATCCGGCATAAAGTCTCCTCGTATTATTGGTCGGTGGGATTATAACAAAAGGACAGCTCAGGCTGTCCTTAATACTTCGCGAACTTTCGCAATATCTTTTTGAATTTGTTCAATCAATATTGCGACCGAATCAAACTTCAACTCATCTCTCAAGCGCGTTACAAATTCTATCATTACATCTTTTCCGTAAATATCACGGTCAAAATCCAAAATATACGCTTCCACATTCGGCGTTTGCTTATCGGGGGTAAAGGTCGGATTGACTCCGACATTCACGGCGGCTCCATACTTCTGATCATCCACCCACGCCCAAGCAGCATAAATTCCATTGGTGGGAATGATCTTGTCGCGCGGATAGTCAATGTTGGCAGTTGAGATATTCATTGTTCTCCCGCGCCCGTCGCCGTGCATCACGGGACCGTGCAAACTGTAATTCCGCCCTAGAAGTTTGGCGGCGTCTGACACATCTCCCACTGAAATTAATTTGCGAATCTCTGTCGACGAAATCACGCCGCTTTCGTCGCTGACGGCTTCGATCACTTCAGTGGTGTAACCCATTTTTCGCCCCAGTTCTGCAAGACGAGTCGTGTTACCTTCGCGACTTTTGCCTAAAGCAAAGTCATAACCCATTAACAAATGACTCACGCCAAGATGGTCCTTCAAACGCCCCATGAATTCGTACGCCGATAAATCGGCAACGGCTGAATCAAACGGATAAGTCACTACAACGTCCACGCCGAATGAAGCGAGCAGGCCGGCGCGTTCATCGGGTGTGGTGAGGCTTTTGACGTCGCCTCTTCCTAATACAAAAGCAGGGTGCGGCCAGAACGTCAACGCTACAGCCAGTGTTTTGTTCGCGTGTGCGCCTGCTACAAGCTGACTGATGATCCTTTGATGGCCGCGATGGACACCGTCGAAAACGCCGATCGTCAGCCAGCTGTTTTGCAGGTGAAGTTCATCCAAAGAATGGGTGTGGAGCATTCTAAAAACAACCCTCTAAGAGCAAAGGGCAAGCGGACGCGAAATATCTTCGCGTCCTTTGCACCTTTTGTAATCGGACTTTTACTTTACGAGAAAAATACTTTCTTCGGCTGCCACTCAGGTTCGCCCGTCTCGCCCGTAACCAACTCCATCAGCGCAACCAGTTCACCCTGTGTGCTGACGCCGCGCACCAGTCCTTCTTTTGAATCCGCCGCGGCTTTAACGCGATGACCATGGCGCACAGCTTCCACTTCATCCGGGCTGAGCTCAATCGCCGGCCATTCCGCAAGCGCCTCTGCCGCAGGAATTAGATATTGATACCAATTCCCGGCGTGGAAAGCATCCTGAAGCTTCCTCAACGGCGTAGCCTCACGCAAAGAGAAACGCCCGCTTTTGGTTCGGCGCAAACCGACCAGATACGCCCCGCATCCAAGCGTCTTGCCAAGATCATTCGCAAGTGAACGAACATATGTACCCGACGAACAATGCACATCGATCACAACTTCAGGTGGCGCCCATTCGAGCACTTCGAGATGATGAACCGTGATCTTGCGCGGCGCCAATTCCACTTCCTCGCCTTCACGTGCCATTTCGTACGCTTTGCGACCCTGTACTTTGACGGCGGAATACGGCGGCGGTGTCTGTTCAATTTCACCAATGAAGGTCTTGAGCACCGCTTCGAATTGTTCTTCTGTTACATCCACCGGACCTTCAGATGGCGTTATCTTTCCATCTGCATCAAACGTATCCGTCGTGGACCCGAGTCGGATGATCGCTTGATAACGTTTATCGGAAGCCGAAACGAATTCCGACAACCGAACCGCCGGCCCGACCAGAATCACAAGCACGCCTGAGGCGCGCGGATCCAACGTACCGGTATGACCTGCGCGTCTTAAACCCGTGCCAGTCCGGATCACCTGCACCACATCATGCGACGTCATGCCAACGGGTTTATCCACTACCAGAACACCGGAGATGGCGTTCTTTACATCCTGACTATCCATTCGTGACTCCATCAGTTTTCCTCCTCTGTCTTTTTAAGACAAATTAATCCGACACCGTGATCTTAATTATATACTAAAGGCTTAACGTTTCCTGAGTTTTTCTTAAAACATTCATTTGAACTTCCTCCAGCGTTCCTTCGACATCGGCGCCCGCCGCCGCCGCGTGACCGCCGCCGCCAAAGAATTTGGCAATGGGTGAAACATCGATACCCGATTCAAGCGCGCGCCAGGATATTTTGACACGCTGATCAGCTTGTTCCACAAAAATCATTCCCACTTTGAATCCATCAATGGCGGAAATAATGTTGATCAAATCCGCATCATCATTGCCGGAATAACCGACGGCCCTTCGATCTTCGAGCGTCAGTGTTCCCCATACAATTCCGTTCTTTCGGTCGAGCTTGGATAATCCGCAGCCCCAATAGTGCGCCGAAGCATACGAGCGGCGCACCAATCCACGCATATAAATATCCGGCATATCCACACCAGTTTCCATCAAGGTTGCCGCTTGTCTCATTGATTCGGGCGTGACATTCAGCGTGCGGAATCCCAGGGTGTCCGTGATGATGCCGGTCAATAACGCAGCAGCGATGGGTCTCGTAATTTGAAATCCCCAGGCTGGCAAATAGTCGGTGAGGATGGATGAAGTCGCCACCTGATCCCCTTCGATTAAATTGATTCTGCCAAATTTTTCGTTCGTCACATGGTGGTCGATGTTGATGTCTGGTTGACCGATGGATTCAAATGGTTTGCCCGTGCGCTTAAAGTCCGCACAGTCAACCGTGATGAAGGTATCAAATTTCCCATCGATGGCAGTCTTGACCTGTTCTGCTCCCTCCAAATATTTGAAGGAGGATGGTACGCCATCCGCCAAAACCATCTGTACTTTTTTGCCGGATTGTTGAAGAGCCAATCCTAATCCCAGCAATGCGCCGACTGCATCTCCATCGGGACGTACATGGGATGCAATAAGAATCTCTTTCGCCTCAACTAATCGAGACTGGATTGTTTTACGTATCGATTCATTCATTCGATCATGCCCTCTTATCTTTTTGTATTATGGGTTAGGCGTTTTAGACTGCCAAAATATTACTTCTAATTTTCAGGTTTTCTTTTTTCCCGAAGCTCCGCCAGAACCTTTTCAATGTGATCGGCGTTCTCAGGCGTCGGGTCCCAGTGAAAGCGGAGGCGCGGAAAAACACGCAGTTCGATGCGTCCGGCCAAAGTCCGGCGCAGGAAGCCGCTGGCAGATTCCAATCCTGCCAATATTTCCTTGGAACGCGTAGATCCTTCCACTGCGGACACATATACATCTGCAAACGCAAGCTCCTTATCCACTTTCACGTCGGTAACAGAAATGAGTTTCAAGCGCGGATCATTAATCTCTCGAATGAGCATATCAGAAATTTCCTGACGGATGCGATCTGCAATACGCTGGAGGCGAAGTCCTGACGGCATGTTAGTTCACTATATTGAATTCTTTTCAATTACATAACACACAAGTTGATCACCCACTTGAATGTCATGGAAATTCTTGAAGCCCACACCGCACTCAAAGCCGGTGCGAATTTCACGGACGTCCTCTTTTTCATGGCGCAATGAAGCCATCTCGCCTTCAAAGACCAGGTCGGCCCCGTGGAATAAACGGACTTTCGAATTGCGGCGCAATTCGCCTTCGGTGACGCGGCAGCCCGCCACGCGTCCAAGTTTGGAAGCGGGAAAAACTGCCAACACTGTTGCGCGACCGATCACCTTCTCAACCAAATCCGGCTCAAGCATTCCCTTGAGTGCTTTTTCGATATCCTCGGTCATGCGATAAATAATTTCATAAAGCCGAATCGACACCCCTTCCTTTTCGGCCAGACGACGCGCGGCAACGTCCGCTTGCACATTGAAGCCAACGATCAAGGCCTTCGATGCGGAGGCCAGCATCACATCGTTCTCACCGATGTTACCGGCTTCGGCATGCAGGATCTTGAGTCCAATTTCACCTTCCCCAAGTTTTTTCAATTCGAGCACGAGGGGTTCGAGCGAACCCTGCACATCCGCTTTGACAATCAGGTTCAATCCCTTCGCTTCACCGGCTTGCACGCTGGCGAACAAATCTTCCAACGAAACGACCTTCTTTGTGTGCGACTGGGATTTATCCGCTTCGATCCGTTCGCCGACAATGGAGCGCGCTTCCCGTTCCGAATCCACGACCCGGAACACGTCGCCCGCGGCAGGAACATCGTTCAATCCCATCACCACCACCGGCGTCGATGGTGCGACTTTTTTTACCGGTTTGCCTTTGTAATCTGACATGGCCTTCATGCGTCCATAGGATTTGCCGGCAACAACAATATCACCTGATTCTAAAGTTCCGTTCTGGACGAGAAGCGTGGCAATCGTTCCCTTGGATTTATCCACTTCCGCTTCGATGACCGTTCCGATCACTTTGCCGGAGGGATTCGCTTTGATATTGGCATTATCCGCCACCAGCAAAATGCCTTCGAGCAAATCATCAATGCCCTGCTTTTGTTTTGCAGAGACTGGAACCACCATCGTATTTCCGCCCCAATCATCTGGCACAAGTTCCAACTCGGCCAATTGCTGTTTGACGCGTTCCGGGTTGGCATTGGGTTTATCGATCTTATTCAACGCTACAATGATCGGCACGCGCGCCGCTTTGGCATGAGCGATGGCTTCACGCGTTTGCGGCATCACCCCATCATCCGCGGCAACCACAAGGATTACAATATCCGCGCCTTGCGCCCCGCGGGCGCGCATGGCGGTAAACGCGGCGTGGCCGGGCGTATCGAGGAATGTAATCGTACGGCCTTTCTTCTCGACTTGATATGCGCCGATATGTTGCGTAATACCTCCGGCTTCACCGGCAGCCACTTCGGTTTGACGCACGGCATCCAGCAGGGATGTCTTGCCATGATCCACATGACCAAGAAACGTAACCACTGGCGGACGATTGACCAGCTTCGTTGCATCTTCATCCGCGATCAAACGCCTCCACAGCGGAACCTCGCCGGTCTCTTCTTTTTCGACTTCCTCTTGTTCTTCAGGGACAGCTTCGAATCCGTATTCAGCAACCACAATCGCCGCGGTATCAAAATCCACGGATTGATTGATGGTCGCCATCACGCCGTTCGTCATCAGTTTCTTGATAACTTCGATTGGGCTTATTTCAATCTTCTGCGCCAGATCACGAATCACAATGCCCGCAGGCAGTTCAATCTTTTTGCTCATAGGCCACCTCCGAAAATCGAATCTTCAAATCTGCAAGTTAGCACATTGCTGATTTGAACTGGCGCTGGTCTATGAGCGATGACTATTCGTTCATAAACATTATTCGCCAGGCTCCGTATCAGGGAGCGTGTTCATAAAGGCTTCCAAGCGTTCACGGTCGGCCACGGTCAACTCGGTTTTCAATGCGTGAGCGAGAGCGCCAGCCAAACCAGATTGCCAACAGGAACGACGGTCATGCAAATATGCGCCACGCCCTGCCCGTTTTCCAGTCGAGTCAACCAATACCCCATCCGCCGTGCGAACCACACGCACGAGTTGGCGTTTTGCCATCACGGTGCGGCACCCTACGCAGGTACGCTGGGGAACATGCTTCATGCGCTGAACAGGTTTCTTGGACACCTTATCTCAAATCTCTTCATCAATCCTTCATGGGATTGAAGTGAGATCAATCAAAATCTTTTTATTCTTCCTCAGCAGTAGCATCATCGCCGCGCTTATGTATCTTGCGGCCAACCACTTCGCCGAGGTCTTCATCAAGCACCAACTCGACGCCTTTTTTCTTTTTCTTCTTACCTTTTTTCTTTTCGTCGTCGTCGTCTTCCACCGCGCCAGCAGCCTGGAAGATCTCAGGCTTCATCTTGAATAATTCATCCAGTGAGACGCCATCCTTGGCATTCTCATCTTCCACTTCTTCAGCCGCCGACTTCTTCGCCTCTTTCTTGACCGTGGCTGGCACTTCTTCAACAGGCATCGCTTCAACGGGAACCGCTTCGGCAATCTCCATCAACGGAACTTCAACAACCGGTTCCGGCTCCGGGAATTTCACTGCCGCCAATTGTTCTTCGATGTTCTGCATGGCTTTAGGGCCAATCCCCGGCAAGCCCAGCACTTTGTTCACATCGAGCTTCATGGCTAGTATCACATCGCCAACATTTTCAAAGTTCGCCTCAGTCAGAATGTTAAAGACATGTTCTTTGAGACCCAGCTGATCGAGCGGCATGCTGAACGCGGCAGATGCAACTTCGGCTTTGGCCGCCGCGACGCGCTCATCGTCCACACGGACCACTTCGGCTTTAACCTGAGCGGTGCGGCGTTCGACGCGGTCAACAAATTGCCCGATCGTCGTATACTCTTCCGGCGTGACAGGGCGATTCTCAGCTTTCTTGGCAAGGATTTCTTCCACCTGAGGCATCGTGTCCACCACGGCAGGAAGCGACGCGGCGAGTTCTGCATTATTCTGCAACTTGACCAGTGTATCGCTGGCGGCTTCGATCACTGATTTGATATCAATTCGCCAGCCGGTCAGCTTCGCGGCCAACCGTGCATTCTGACCGTCGCGCCCGATGGCTAGGCTCAGTTGGTCTTCCATCACAACCACGGTCGCCGTACGATTGCCGTCCACTTCGTTCAAGTACACACCACTCACGCGCGCCGGACTGATTGCCTTGGAAATATAAACAACCGGATCGGCATCCCATTGAATGATGTCGATTTTTTCATCGTGCAATTCTTTAACAATCGCTTGAATACGAACGCCTTTGATTCCAACGCACGCGCCGACCGGATCCACACCGGCCTGCGTTGCCATCACCGCAACTTTGGCGCGCGCCCCCGGCTCACGCGCAATGGCCCGGATCTCAACCACGCCGTGATAAATTTCAGGCACTTCGTTCTCCAGCAAACGCCGCAGGAAGTTGCGGTGCGCGCGAGAGAGAATGATCTGCGGGCCGCGCGATCCATCCTTGACTTCCATCACCACGGTGCGAATGCGATCATGAACCTTAAAACGCTCGTTTGGAATTTTTTGATTCGCCGGCAGCACGCCTTCGGCTTTCATGTCAAGGCCAATTGTTGCACCCTGCGCATTGACGGCTTGTATCACTCCACTGACGATTTCGCCCACCTGCCGTGCAAAGTATTCCATCTGCGCTGAGCGTTCGGCTTCGCGGATGCGCTGTTGAATCACCTGACGCGCCGTCTGCGCCGCGACCCGGCCAAAGTCTGCGGGCGTGGTTTCGACAGTGACCATATCGCCCAGTTGCGATTCGGGATTGACCTTGCGTGCCTCTTCGAGGGACACCTCGGTATTGACTTCCTGCACGTCTTCGACAACTTCTTTTTCCGCGAAGACAGTAACCTTGCCGGTTTCGGCGTCCACTTTGGCTTCCACAAGCTGCGCCGTGGAGGCGTTGACCGCCCGCCGATAAGCCGACACCATGGCAGATTCAATCGCACCGAGGATAATATCCTTGGATAATTGTTTTTCTTCCAGCACCTCATTGAAGGCCAGGGCAAATTCGTTTTTCGTCATAATCCCTTGCTCCGTATTGTTTCCTTATATACAAGCAGAAAAGTGGGGGTTGCCCACTTCTCAATGTCGTCGATATTGATCTTCCTTATGACCGTTATTTTAGCATAGGTGCATGAAAGATGCAAGATATAATTATCCGCATGGCGAACCGTGATATGCAAAAAGCCGCCCTGCGCGGCGAACCCTCCTATGTTTGGCGCGCCGGGCAGCAGCGTCGACTGGAGATGATCGCCCGCGGCGCGGGAGAGCGAATCAAAGGCCGCGTTCTCGAAAACGGATGCGGAGTCGGAATGTACGTGGAGCATCTCAGTGCCCAGGGTGGGATTGTTTATGGATTGGAATTCGATTTCGAACGCGCCGCGGAAGCCGCAAAGAATTCCAAACACATCTTGAACGCGGCAGGCGAATTCCTTCCGCTTCCTGCCTCGACTTTTGATTTGATCCTCAGCCACGAAGTGGTCGAACACGTACAGGATGACCGCCTCGCCATCTGCGAAATGGTGCGCATTGTAAAGCCGGGCGGACGCATCGTCTTATTCTGTCCGAACCGCGGCTATCCATTCGAGACACATGGCATCTATTGGAAAGGCAAATATTATTTTGGCAACAAGCTTCTCGTGAATTACTTGCCGCGCAATTGGCGCGATAAACTCGCCCCGCACGTGCGCATCTATTCCAAGCGCGACTTGGAAAAATTATTCGAGGGCCTGCCAGTGAAATTCATCGAACGCACCATTATCTTCGGCGCCTACGATAATCTCATCATCCGCTTTGGAGCGTTTGGTAAAATTCTGCGCGCCGTTTTGCAGTTCCTGGAAAAGACGCCCTTGAAGATCTTCGGCTTATCCCATTTTTGGGTGATTGAGAGAACATAGCGATCAAGCTAACTCGATTCATGCAAGCGATGGCTTTATCCGATCAAGTGCAAATGAGTAAATAGGCAGCAATGCGCGCGCGGTTTCGCTAATTCTTTACCAATTCTTCGCAAATGCGCCACAGCTTTTCTTCATTCTTTTTATTCCTAAACTCACAGGGAATCTCCTTGCGATCCTCGAAGAACTTGCCACTTATGCCTTCGACTTCTGAATCGCTTGCCAGCCAGACGGCAGTATCCGCTCCTTGCGTGCTCGTGCGTCCACCGGAATATTGGGTTAGACGTTTCATCAATTCCGGTGCGGCATTGCGATACAAGCCGGTCTCGGTGATCAGGCCCGGCGTCATGGCGTTGGCGGTCACACGGCTTCCATCCAAACGCCGCGCCAGTGCCCAGGTCCATAGACGGTTACAGGCTTTCGATTGGGCATAAGCCTTGAAGCTCTCGAACGGTCGCCGTTCGAATTGCAAATCATCAAGATCAAGGTCACTGGCATAAGTCGAGGCCACATTAACGATGCGGGCGGGTGCGCTCTTCTTCAGCAGAGCAAGCAATTCCTGAGTAAGCAGGAAATAGCCGAGCACATTTGTGGCAAAGGTCAGTTCGATGCCATCCACGCTATTGACTTTCGGAAGCGTGCCGCGATTGCCTCCTGCGTTATTGATCAACACATCAAGGCCGGAATACTTTTGATAAATTTCCTGTGCGAACTCGCGAATGGACTTCTGGCTGGAGGCGTCCATGTGCATCACCACCGGTTTGGATGATCCGTTTCGGCGGCTAATCTCCGATGCGGTCTCTTTTCCTTTTTCGACATCCCGGCAGGCGAGGATCAATTCCGCACCAAGCGCGGCTAATTGAATCGCGATCTGCTTTCCCACGCCGGAGGTGGGGCCGGTAATGATGATCCGCTTGCCTTTGATTAAGTTCATTGAAATGCTCCTATAACTTGTTGTATTTTATTTCATCAAATAGTTTAACATACTGACACAAACAATCAGAGAAACCTGACGCATTAGGATTCCTCGAAGGAGGCCAAAACAGCTTCTCCAGCACGGAGACGAAGTCTCCTCTTGGAGAACCAGAGGCCGCGCAACTCTGACATTGCATGCAACATATACTTCCTTGGTGCACGGAAACACAAACCATACCATAAGGAGAAACAATGATTACTGAACCAAAGCCTACCGAGCAGGAACACCGCGCCCAGAAAGTGGTTTATCGAAATGCCGCCTCGGCGTCGGTTTATGGATTGGGTTTGATCGGCGCCTTGGTCTATTATATTGGCCATGCTGCTACATTTTGGCTGGGCGTGCTGGGATTCTTCAAAGCCATCGTCTGGCCTGCGATGCTGGTTTATGAGTTGCTGCAGTATCTGCACCTGTAGCCTCACGAGTGCAGCGCACCCTCATGCCTTCATAGGTAAGAGCTCAAATACAGGATGTTTGGGCGCTTCTGCGATATAAGCGTCTTCCGAAGAATCGACTCCGACGTCGAAATAAGGTCTGGTGATCGGGACATTGATCACGTACTTCCGTAAAACCGAGGCGGCTTCGACTGCGGAACATTCCCGGATTGCGACAGTTTCGGATTTCCCATTCCGCGTCAGTGTAACTTTGCCCGAAGCTTTTGCATTATAGACCCAGCTTACCTTTCCATAGGGGGAGACCAGCCAGTGCTGTGATTCTTCCTCAATCAAAGTGACTGGATTTGATCTGGGCATTCCGCTCTTGCGGCCGACGGTCGTTAACAAGTAATAACCTTTCGGGGCAAGATGCAGGGCTAGGAATGACTTTGTCACCGAATCCGCAAGACGGCGCGCGGTGTCTACTTTGAAAGTTACAGCCATACATTTTCTCCATCGAGCAGACTTTTCTTTACAAGATATGCCCGTCAGGATTGCTATTTTTCCGTTGACTTGGCATCGCCTGAAGATTTCTGAAACAGCGATAGGTAATGTCCATATCCTGCCTGCTCAAGTTCTTCAGCCGGGATGAAGCGCAACGCAGCGGAGTTCATACAATAGCGCAAACCGGTCGGAGCCGGGCCATCATTGAAGACATGGCCCAAATGAGAATTCGCATATTTCGAACGGACTTCAGTGCGCGGCAGAATCAACTTGAAATCAGTATGGGAGACGATGTTATCTGATTCCAATGGTTTGGTAAAGCTCGGCCAGCCGGTGCCCGAATCGTACTTGTCGAGCGAACTGAATAACGGCTCGCCCGAAGCCACATCCACGTATATGCCGGCGTGTTTGTTATCCCAATATTCATTGCGAAAAGGCGGCTCGGTACCTTCGTGCTGTGTGACTTGATATTGCATCTCAGTAAGCTTCTTCCGAAGTTCATTATCCGAGGGTTTGATATAGTCTGTCATGTGGACCTCCTACCAATAATGATACCGATATGGTTCTGACGACGTCCAAATCGTATTCTTTACTAAGGGCTAGGCGTGTTATGCGGGATCATCGGTGTCATCATCGGGATTTGGGATAGATCCATATTCGGATCGATATTAAGATTGACAGCTTGTATCCAGCATCGTTGGTAGAAATACGGGTTGATGATGATGTACCAGCCAGGCAGACTTCCGATTCCAACCAATTGCACTTGTTCGCCCGCCTCGATGTTGCTTTCCAAGTAGTAGGCATTACCCGGTCCAAACCAACAAGGCGCAAAATTAACAACGACGGGCGGCTTGATCGCTCCCTTGGTAGGGGTGGAGGTGGGAGGAAGCGGAGTATGGGTTGGCGTGGCGGATGGGGTAACCGTCGGTGCTTTGGCAGTACGAGTCTTCACGACAGCCACACCGATGGCGATGTTCGTTGCCAGCTCATCCGCCGGTGAGGGCGTTGGTTTGGAGGCGCAGGCCGTACTCATGAGAACCACCAGCCCAATTACCGGCAGGCGCAGAAATCGCAAGTTCATCCTGCCTCCAATCGAGGGGACGATATAGGTTTGGGAGCATTCGCCATTTCACAATTCTCCATGGAAAGTTTTATCTCACTCTTCCAACATAGGATTGATGGCAAGTATAACGCCTTCGATAGGGTTCATCAAATCCTTAATCGAACAATGTCCCCTTTGAGGATCACTATGAAACCTTATGATCCGCGCTTGGCAACCCCATGCAGATGCCTGGCATTGGCGCTAAACCGGATTAGGTCTATACTCGAGGTGAATATTTTGTCACTTTGGATATTTCTGTTTTTCGCCGCTTGCGTCGGAGGAAACCATGTCAACAAACCTGATGGCGTTCGAGCAAAATCAACGCAGACAAACTCAAACCGTCATTATTTGGATCGCGCTGATCGTATGCGTTGCCTTGGGGTTTTTCGATATTCAATTCAACACATGGGTATCGGTCACAGCCCTATTCGCGCTGGCACTTTTGTGCATCCCCATGCTCTTTCTAAATTCAAAAGGGTACTTCGGTATTTCAGCCTTCCTCTTGAGCTGCCTAGTGCTTGTCGTCATCACTTCGAACCTGTATGACGGTGATGGAGTACATGACCCGGGCATCCTAGCATACCCGATGTTCATCATGATCGGAACGCTGGTCTTCGGAAAACGTGCTGCCCCTTTGTTTGCCCTTGCCGCAATAGGTTCGGTGGCACTGATCGTTTATCTGCAATTCTTCAACTATATTCATCCGAAGATCGGGCCCACCACATTCGGAATTCTGATTCCGATGATCACTCTTTTGCTGGCAGCCTCCGCAATCATCTGGGTCATCGTAAACAACATAGACAGAAATTTACAACGCGCCCGGGAATCCGAAGCTGAGCTGCGCAAGAACTATGACCTGACGCTGGAGGCTTGGGCCAAGGTCATGGAATATCGTGACCGGGAGACAGAGGGTCACAGCCGACGGCTGGTTGAGCTCAGCACCCGGCTGGCGCGAGCGTTAAGAGTTAGTGAAGAAGAGATTGTTCAACTCCAGCGCGGCGCATTGCTCCACGACATCGGAAAATTGGCAATCCCGGATGATATTCTATTAAAACCTGCTGCATTGGATGAAGACGAGAAGAAGATCATCCAAAAGCATCCGGTATATGCCAAACAGATGCTTTCTGGAATTCCCTTTCTCCAGCCAGCGATCAGCGTGGCATACAGCCACCATGAGCATTGGGATGGAGGAGGTTATCCTGAAGGTTTGAAGGGCGAGGAAATTCCCATGTTGGCCCGCATCTTTACGGTCGTGGATACTTGGGATGCCTTAAGAGCGGAAAGAGTATATCGTCCCGCATGGCCTGCAGAAGAGATAGTTTCTTATCTGAAACAGAATGCAGGGATTATTTACGATCCTCAAATTGTTGAAGTGTTTCTTGGAATCATCTAACGTTCCAACTTACCCGGTATCTTCGATAGGTATTACGAAGCATCCTCCTGTAAGCGCCTTCTATGAAAGGATCACTTTTGTAACCCGCCACTTCTCGTACTCTTTCCAGAAATGCCGGGTGATTTCGTCGAATAAGTCGCAGTACTTCTCTTCGGTTTTCGAGTAGGGAATGACAGCGGGCTCCCTGACCTCGCCCCGCCTGCGCCCGGTTCGGATCCACTCAATCCATAAGTGAAGCAGTTCGTGAGCGACTGTGTCGTGACGGAACTTCTTCACAACGAAGTGCAGCTCGCCGAAGAGCCCCCTTCTGCCCCTTCTGTCATCGCCTCCCACGCCGGTGAAATAGCCCCAGCGCGTGCCGCTGCGCTCCTGGAAGGTATTGGGGTGGATGTCCTCCATAAAGACATCCACCCACTGTCGTCGGTGATTGAAATAAACTCTAAAAGAAGGGTCCATGTTTCCATCTCAATATTTCATCGCGGTCAGGCAGCGCGTTGACCTGCGCCGCAAATCCTATTATCTTGCTTCCAACTCTTGATTGATGGCAAGTATAACGCTTCAATCTGAGACCCTAAAGAAAGGTTTTCCAATTTGACCTTCGTCCCGCCAGGCACAGCCATTCCGCTTGATATAGCGACCGACAGCAAAAGAAAGCCTTAAGATATGTACTTTTGCCATCATAATCCATCTTTGAAAGCTTTATCTTATCCGGATCAGCTTCACCCATTTCTGGTTGACATCCAAACTCCCGATCTTCCAGCCGGTATTGGTCCATGCGCGCTCACTGACATGGTTAGCCTCCGTCTTATGCTCCCACCATCTTTCGTCCTCGTACGCGGATGAGGGCAGTTTATTATTCAATATTCTTTCGATCTCTTCAAAACGGAGCATAACTTCCCCTTGCTTTTCAGGAAGGCGATGCAGGTAATTTTCAAGAGGAGTATATTTGCCAGCCATACCTATTCCTTTCTTCCTGCTCAACTCCGTCAGGGGCTGTCATACCCGCCTCCCGCCCTGAACCCTTGAAATGCACAAGTGCAGGACATGCAGGTTTTCGACTGCACAGTCTGCAAAATTGGTTAATAAATTTAGAATACATTGTATATAATAACTCACGAAGGAGAAAAAATGACCTCGAAATCCGAAACAACCCAACTGGAAAAACAGAGACCAAAAGTGATCTACCAAAGAGGCACATCCAATACCATCTATGGATTGGGTGTAATCGGTGCATGGGTATATTATATCGGTCGGGCCTCTACACCTAGAGCGCGCGTATTAGGATTTTTCAAGGGCATATTCTGGCCTGCGATCTTGGTTTATAAGTTATTGAAATTCTTTCATGAGGAGTTAACCGCTCCTCTCCCACAACCCTCAACCCCAACCCAGCTTGTTCCAAGTAAACCCTTAGCCCCACCTACGGTTCGTCCTGTACGCAAGGCGGTACGAAGCAGCAGACCCAAGAAGAAGGCTGTTCGTAAATAAAATTTCAACTGAGTTTTGGTGAAGTTGTTACCGTGTTGCAGAGGGCAGCATGCCGCTCGCCTCGGCGGGCTCCCAGCCCGAAGAACGGGGCGCAAATGTTGTCGCAGCGCGCGGCCGCGGTTCGGAGCGAGGGATAAAGTTCATGGAGCGGAGTGACCATCGAGTGGGAGTGATCGGCTCGATGAACTCAACTTCCTTTTAGATAAAGCCCCGCTGGATCCAATTCATTTCGCAGGATATTAAGTTCCTGCTCGGTAACAGGATCCGTTGTAATCAACTTTGAAGAAACCTTCAAATCCCATCCAGTATTTTCTGTTGCTTCATGCGCCGTTCTGTTTGGATGAAGCGCGGTCAGAATCAGTTCGCCATTTTCATCCGGTTCCATCATTCCAATATCTGTGACAACTGCCAGCATTCCTGCGCCGCGCACACCGCTGGCTTCGCGTTCTATGCGACCATGCAAATATCCAGCCGATGTCATGAAATCCACTTTTTCGGGGAAGCGGCGCTTTTGGTGCGGCGTCATCAGATAACAACGATTTG
The DNA here is from genome assembly GCA_035515435.1 of Anaerolineales bacterium. Lineage (GTDB taxonomy): Bacteria > Chloroflexota > Anaerolineae > Anaerolineales > Villigracilaceae > Fen-1038. Next base: position 32,828 of record DATJBI010000034.1, read on the forward strand.
CCCAGGCCGCGATCTCCTGCGAGCCACCCGAACCTGGCAGGCGCGTCTTCGGATGCGAATAATCCTTGCCGATCACCGTGGCATTGATATTTCCATATTTATCAATCTGCGCGCCGCCCATGAAGCCGACGTCCACATTGCCGCGTTGCAGATAGAGCGTGAAGATGTCGTACATGCTGACCACCGACAACGCCCCGCTGACCAGAGTCGGATCGCCAATCGAAAGCGGCAACCGCGCTGGTTCCGCTCCGATTACGCCGGCCTCATAAATCATGACAAGGTTCGGTGCGTGAGTCCGTTTGGCGAGGTTGCAAGCCAGGTTGGGCTGGCCCACGCCGACAAAAACAACGTCGCCATCGCGCAGCAAGCGCGCGGCGTTGATGATCATTAATTCAGCAGAGGAATAATTTAATTCAGTCATAATACATCCTTCAAAAATGATTCTGTGATCCCGAATACTTCGTTCGGTTTTTCCATTGGCAAAAGATGCGTGGACTTTTCTAAAGAGATGATTTTGATTCTGCGGTTCTTCGTCTGGACCGCCTGCGCGGTGGATTCCCAAAATGTATCGGTCTCTGTGCCGCGAATGATCAGCGTTGGAATTTCAAGGCGGGGTATCTCATTCCATAAATCCCAATCATGCCAAATGCCGGTGTAATAAATTTGTGCTTCCCATTCTGGACTATAAACCAATTCAAAACCTCCGCCTGCTCGTGATTTGGTCATGCCTTGGATCAGCGCGCGCAGGTTTTCATCCGAGAAGAAGCGAAAAATGTTTCGTCTTCGATAACCATTGAAAACGATCTCGAGATCATCAAACTCGCGGCGGCGTTTGAGCGCGCCTTTGATGAGCGGATGCAAACGGTAACCCAATCCCAGCATCCGCATCAGATTCCATTCCAGGATGAAATAACGCGGAAAGAGAACCGGATCCAATAATACCAACACACGAAAACGACTTGATTGCTCGAGCGCAGCGCGCAATGTAACGGTTGCGCCGATGGAATGCCCGACGCCAATGACCGAATCTATTTTCTTTTCATCCAATAGCCGAATCAAATCTGTACTAAAAGGATTCCAGTCATGGATTTCTTCAGGTCTTGAATCCGGCCACAGCGGTCTCAACAACATCCCAAATACCTGATACCGTGTCGCAAAAAGTTCAAGCAATGGCTTATAACAAGTCGGCGGGTAACCATTGGCGTGAATAAAATGTAGAGGCACTCCTTTACCACCGAAGTGAACGAACGGAATCATAAATCAATATTCCCCGTAATTAATCGGTTCACTATATCGCAGTTTGATTTGTAGTCGCTTATGAATCTCGTCGCCAAGTTTTCCCCAGTACTCTTCTCGATCCTTGACTCCGAAGACCCATTCATCAAGATAACTTTTTACGGCATCCAGCGACTCGCTGATCTTATCCCATTGCAAATAAAACTCATTGTCGCGGTCGTAATATCCTTGTGCATAAGATGGATGACAAGAGTGTGGAACGTGACAGACTGCATCCACAACGATGGATGGAATCAATGTTCGATTTGGATCGGACCGGATCACGGACTCGTCCACAATTTCTTCCGCAGTCAGGATGACTTTCTTCGCGGCAAACGCGGCTTCTTTTTGCTCACCGATGATGCCCCACAAATGCGCATTGCCTTCCTTGTCCGCACGTTGCACATGGACAATCGCAACATCCGGATTCAATGCTGGCACGACGATTACATCTTTGCCGCCATACGGATCAGCAATGCGCTTGATGTTTGGATTGGCGTTCTCGAGATCGGTTGCTGCAGTTTGATTCATTGGCAGGAAAGGCAAACCTGCAGCGCCCGCCTGCAAACGTGTGATCATCCCAAAATGGGAATATTCTTCCCATTCCAGTTTGCCCTGTTCAATCGCGCCGCGCACGATGCGAAGCGACCCGACGCCGGGATTGCCCATGTAGGAGAAAATAACTTTATGCGCACAGCCTGCCGCGACCATTTGGTCGTAGATCAAATCGGGGGTAGCGCGCACCAGCACCAGGTCGCGTTTGTGTTGGCGGATGATCTCGTGCCCGGCCGCGAACGGAATCAAATGCGTAAAGCCTGCCGCATAAACCGTATCTCCATCGTTCACATATTTTTTGAGGGCGTTTGAAAGGGTGATGAGCTTGGACATATTATTCCTTTTCCTTTTTTTCTTCCCCTTTACCTTTTTTGCTGTTCTCGCGCATCCTTCGAAGGGTTGCAAAACGTCCGCTGGGAGGCGGGGGTGCTTTGCGCTTGGATAGCTGCCAACCGATGAACAAGCTGATGAGACTAAAGAAGAAATACTTGAAATCCGGCGTATTGCCTAGATATGAGATTGCAAAGAATATCATCAGAGCGATGCCAACCACAGTAAAGAAATTACCCAGGCGAATCAGAAATTCATTGATCATGGTTTTATTGGCTTTAGAAATATAAGTAATTGAAGAAAAACCCCTTCCCCTTAGTGGGGAAGGGGTTCAGAGACCTTATCCTCGGCGGGCTGGTTTTCTAACCGCTTTCCTTTTCGCGGACGCCGTCTTTGCAACTTTCTTGATCGGCTTTTTAGCGAAGGCTTTTTTTGCATTAGCTTTTCCGTTCGCATGTTTGATGAGCGTTTGGATTTGCTCGTGCATGTAAAGTTGAAGGTAATAGAGACCGCCGCCGTTCTTGCCGCTCGCGCCTGAGCCTTTCCATCCGCCAAACGGCTGGAAGCCCGGCCAAGCTCCGGTTGTCGCACCTTGCGGACGGTTAACGTACGTCACGCCCGCTTCGATCCTATCGAAGAACCATGCGGCTTCTTTCTCTGCTCCGTAGAAGCCAGCCGTCAAACCATAATTGACATTGTTTGCGATCTTCATGGCTTGGTCGAGATCATTGACCTTGCCGATGGTTGTAATCGGCAGGAACATTTCATATTGCCATAAGCGATGTTCAAATGGCAGATCAGTGACGAGAGTTGGTTCGCAGAAATATCCTTTATCGAACATCCCGCCGGTCTTGACGTGTCCGCCCGTCAGGAAGTTCCCGCCGCCTTGATTGATTTCCTCGGTGAAATTCTTGAAGTCATTGTAGGAGTTTTGGTTAATTACCGGACCGAGGAATGTCGCGCGTTCCGTTGGATCGCCGATGACGAGTTGATTCGTCTTTTCCTTTAGCATCGAAACGAACTCATCGTAAACCGGCTCCTCAACGATCACGCGTGATCCTGCTGAACATTTCTGTCCCTGCAAGCCGAAAGCAGAGCGCATAATGCCAGTGGTGGCATCTTCCAAATTCGCATGGCGCGAAACGATGGCGGGATTCTTGCCGCCCAACTCCAGGATCACGGGACGGACATAGTTACGCTGGGCGAAATCGCGGTAGAGCTTCATACCGACGTCGAATGAACCAGTGAAGGTTGCGCCGTCAAATTCTTCACTATCCACCAGTGCTTGTCCGAGTGTGGAGCCGGGACCGGTTACAAAGTTGACCACGCCGTCCGGAAAGCCGGCGTCGCGAAAGCATTCAGCATATAAGCGGACAATCCATGCAGTATCCGTGGCGGGTTTGATCACAACGGTATTGCCCGCGGTCAGTGCCGCGCCGGTTGGCGCGCCGGTCAACGCGAAGGGGAAGTTGAACGGGCTGATGACGAGCCACACGCCGTAAGGTCGAAGCAGAGATACGTTCGTCGCATCATAACCCGCAAGCGGATCCTTCCCCATCAGTTTGACAAAGCCCTTATTCTGCTCCATCAACTGCGCGGCATAATACATGTGGTCAGCCGTTTCCTGCACATCGCCGAGACTCTCCATGCGGTTCTTGCCGACTTCAAGCGCCATCGCCGCGCCCAAGTCGTAGAGTCGCTTTTCGAGTAATGCCGCCGCTTTGCGGATGAGTTTGACGCGCTCCTGCCACGGAGTGTGACTCCATTTGGGAAATGCCCGGCGCGCCGCCTCGACCGCCTGACGGGCATGTTCGGCATTGCCCTTTTGCATTTTGGCTAATACCCAATCCGTATTGACTGGTGAGCGGTCATCCCATTTTTCATCGGCGTAGACATCTTTGTTGTCGATGATCATGCCCCATTCCTTGCCGAGATTCTGTTTGAGGGTTGCGACTGCTTTATCGAAGCCCTGATGCAGTTCTTCGGGCGGGTTGTGCATGGTAGCGTAAGTGAGTTTGAAAGCCATATCGAAGCCTCCTGTTAATTGAATAGTCTTTTCGTTTTCGTGTCGGCTAGTCTCCACCCAACTCATCGGCTAGCGGACTCCTTGACTAATTCTAGTATAGCGTAGGAATTCACAATCGTCAAAGCAAGGAGTCTTGTGTTTAACGTGACGATATTCCTCACCTTTGTAGTTGTCGTCGATTATTCCCTTTTTGCAATTCCAGGAATCTTGCCACTACAGCCGGATCGAAGTGTGTGCCAGCCAGCGAGCGAATATGCTTCAACGTTTTTGCTTTCGACCATGCTTTGCGATAGGGACGATTACTGGTCAGTGCATCCCAAACATCCACAATGGCGAAGATGCGGGCCTCCAGCGGAATCTGCTCACCGCTCAAGCCGCGCGGATATCCGGTGCCGTCCCATTTTTCGTGATGGCAGTACGGAATATTGAGTGACCGGTTCAGATATTGAATCGGGGCAAGCATCTCGAACGCAAAGGTGGGATGCTTCCTCATGAGAACCCATTCTTCGTCCGTAAGTTTACCGGGTTTGAGTAGAACGGAATCGGGGACGCCCAATTTGCCGATATCATGTAATAGCGCGCCGCGTCGTATGTGCATCAACATCTCGCTGGAGAAATCGAAATGGGCGGCCAGCCGCAGGGTCAGATCTACGACGCGTTTGGTGTGGCCTTCCGTTTCTTCGTCGCGCAAATCCATGGCGCGCGACCAGCCTTCGATGGTGGCATCGTAAGCGATTGCGAGTTCCATATTGCTTCTCTGCAATCCATCGAATAGATGAATGTTTTCCACAGCAATCGCGGCCTGACCCGCCAGCGTATCAAGAAAACTAATTCGATCTTTTGCAATCGCGTTCCTTTTCGAGCGAGAAAAGACCGCCAGGACTCCTTTCGGTTCTCCTTTTGCGATCAACGGGACAGCATAAACGGAGCGCAATCCTTCGGCTTCCCAAACTTCTTTAAATTTTCCCTGCGATTCAAGCGGTGCTTGTGATTCGATGGGGCGGCGTTCCAGAATTGCGCGTCCAGCAATGCCCTCGTTCATATAAAGAGTCGAGCCGGCTTTCTCAAGCAGATGGGTTCGGAAACCTTGCCCCGATGTAAATCTTAGGCTACCCACATCGGGTTGCATCAGGAAGATGGCGGCTGCGTCCACGCCTAATTGTTGAATCACTTGTGTGAGCAAAACATCCAGCGTCACATTCAAATCGAGGCTGTTGGTAATTGCGACATCAATGGAGTGCAGGGCTTGCAGTCGGTCCAATTGTCGTTCGGTTTCTTTCTGCAGGCGGCTGTTTTGAAAGGCAATCGCGGCTTGATTGGCCAATGTGATCACCAGGCGCTCATCCGATTCGCTGAATCCATTCGGTAGTTCATGCTCGATGCTGATTACGCCGACGGTTTGGTTGTTTGCGATGAGCGGGACATAAAGACCCGAGTTCAAATCGGGGAAAGTTTCTATGTAACGAGCATCATGCTTCAAGTCGCCGATGCGAAGCGTTTGACCATGTTGAGCCACCCAGCCGGTCAGACCATCGCCCAGTTTCTGAATCAAATCATTGAAATGCGCCTCAAGTTCTTGACGTTCTGCTTTATCTTTTATGCCGGGTGCATTGGAGCCGACGACTTTCAGCGTTTGAGATTCCGCATCATACAGACGAATGATGCTATGGTGCCAGTTCAAGTGCCGGTCCATCTGATTCAGGACTCTTTGGGCGATATCCTCCGGCTCGAGAATTTGACCAAGCTCCAAACTGCTTTCATAGACCAATTCCAATTCTGTCAATCGCTGGCGAATTATTGCATCCGCTTGTTTGCTCTCAGTGATGTCGCGGATCACGGAGCCAAGCCGGAAGCCTTTTTCCGTCTTGATGGGGAAGGCGGTCTGCAGCAGGATCTTGTGTTCTTCGGCCGCGGTTTGGATCTCGACCTCGAACGGCTTGCCGAACTGACTGGATGTGCCGCTCTGAAAGGCGCTCTGCATGGCATCTTTGAAGAACTGGACACTGTGTCCAGCGCGGCGGTTGGACGGCAATAATCGGAATTGCATCTCGGCGAAGGACGAACCGATCGCTTGCACCTTCGGAATGCCTGTGATTCTTTCCTGGGCCGCATTCCATTCAATGATTTTTTCCTGCTCGTCAATCAGAACTGCGCCGTCAGCGGACTGCTCGATGAAGGAACGGAATCTTTCCTCGCTTTCACGCAAAATTGATTCGGCCTGCTTTTGTCCGGTAATGTCTCTTCCAATACCCACAAGCCCTATGATTTGGCGCTGACTATCTCGTAACGGGATTTTGGTTGTCAGAACCCAAACCGGATTGCCCTGACGATCCCTCCCCGGCTCTTCGCGCTCTAAGACTGCCGTTCCAGTCTCCAAAACCAGCTTATCATCGGTCCAAAACTTGGACGCCATCTCAGCCGGGTACATATCAAAATCTGATTTGCCCTGAATGTCTTCCAGCGATTTACCGCCGGATGCCTGCCAATCTGCCGTGTTGGAAATGATCTTGCGACCTTGTGTATCCTTAGCATAGATGCGGTCCGGTATTATATCAATGAGAGTCCGGAGAAGATTTCGTTCTTCATCCAATGTTTTTTCTGCCTGTTTACGCTCGGTGATTTCCGTTGCGCTTCCTTCATAGTAGAGCGTGGTTCCATTTTCGGCTCGAATGGCGCGCGAACTTTCTGTGATCCAAATCTTCTCTCCGTCCTTGCGATAGATTTCAGATTCAAAGTCATTGACAACCCCATTTTTTTCGATCAGGCTTAAGAACTCTTCGCGGCGTTTGGGCTTCACATAGAATTGCCGATTGAGATCCAAGCTACTGGAGATCAACTCTTGGGAAGAGCTGTAGCCAAGCATGCGCGCGGCCGCGGGATTGGCAGTGAGATATTGGCCGTCGAACGTGGATTGGGTAATGGCTTCGGTTGCATTTTCGAAAATATTGCGATATTTATGTTCCGCCTGTCGGATCGATTCCTGCGCCTGCTTTTGCTTGGTAATATCACGCACCAGTATGGAAGCAGTCTTGCTCGGACGATCCGGCACATGGATTGGGTTAATGCGAGCCAGGAACCATCGTTCCCGGTTTGCCAGGTTAATAAGATATTCAATCTCCTCGACCTGGCCGCTCTTCAGTGCGCTTTGGATCGATTTTTCAAACCGCGTCGCGGTTTCGTCAAACATAACTTCTCTGATCCGTTTTCCTATTAATTCATCTTTTGGTCTGACAAGCAGGCTTTCATCTGCTGTCCAAACGTTGAGATAAGTCCCGTGCTCATCCGACTCGAAAACAATATCATCGAGCGAGGTGACTAGGGCCTGCATTTGGCGGGCGTTTTCACGAATCACCTCCTCCGCCTGCACACGATCGGATATATCCTGAAAAGAACCGCGAAGTTTGACAACTTTGCCGTTTTCAAGGATTGGTTTGCAGATGGTGCGAATCCATTTATGCACGCCCTTGGCCGAGATGATTTCACACTCCAAGTCGTAAGGCGTGCCATAAGCAATGGCATCCCTAACCGCCGCTTCGATCAGAGTACGGGAATCACCAACGTAAAATCCAAATCCCATTTCCTTATTTGGGTTTACCAGTGGATCCAGATCATGAATGGCGGCAACCTCCTCGGTCCAGGCCCCATCTCCCGTGACGGGATCCAATTCCCAGCCACCCACTTTGGCAGTATGTCCCGTCATATTAAGCAG
>DATJBI010000035.1:0-3048 GCA_035515435.1 Anaerolineales bacterium
TCTGGCACGGCAATGCAGAACGAATTGGCAGGGGGAAGGTCCGGCAGGATGACTGACAGCACCCCTGCTGCCCGCCGGCCGGCTGAGGAAGGGACGAGCGCGGCGGATCTGCCCGCCGACGTGGTCGGGCCCAAACGCCTGGCGGTTTGCAAGAAGTTGAAGCGGCCTGCGAGCACGGGAGGAGCACGGCTGGTGCAGTTCCAGCCGGTCCCGCCCATGATCGTTAATAAATCTCAATTGACAAAGGAAAATTCATGAACATCTTCCATGCTTTGGTGCTCGGCCTGATCGAGGGCTTGACGGAATTCATCCCGGTCTCGTCCACGGCGCACATGCTCATCGTCCAAAGAATACTGAATATCCCCTCCGACCCGGGCATGTTCGCCTTTCTCGTCCTGGTCCAGCTCGGGCCGCTCCTGGCACTGCTCGTCTACTTCTGGAAGGATTTCTGGACGATGATCAAGGCTTTTTTTGCCAGGCCATTCTCCACGCCGGAAAATAAAATGGCCTGGTATATCATCCTGGCCACGATCCCTGCCGGGCTGGCCGGGTTATTTTTGAAGGATGCGGTTCAGAGCCTGTTCCAAAATCCTCTCATGGAAGCCGCCATCCGGCTGTTCACCGCGGCGGTCCTGCTGTTCGTCGCCGAATGGTTCGGCAGGCGGGCGCGGGACCTCGATTCGATCACCTGGCTGGATGCACTCATCATCGGCCTGTTTCAGGTGTTGGCGGTCTTCCCCGGTTCATCCCGTTCCGGCTCGACCATCCCCGGCGGCATGCTGCGCAACTTCGACCGTCCCTCGGCGACGCGCTTTGCCTTCTTGATGGCGGCGCCGATCATGCTCGCGGCAGGCGGCTATGAATCGTTATCGGTGCTCAGGGCCCACATCCTGCATACGATCCTGGGCCCGCTGACCGTTGGGTTCATTGCGGCCGCCATCCTCGGGTGGTTCTCCATCCGTTGGTTGATCAACTATGTGAGCAAGCATTCCCTGTATCTGTTCTCCGCATATTGTTTCATCGTTGCCCTGCTGTGCGTGGCGTTCCTGTTTGCGGCGTGACCTGCAGGGGCGGGGTTCCTCCGCCCGGATATGAAAAAGATATTCCTTGCGGCTTTCCTTCTTTTCACTGCCTGCGCGCCCGCGACCGCCCCTGCGCCGCAGGCGGTGAGGGTCTATGTCACCTCCGGCGCCTCGGGGCGGCTGGCCGATCTTTATGATTGCTCGACGGCCTCCACCGCGATCGTCCTATCCGACCCCCAGACGGCGGATATTACCCTGCGCCTCGGCCCGCCCGATCCATTAACCTCGCCTGCCTACCAGGTCGGCAGTGAGGAGGTGGACGTGATCGTTCCATCCCCGAGCAGCCTGGGCCCATTGACCCTCGACCAGGTCCATTCCATTTTTCTGGGACAGGCAGCAGACTGGAGGGAGGTCGGCGGCCCCGAGCTGCCCATTCAGGTCTGGACCTACGCCCAGGCTGAAGATATTCAGCAGATCTTCGAACAGAATGTGATGAACGACCAGCCCGTCACATCCCTGGCGCGGCTGGCGGTCAGCGCACAGGACATGTTGGATTCGGTCGCCAGGAATGCGGGTGCGGTCGGATTTCTGCCGCGCAGCTGGGAAACGTCGGAGGTGCGCGCTGTTTACAGGGTTGCATCGGAGCCGGTCCTCGCGATCACAGCAGTCCAGCCGCAGGGCGCCAGCAAAGACCTGATCGAGTGCCTGCAGAAGTGATCGGCCAGCGCCTCCGTTCACGGATGCGCTTATAATTCGAGCAGGCAAAGGAGAGAGTCTGATGAAAACCCCGCTTTGGATTCCATCCGCAGAGCGCAAACGAGACGCCAACGTTACGCGCTTCATCGAGTACATCCATCGCACGCATCATCTCGACTTCAAGACATATGGCGAACTCTATGCTTGGTCGGTTACCGAGAGCGCCGACTTCTGGGCCGTCATGTGGGAATTTGCCGATATCAAATATTCACGCCCCTACGATGCGGTCGTGGAGAATATCCACCGATTTCCCGGCGCCAAATGGTTCCCCGGTGCGCGCCTGAATTTTGCAGAAAACCTGCTGCGCTACCGCGACGATCGCCCGGCGCTCGTCTTCAGGGGCGAAACCCAAATCTCCAGGCGGCTGACCTATGCCGAACTCTATGATTCGGTGGCGCGGCTGGCCAGATCGCTGCGCGAACTGGGCGTGGCCCCCGGCGACCGCGTGGTTGGATACATGCCCAACATGCCGGAGGCTGCCATTGCCATGCTGGCCGCAGCCAGCATCGGTGCGGCCTGGTCATCCTGCGCCACCGACATCGGTCCGTCTGCGGCGCTGGAACGATTGGGGCAGGTCAAGCCGAAAGTGATGTTTACCGCGGACGGATATTTCTACAAAGGAAAGATCTTCGAGACCTCCCCCCACGCGGCGCAGATCGCCCGCGGCATTCCCTCGCTGGCGAAGGTCGTTGTGGCATCCTATCTGCACCGGCCGCCTGATGTTCAAAAGATTCCCAACGCCGTGCCTTGGGACGAGTTCCTGTCGCAGGAAAAAGATCCCCGGATCGAGTTCGAGCAGCTGCCGTTCGACCATCCGCTTTACATCATGTTTTCATCCGGCACGACCGGCAAACCGAAGTGTTTGGTGCAGAGCGCGGGCGGCGTTCTGATCAATCACCTCAAGGAGCTGCTGCTTCAGACCGACCTCAAGCGCGGCGATCGCATCATGTACATCACGTCCTGCAGCTGGATGATGTGGAACTGGCTGTTGAGTTCCCTGGCGGTCGGGGCGACGGTCATCCTGTACGACGGCAATCCCAATTACCCGGACGCCGGTGCGATGTGGAGACTGATCGATGAGGAACAGATCTCGATCTTCGGCTGCAGTGCGAGTTATCTGTTGTTCTTGAAGCAGGAGGGTTTTTCACCCCGCGCCCAGTTCAACCTTTCCTCGCTGCGCGAGATCTCGCAGACCGGCTCGCCGCTCTCGCCAGGAGGCTTCGAGTACGTATATCAGGGGATCAAATCTGATCTGCATTTCAATTCCATC
>DATJBI010000036.1:0-53507 GCA_035515435.1 Anaerolineales bacterium
TGAAAAGCAGATTGCGGCCACCTTTGCGGAGGCGTCTCGGGCCTACACGGACAATCCGACCGCCCTGCATCTGCGGGCGATGAACATGTTGTTTGAAGGGCTGAAGGAGAAGGGTGCGCTGGTCATTGTGCCGTCTTCCGCGGTGGACACCATGAACCTGGGCGGCTTGAGCGGCCTCACCTCCCTGGCGCAGAACAGAGCGCCCCGGGAATGACGATCAGGCCGGTGATGAAAGGCGGCCTTCCCGTGCAGTGGGCACGGTCCGCGCAAAACCGGCCGTGTTTTGGGATCGGCTTAAGCGCTCCTTCCGAGTTGAAAGATCACCTGCCCATGAAAAATCTGACACGTCGAAAAATGATGACAATAACCACGACGATTGCGCTCGTGACGATCGCGGCGGTCATCCTCACCAAGCTCATCGGTGCGCTGGTGGTGGCGGCCTTTCTGGCAGGCGCCGGGACGGCAATCGTGATAATATTCGTGATCCTGGCCGACGTCTGGCTCAGGCGTACGGAAAAAAGAAAGTAGATCGGTTTCACGTGAAACATAAAGGAGAAAACCGGATGTCCACCCGAATGACCCTTGTGATCGTCTTCGTTTTACTGCTCGGATCTACGCTGGCGGGCGTGCTCCTTTGGAATCGCCTTCCCGATCCCATGGCTTCGCATTGGGACATCAACGATCAGGTGAACGGCACGCTGCCCAGGTTCTGGGGCGTGTTCCTGATGCCGATCATTTCGCTGGGATTGTGCGTGCTCTTCCTGCTGATCCCGCTCATTGATCCATTGCAGGCGAACATCGCCAAGTTCCGCAATGTCTTCAATTTGTTCATCGTCTTTCTCGTGCTTTTCCTGGCCTACATCTATGGGCTGAGCCTGGCTTGGAATCTTGGCCTCACCCAGTTCCACATGAGCGCCTGGCTCCTGCCGGCATTGGGCCTGTTGTTCATCCTGATCGGTTTTGTGATTCGCAGGGCCAAACGCAACTTCTTCATCGGCATCCGCACCCCCTGGACCTTGTCCAGCGAGAAGGTCTGGGACGAGACTCACCGCGTGGGAAGCTGGCTGTTCATGGGCACGGGCGTGCTGGCGATCATCGGCTCGTTCTTCGGCGCCCTGGCGGCTTACTGGTTTCTGTTCCTCCCGTTGATTGGCTCGGCGATTTTCCTGATCGCCTATTCCTACTGGCTGTATCAACGGGAGACCAGGGCCTAGGCGGACAGCATGATCGAGCGGAAGCCTTTGCTGTGGTTTCTTGCGATAGCGTTCACGATCTCCTGGACCCTCTTTTTGATGCCGCTCGCTTTGTCCGGCAGGACGACCTCGTCCCAGCAATTCATCCGGCTGGGCCTATGGACGCTGGCGATGTGGGGGCCGGGGGTCGGGGCGATCATTGCGACCCGCCAGTTCGCCAAGCAGCCATTTTCGATCCTCGGTCTGAATACGCTCGGGCCGAAACGATTCTATTTGTGGGCCCTGTTCCTGCCGACTTTGTTGGCGATCGCGGCCGGTGTCCTGACCGTGCTGTTCGGCATTGCCCGGTTCGATCCGGAGCTGCAGCTGGTCCGCGGGTCCCTGAAGAATGCGCCGGGCGCGGCCAATCTAGATCCCTGGATCGTGATATCGGCCCAGGCGGCGATCGCGATCCTGCCGGCGCCCTTCTTCAATATGTTGTTTGCGCTCGGGGAAGAGCTGGGCTGGCGCGGCTTTTTGCTTCCACGGTTATTGCCGCTTGGACAGTGGAAGGCGATCATTATCACGGGCGTCATCTGGGGAATCTGGCATGCCCCTGTGATCGTGCAGGGAGAAAATTATCCCGGCTATCCGATCGCCGGGATCTTCATGATGATTGTCTTCTGCGTGCTGCTGGGGATCATCTTCGGCTGGCTGTATCTCAATACGCGCAGCCCATGGTCGGTCGCCCTGACCCACGGTGCAGTCAATGCGGTGGCGGCACTGCCCGTGCTTTTTCTCAAACCCGGGTTCAACCTGGCATTCGGAGGGACCCTTGCCACATTTCCCGCCTGGGTTGCCATGATTGTCTTCATCGGCTGGCTGGCGGCGTCGAAACGGCTGCCGGTCCAAAGCCCCGGCAGGTAGGCGCGGGTGCGCCATGGAAGATCTGCAGCAGGGGAATTGTTCGCGGAGAATCGCCCGTCGATCGAAGTAGAACTAATGTTCTATTTTGGGGGTTGCCAAGCGCACCCAAAATCATTACACTGTGCTCGTGCCTGAAAACGACCTGCTCGATCTGGAGCAACGCAATCAAAAATTGAAGCGCCTCGTTGAGCTGAGCGTCACGCTTAACTCAACGCTTGACCTCGAGACCCTGCTCCAGGTGATCACGAGCACCGCGACCGAGCTGTTGGAGTGCGAAGCGGCATCCATCTTGTTGTATGATGAAAAACAACCTCACCTTTATTTTGCTGCCGCAACCGGTTCGAATCCCAAGAAACTCGCGGAAGTCCCCGTGCCGATCGAGGGCAGCCTGGCGGGAACCATCTTTCGGACGAATCGCGCGATCGTCCTGAATAATGTGGAACAGGATCCCCGTCATTATTCGCTCGTTTCGGAACACATTCGTTTTCACGTCAAATCGCTGCTGGGCGTCCCGATGCTCCTTAAAGACCGCGTCATCGGTGTGCTGGAGGCGGTGAACAAGCGCACGGGAACTTTTGCGGGAGGGGACGAAACGATTCTGGCGGTAACCGCCTCCCATGCGGCCATTGCGATCCAGAATGCCCGGCTTTTGGCCACGACCAAGCAGGCCCTGGAGAAGGTTAAAGAATCCGACCGGCTCAAGAGCAATTTCCTTTCGCTGGCCTCCCATGAACTGCGCACTCCGCTCGGCATCATTATCGGCTATGCTTCCTTTCTGCGCGAGGAAGCCAAAGGCGAATTATCCGATCACGCGCAGCATGTGTTGAATGCGGCCATGCAGATGCGATCCCTCGTGGAAGACATGACCAATCTGACCATGCTGGAAACCCAGGGCTTGATGATCGTCAAACCAGCCGAGGTGGCACTTCAGTCGATTCTGAGGGCGGCCTGCGATGAAGTGCGGGAGATCGCCTCCGCCCATGAGCAGAAGCTGGTCCTGGCCTTCAAGGAAGCGCCCATCATGGTCAAGGTGGACCCGGACAAGACGGCGTCCGCCTTCGTCAATTTGTTGAATAACGCCGTCCGTTTTTCGCCGCAGGGGGGCGAGATCATTGTCGGCGCGGCTCAACAAGGCGATCGAATTATGGGGTGGGTGCAGGATCACGGGATCGGAATTTCATCCGAGAAATTGAAGAAGATTTTTGAGAGGTTTTATCAAGCCGAGCCGCCGAACACGCGTCATTACGGCGGCTTGGGCATCGGGTTGACAATTGCCAAGGGTCTGATCGAGGCGCAGGGCGGAAAGATCTGGGCGGAATCGGACGGCGAAGGCAAAGGTTCGACGTTTAAAGTTCTATTGCCAAAAGCATCCTGAACGGTCTAACCCAAGTGCATCGGCATGATCACATGCAGGAACTGTTCATCCCCGACGGGGCGGATCACGCCCGGCGCATTCGGGGCGGATGTTTCCAGCGCGACGTTCGGAGTCTTGATGACCTCCAGCGCCTCGCGCAAAAACTTTACGTTGAACGCGATCAGGACTCCGCTGCCGTCCACCGTTGCTTCGACGATCGTCTCGTTCTTGCCGGTCTCTTCTGAGGTTGCGGTCATTTCAACTTCACTGGGCTTCAAATCGGCGCCGGCCGTCTTGATGTTCAAGCGCGCCACGTTCGAGCCCTCCCGTGCAAAGATCTCGGCCTGCTTGCAAGCCTTAAGCAGGGCCGAGGTCGACACCAGCGTGCGCGACGTATGTTTGCGCGGAATGATCTGTTGATAGTCGGGGAATGTTCCGTCGATCAACTGCGAAACGACCTCCACCTCCTTCAGGCGGAACACAATCTGCCCGCGGCCCTTCGGGGTGACCATGGAGATCATCGCCTCGCCATCGCTCCCGACGCGTGCCAGCTCGGTCAGGGCGCGGGCCGGAACGATCACCGAGATCGGCGCGGGGGCCGGCGCGGACAACGTGGCTTTGCGCACGGACAATCGAAAACCGTCGGCGGCGGCCATCGTCAATTTATCCTTCTCCACCTGGATCAGCACGCCCATCAGCACGGGACGCGCTTCATCGGTCGAGGCCGCGAACGCCACCTGTTGAATCATCTCGCGGAAATCCACCACGTTTAATTGGACTGCGCCCTCGAGGTCCGGAACAGGCAGCGGAGGAAATTCCTGCGCGTCGATGCATTTGATATCGTTGGTGGAGGTTCCGCCCCGCACATTCAGCGTCTGGGTTCTTGAATCGAGCGCCAGCATCACCTGGTCGCCCGGCAGGGTGTTGACCAAATCGGAGAAGGTGCGCGCGGGCACCGTTGTCGAACCATCCTGTTCGATGCGCGCCGAGATCCAACAAGTGATCCCCAGTTCAAGATTGGTCGCCGAGAGCCGCAAGCGCCCTTCGTCCGATGCGATCAAAACATTCGAGAGCACCGGCAGGGTCGAACGCGGCGAAACCGCTCGCGAAACGATTCCCAGACCATGAGCCAAGTTTTCCTGCAAGACCGTTACTTTCATAAGTCAGCCCTCACTGTCGATGATGTGCGAGTATATCATTAACGTCCCGCCAACGCCGAGAAAATCAGCGCCAGGATCAGCAACAAGAATTGCAAACCCAGCAGCGCCGCGGCGGCATTGATCACAAATCGCCAGGCTGAATTGCCGCGCGGTTTGCGGATCCCCTGACCTTCCGCCAATTGGCGCACCACCTGCGCGGCCTCCTCGATCGCGGGCCGCGCGACCCCGCCGACCCAAACCAATCCCGGCGCTTCATTTGGGACGATGATGCGGCTGCCCTCAAAGGAGCGGACCCACGCCGGCGCGTTGAGCGCGCTGCTGCCGCTCAAGACGACCGCCTGGAATCTTCCCGGCGGCGCCTCTTGGGTGATGGCCACCGGGACATGCGGCGCGATCTGTGACAGGGCGGCCTTCACGGATTCAGCGAAGCCCTCGCCTGAATCCAATACAAGGACCGGGAAGCTGCTCTGCTGCGCGGTCAAGGCATCGGACGTGAAAACACCATCGCGCCGCAGAACCACCAAATGGTAGATCAATACGACCGCGAACAGGAAAAGCACCTGCAGGTCATTGAGTACAGTGGCCAGGAATGAACTGTCGGTCTGACCCGTGAACAGCGCCTTGAACAATTCGAATACCAGCGCAACTGCCGCTGCCATGCCTCCGATCACGCCTGCAAACAAAGCCAGGTATAGATACGCCTTGCGCAGATTGGAGCGCCGCGCATGATCGCCGATTTCATTCTTGGCAAGTGCCTGATCTTGCAGGGGGATCCATCTCGTCAGCCAAAGCGGCAGCCAGGCGATCATCAGCGCCAGGGCAGTTGCCAGTTCCGAGCGCAGGGCCCCGGTCAAGATCGGGCCGCCGGTCAATCGGTCAATGATAAATTCGATGAGCAGGACCACACCGGTGAAGGCCGAACCCAGGCCAAGCGCGGACAGGATGTACTGCGAAACATGCTTCAGGCCCGATTGGCGGACCGGGTCGCCAATGCTTTCGATATGACGATCGAGCCAATGGCCATAGTAGGCCCAGACGGCGCCGAGCGGCACGCCGACCGAAAGCGGTCCGCCGATCTGTTGGATGAAATCGCCGGCGGGAATATCTGCGCCAAGGACCTGGCTGACCACGAGGTTGATGAACATGGCGGCGGTCGTCAGCACAGTGATCACCCCGCCCAGCGCCAGCAGGTACAGAACGCCAAGACGCAGATTCGATTCGCGCTCTGCCGCCTCGGCCTTCGAGTCCTGAACGACGCGCCAGGAATACACCCAGACCGGTGTCCCAACGATCAGCAGGGCAAAGCCATTGAGCATGGTCTCCGCGCGGAGGCCTCCCAACGCACCGCCGGCCACGGAGAACAGGTAACTCAAAACCTGTTGCGCACCGAAGACGGTCGCCAACAGGCTGTAGAGAACCCACAGGTAACGATAAAGCCGGCGCACGTCGGCAAAGTTCGCTTTCTCGGAAAGAGTCTTCCATTCGCCGCGCAAAATATTCCAAAAATAGAGTGCGACGACGCCGTTCATCAGAATCGCGACCAGATTATCAGCCATAGTTTGTCCGCTGCCCAAAAGCGCGCGCTCGACAGTCAGATGCGCAAGCTGGAGCAGGCCGCGATCAATTAACGCAAGCAGATTTTGAAAGACCGGAATCAGCGTGCCGGTCAAAACCGCGTAAAGAAATATCGCGCGCAGGCTGGATGTTTTTTCTTCGTCCTCGCGTGCCCAGGCGCGCTGCGCCCACAACCAATGAAAGAGAAAGATCGGCAGGCCGACCAGAATGAGGGCGAGCGCCTGCGCGAGTGCCACCGCTCCGCCCCCGACGGTCTGGTCAATAATGGAACGGAGCAGGTTGATCAAACCCCAGAGGACCACCTCGAGGCTGATCCCGGCCACGGCGTAAAAGTAAAGGCGGCGAACGATCTTCATGGATTCATCCTCCCGTCATTGAGAGTCTCTGAGACGATCTCGTTCCAAAGCCTCGCAGTGACACAAAGCCGTTATGGCTTCTGATACCAGCTGTAATCCCACAGGTTATAGGTCGGCATGGCTGAAAGCCTCCACGCGCCGTTTTGCTTGACCAGTTGAGCCGAACCGACATTGTCATAGCCCGCTGAGAGAGGATCACCTGGCATGTAGACCAGATCCACTTCAACGCTGGCGTCCGCACCGGTAATATCGGCCGTGCCGATATGAACTGCCGCGCTGGACGGATTGAGTCGCCCTGCGGCAAACGCCTGACGAAATTGGGCGAAGCTGGGTTTGTCGGTCAGATCAGCCAGATAGCCATAGGCTTTTTGGTAGTCCTTATTGAGCAAAGCCAGCACGTAGTTATGCACCACGCCCTCGGGCGTGGCTTCGGAGACATACGTCTGTTTATTCTGGCGCGAGAAGAAGACCGCCAGCGCGGCAACGATCAAGATGCCGATGCCGATCAAAATGCCGATCAGGAAACGATCCTGTTTCATCCGGGCCTCCTCGTTTGATTTCATTGTATGGGCTCCGAGGTCAAAATGCAAGCGCAGATCCAGGGAGTCTTTGTGATGATAAAATCAATGTGAATCAAATACCTGGAGGCCGGAATGGGATCACAAATCAATGATTTGGTTGCAATGGGCGATGTCGAGACCTTGTATGAACTCATGGCAGAAGACGACGATTGGATGAATCAGTTAGATGCCGCGGAAGGACTCGTCAAGCTTGGCGACCGGCGCGGCTTGGACTTTCTTTTGAGCGCGGAGGATTGCGGCGAGAAAGAAATCTGCGAGGCGGCCCGGGAAATTCTCGCGGCTCCCCAGATTGCCAGTCGTCGCCAGGAATTGGAAGCCGAAGAAGAGCGCGAATTCAAACGGAAAGTGGAGAGCGCCAAGACACGTCTTCAAAGAGGCCGCAAGGTCTTTCGCTACAAAATGGCTTACCTGCCTTCCGGCTCCATCTTGAGCGGCGACTCCCTCCCGGAAGGATTTCAAGTCCCGCAGCTGGATGAATTCGGGCTGGAGGGTTGGGAAGTGATCGATATCATCCTTCGTCGCAAACAGTCTTTGGTCGGCAGTGCCGACGATCATTCCACCGGCATCTATTTTCTCTTGAAAAAAGAACTTGCTCCGGAAGACAGTCCGGAACTGGATGAGATTTGAGATAGTGAATTTTCAAGGAACATATTCTTTTCGGAATACACGTCACGATCACGCGGCGGAGAAACCATTCCATTCCGTGCTTTGGTATACTTGCCTCATCACACTTCAAGGAGATCCTTATGACAGTCTCTGCCCCTCGCTGGGATGTGCGCAATATCTATCCCTCGCTCTCATCCAGAGAATACCTGGCCGCAGTGAAAGATTATAAAAAGCAGGTCGCGGCGCTGGAAACATTCTTCAAGAACAGGCTCGGCAAAGCCGGTGCGAAATCAAAAGCCAAGGAATTGGCGCCCTTGGTGGGGCAGGCGATTGACCGCATCAACAAGATCCAGACCCTGTCCGGCACCCTCGTGCCCTACATCTATGCGTTTGTCAGCACCGACTCGCGCGACCAGCTCGCCATGCGCGCCCTGTCGGAGTTTGAACAGGCCAGCCTGCCGATGACCAAGCTCAGCGTGCAGTTTGAAGCGTGGGTAGGGAAGATCGCGCCGAAGCTGGATCGGGTGATCAAGGCGAACAAGTCCGCGGCGGCCCATGAATTCATGTTGCGGGAATCCGCCGAGCAAAGCAAATATTTGATGAGCGATGCCGAAGAAGGACTCGCCGCAGAAATGACCTTGAGCGGCGGCAATGCCTTTGAAAAACTTCAAGGCACGCTCACCTCGCAGCTTTCCGTGGACTTTGAGCTGGACGGCCAGGCGCAGAGATTGCCTATGCCGGCCTTGATCAACCTGCGGTCGCATCCGGATGAATCGGTCCGGCATCGCGCCTATGAGGCGGAGAACAAAGCCTGGGAGTCCGTCAAGGAAACCCTGGCGGCCTGCCTGAACGGGGTCAAGGGGGAGGCAATTACGTTGAATAAACGCCGCGGCCGCGCAGATGCCGTTCATTCCGCCCTGGACGCGGCGCGCATTGATCGAAAGACCCTGAAGGCCATGTTGGGTGCGATGGAAGATTCGTTTCCGACCTTCCACAGATATTTCGCAGCCAAAGCGAAAAAACTCGGGAAGGAAAAATTGGCGTGGTGGGACATCTTTGCGCCGATGGGCAGGACGGATAAAACCTATTCGTTTGATGAAGCGCGTGATTTTGTCCTGGACAACTTTGGAAAATTCTCGCCCGATCTGCGGGCATTTGCGCAGCGCGCTTTCGATCATCACTGGATTGATGCCGAGCAGCGCGACGGCAAACGCGGCGGCGGTTTTTGTATGGGGATTTCAGGCGTAAAGGAAAGCCGCATCCTTGTTAATTTTGACGGTTCGTTCGATCAGGTCAGCACGATCGCCCATGAACTGGGCCATGGTTTTCATAATCACTGTGCCTTTGAAGCGGGCAAGACCGAGTTGCAGCAGCTGACGCCGATGACTCTCGCCGAGACCGCTTCGACCATGTGCGAAACCATCGTGAGCGAGGCCATGCTGGCGTCCGTTACGAATCCGCAGGAGGAACTGGCGGTGCTGGAGGCACAGATCCAAGGCGCGGCGCAGATCGTGGTGGATATCTATTCGCGCTATCTGTTCGAGCAGGAGGTCTTTGAGCGCCGCGCCGAGGCGGAATTATCGGCGGACGATTTCAACGAGATCATGGAACGCGCCCAGAAAGCCACCTACGGCGGCGGACTCGATGAACGCCACCTGCAAAAGTTCATGTGGACCTGGAAGTCGCATTATTATTCGCCGGGCCTGTCGTTCTATAATTTCCCCTACGCGTTTGGATTGTTGTTTGCGACGGGCCTGTATGCCATCTACCAGCAGCGCGGCGCGGCGTTTGTGGACGATTACCGGAACCTGCTGGCCTCCACCGGGGAAGCTTCGGCCGCGGATTTGGCGGCGCGCTTCGGCATCAACATCCGCACCAAGAAATTCTGGGAGGACAGCCTCGCCATTATCGGCAAACGAATACAAAGATACTGCGAATTGTGAGAGCACGACATTTAAACGAGCAGGGACGCAGCCGCGCTGCGTCCCTGCTCTCCGTTGACCGGATTGTTTTATCTTACGCCCAGCCGCGCAGCTGCATGGCTTTGACCACACGGTCGATCGCGACCATATACGCCGCGTCGCGCATGTAGACTTTTTCTTTCACGGACATCTCCAGCACCGTGTTGAAGGCCTGGGTCATCTTGGTGTCAAGGCGCTCGAGAACTTCCTGCTTCGTCCAGTAATGGTTCATGTCGTTTTGAACCGACTCGAAGTATGAAGTTGTGACTCCGCCCGCATTGCATAGGAAATCGGGGATGTCGAAGATCTTGTTGGCTTTGAAGAACTCATCCGCCTCGGGCGTGACACCGCCATTGGCGCCTTCCGCCACGATCTTGGCCCGCTTCGACATCTTCTTGATCGTATCGGCGTTGACATGCCCTTCAATGGCCGCGGGGATCAAGACATCCGCCTCTTTCGTGATCCAGGCTCCGCCCTCTTCCACGATGTAGCCTTTGTCCTGAGCCTTCTTTTTGTCAATCGTGCCGTACTCGTCCACAATGGTCAGCAAGAAGTGCGGATCGATCCCATCCTTGTGACTGTAGGTGTACGATGTCTTGTTATTGCGATCCCAGCAGGAAACGCAGGCAACCTTTCCGCCCAGCTGGTCAATGAAGCCGATCGCCGCGTATTGTGCCACGTTTCCAAAACCTTCGATGGCCGCAATACAATTCTTCGAGTCCAGCTTGAGATGTTTCATTGCTTCGCGTACCGTGTGAATGACCCCAAAGCCGGTCGCTTCGGTGCGGCCCTCCGAGCCGCCGCCGCCCAGCGGTTTGCCGGTGAACACGCCCGGCGTATATTGACCGACCAGACGCGAATACTCATCCATCATCCAGCCCATCATCTGAGGGGTGGTGCCGACATCCGGTGCCGGCACATCGTTGCGCGGACCGATGTTCTTCCACATCACATCCACCCAGCCGCGGCACAAGCGTTCCTTCTCGTGGACCGAAAGTGTGGACGGGTCAACGATGATGCCGCCCTTGCCGCCGCCCAACGGAATATCCGCCACCGCGCATTTCCATGTCATCCAGGTCGCCAGGGCGCGGACGGTGTCCAAGGTCTCGTTCGCGGCAAATCGGATGCCGCCCTTGTTCGGACCGCGCGCATCGTTGTGCTGGACGCGGAATCCCTGAAAGATGCGCGTCGAGCCGTTATCCATCCGCACAGGGATGCGGAAGGAATATTCTCGCATCGGCCAGCGCAAGACTTCCGAGATGGCGGAGTCAAGTTTGAGCAGTTTTGCAACATGATCAAATTGCTCCTGAGCCATCTGAAAAGCATTAAGTTGTTCAGCCATGTTTTTCTCCTGATTTTTAGAAAATATAAGCGGGCAGACCCGGACGGGAGTGCCCGCTTATGAAGCGCCTATCGAATATGCTTGGATCATATCAATAAAATCCTGATGCTTTACCGCTTAACCTTACACGACTTTCATTTTCCCGTCAATATGAGAAGTATCATGTACTGGTTCCGCGCGGCCGGGAATTAAATCCTGCTATTTCTCCACTTCGGCCTGCAGTTTTGGCGGCCGGGTTCTCCATTTCTGCAGCAAGTCCTTGACTAGACCTTGCCTTTTATTTTCGAAAGGCCTGAAAATGGACACATAAAGCAGGATCGCCACCAGGACCGATACCAGGCCGCCGATCACCCCCAGGGGACTCTGCGGGATCGAATATTTTTCCAGGATCAGATTGACGATCTCCAGCACGGTGAAATGCACAAGGTACACCGGATAGGAAAGTTCGCCGATGAAGCGATCGGCCTTTAAACGCGAGGTCAGATGGAAGAGGATGGGGATCACGACGGCCCAGCCCGCGTACGAGATAAGCGTCGTATAGGGTTTGGCCACTCCCAGCCTTTGAAGATGGGCGGGGATCTTCTGAGCCAGATATAGGCAAAAGACGAGCGCGGCGGCGAAGATCAGGTAGTGGACGAGCCTCTTCAGTTGAAATTGTTCCTTTTTGGCCAGGGTCGCCGCGTAGATGCGCTGGCTGATCATGCCCATCACGAACAATAGGAGTTCAAAGGGGAAGAAACGGTAGTTGAAGGGATCGCGCGTCAGATGCAGAACCTGATAGGCATAGATCCGCATTCCCAGTGAAATGGCCGCGATCATCCAGAGCCAGCGCGTTTTTAGTCTGCCCAATAACGGCACAAAGAGATAGAACGTAAGTTCCACACCGATGGACCAGGCTTGTGGAATGATCAGATAATGCCAAAGAGGATGATGGTCGCCCATGAAATTTCCCGTGAACGAGAACGCTTGGCGGGGATCGTGCTTTAGGAACATCACCCAATCCTGAAAGAATATGGTCAGGTTGGTCGCGGCTGTGAATACAACGCCAAGCAGGCCATTCTTCTGCGGCGAATATGCCAGGTACGGGGCCAGATCAAGCCAGTTCCCCGAAATAGAACCGGTGATGGTGATCGCCAGCAACGCAAGCCCCAGGATGGTGTAGTACGGAACGAAGATCCTCAGGAAACGGCTGGTATAGAATTCGATCGCCGATCTATATTTGGTGGAGATCAGGGACATGTAAAAACCGGAGATCAGGAAGAATATCTGCACGGCTTCCACGCTGCTGTGCATCGGCCAGGGCAACAAGTTGACCCCGGCATGAGCGGCAACGACACAAAGGGCAAGATAGATTCGCAACAGTCCCATCGGCAGTTAATCTTTCAGCTGCTTTTCCAGTTCAGCCCGGACCACCTGCGGGTTGGCTTTCCCGGCAGCTTTCTTCATCACCTGTCCAAACAGGAAGTTGACGACACCTGCTTTGCCCGCCTTATAACTCTGAACCTCCTTTGGATTCTCAGCCAATATTCCTTTGACCACATTTGAAATCAACGATTCGTCTGACACTTGCTTGAGGCCGCGCGCCTCCATGATCGCCCGCGCCTCCTGCCCGGATGCAAACATTTCCTCCAGCACCGCTCTCGCACTGGATTGGTTGATCTGTCCGTCAAACACAAGCTGGGCCAGCCCGGCCAGCGCCTCCGGCTTGACCTTGAGCCGGCTGACGGTTAGGTTGGCTTGATTCATCAACGAGAACAGGTCGCCCAGCATCCAGTTTGCGATCGTCTTGGGCGGGATGTTTGTCGGCAGACTCTTGAGCGCCGACTCGAAATAGCCGGCCACCTCGCTTTCTTCCGTCAGCCGGGCCGCGTCGTACTCTGTCAAACCGTAATCCTTGATGAAGCGCAGATACCGGGCGCGCGGCAGTTCCGGCAAATCTCTGCGGATTTTTTCGATCCAGTCATTCTCTACAACCAGGGGCGGCAGATCCGGTTCGGGAAAATAACGATAATCGTGTGCGTCTTCCTTGCTGCGCTGGGGATATGTCTCTCCGCGTGCTTCGTTCCAGCCGAGCGTCTCCTGTTCGACGGCACCGCCCGCTTCGATCAGCCGGCTTTGACGCACAATCTCATATTCGATCGCGCGCTCGAGCGCACGAAATGAATTGAGGTTCTTCACTTCGGTGCGGGTGCCCAGTTCCTGCTTTCCCTTTTCCCGGACGGAGACATTGGCCTCAAACCGGATCACGCCTTTTTCCATATCGCCGCTGTTGACGCCGAGATAGCGCAGGATGTCGCGCAAAGATTCACCGTAGCCGCGGGCCGCCTGCGCCGAATGAAGGTCCGGTTCAGAAACGATCTCCAGGAGTGGTACCCCGGCTCGATTCAGGTCCACGAGCGAATAGGATTGGCCGGCGCGCTCGATGTGGGTCAATTTGCCGGTGTCTTCCTCCAAATGGACGCGGCGCACGCGGATGGCCTGCTGGCCGTCGGATATTCGAATGACGAGTTTTCCGTTGATCGCCAGCGGTCGTTCGTATTGTGAGATCTGGTAACCCTTGGGAAGGTCGGGATAGAAATAATTCTTGCGCGCAAAGATGCTCGTGTTTTGGATCTCACACTCCAGTGCCAGCGCCACGCGAATGCCGAATTCCACCGCGGTCCGGTTCAAGACCGGCAGCGCGCCGGGCATGGCGGAGCAAACCGGGCAGACCGCAGTGTTCGGCGCGGCGGAGGTGGAATCAACCACAGCGCAGGAGCAGAACATTTTTGAATGGGTTCGAAGTTCCGCGTGAACCTCAAGACCGATGACTGGTTCAAATTCCATTTTTTTCACGACGCAGGTCTTTTCTTAAATCCGGAGGCTGCACAGATTTTTCCTCGGAGTGCCCTGTGTTTAAATATATCTCGGTTTCCGTTTCTCCAGGAATGCCGCGACGCCTTCCCTGTGTTCGGCCCGTTTGCTGGCCATTTCCTGCAAATCAGATTCGGCGCTCAGCACGTCCTCCAGATTGGGCAATACTGCCCGGTTGAACGCCCGCTTTGTCAGCCCAAAGACGCCCACCGGGCCAGATGCCAAGCGCGCGGCCCGGGCCCATGTTTCCTGGCTGAAACTTACAGCAGGGAAAATGTGATTTACCAACCCCCATTCTAATGCTTGTTGAGCGGAAATCGGCGCATTGCTGAAATAGAATTCCTCGGCGCGTCCGAGACCGATCAAGGCGGGCAATAAGAGCGAAACCGCCGAATCCGGGACAAGCCCGATTCCGCTGAAGCCGACAACCAGATCGGTTTCCTGGCTGGCGTACCGCAGATCGCATGCCAACGCAACGCCCAACGCCGCGCCCGCACACGGACCGTTGAGCGCGGCAATCACCGGTTTTTCAATGCGACGAATTTGAAGGATCAGCGGGTTATACGTCTTTTCCAAATGCTGGCGATAGGAGATCGAACCGCTCTCCTTCATTTCGGAGATGTCCTGTCCTGCGCTGAAGACCCGGCCTGAACCGGTCATCACGATCACGCGCGCTCGTGGGTCTTGTTCCGCCCCGGCCAGTGCGGCCAACAGTTCGCCGATCAGCTCGACGTTGAACGCGTTGGCGCGTTCGGGGCGATTCAGGGTCAGGGTGAGCACGCCCGCCTGGAGGCCGGTCAGGAGCGCGGACATAGGACAAGCGAAAGAATAAGGGACAGGGAACCCTGGAATCCCTATCCCTTATCTTCTGTTCTCCCGTTCTTAAAGATTATCGTTGTTTGACTCGGTGTCGTCATCGTCCGATTCGTATTCGACGTGTTCGCTGTCGAGATAGACCCACAACAGCAAGACGTTCCCTTCCGGGGTTTCCAGATTGCGGGCCGCCAGGATGGGCGCAGTTTCCTCCAATCCCATGTCGTTGCGATAATGCAAATGAATCGGGCGCTTATGGCTCCAGGCGCGGTGACAGCGTTCCACCAGGGCATTGCCGTTGAATGTGCGTAGACGCGTGAGAGCCGGGATCAACTCGTTCGGGCTCTCGTTCAGGCCCATCGCCCAGCCATCGTTGACCTGTTCAAAGATCGGCGGGGGACCCTCGATGATCGTAATTTTTTCGTCCATGGTTAAGAATATACCATAAAAGGGTCTACAAAAACCTTGCGATCGCCCTGGCCAGGCCGGGCCCGTAATACACCATGCCCGTATAGATTTGAATGAGGGTCGCGCCCAGATCGAGTCGGCGTTTGGCATCTTCCGGATTCATGATGCCGCCCGCGCTGACAACCGGAATCTCATTGTTCACACGCTTGAGGATGCTTTGCAGCATGGCCTCGCTCAGGGCCTTGAGCGGCTTGCCGCTCAAGCCGCCGGTCTCGTTTCGGTAGCCTGATCGCAGCCCCACGCGCTCGACGGTCGTGTTCGTTGCGATGATGCCGTCCATGTTCGTGCGCAGGATGACATCCACCGCGTCCTCCAGTTCTTGATTGCTCAGATCGGGCGCGAGTTTAACAAGCAAAGGCACACGTCGTTCCAGCTGTTTCTGTTCGATCAATTGCTGTTGGCGCAGATTCTTCAGCAGGTCTTCGAGCATGTCGCGGGCCTGCAGCCGCCGCAGGCCCTCCGTGTTCGGCGAGCTCACGTTGATCGTCAGGTAATCCGCCAGCGGCGCGAAGTTCTGCAGCAACGCCAGATAATCCAGGACGGCTTCCTCGTTGGGCGTCGATTTGTTCCTTCCCAGGTTGACTCCCAGGATGATGCCCTTGATCTTTTTGATGGGCCTGCGTTTGCGCGGCCCAAATCCAAGATACCGTTCCAGCCAGTTGCCGGTCAAGGAAGGGTTCAGGCGGCCCTGAACAAATTCCGTCCCCCGGCTGGGAAATCCCAGGCGGTTGATGACCGCTTCATCCTCGATCAAACGGAACAGGCGCGGCCTGGGGTTACCCCCCTGCGGCAGCGGGGTGACCGTCCCGACTTCGAGGTGACCGAAACCGAGCGCGGCCAGCCCGCGCAAGGCCAGGGCGTCCTTATCGTAGCCCGCCGCCAGGCCGATGGGATTCTTGAAGTCCAGTCCGAAGGCATGGACGGGCCTGGAGGGCGCCGAATACAGCGCCTGCAGGATCCAGCGCGAGGGGGCGAACGGACCCGCCAGGCGCAGCAGGTTCAGGGTGAGCTGATGTGCGGTTTCGGGATCAAGTTTGAAGAGGTAGTTACGAAAAAATGGATACATGCTTCTCCATGGTCAGTGCGAGGGGCGCAGCGCCGAGGCCGTCTCGGACCGATCCGGGGATCGCTTCGCTCCGCCCGGACTGACGTCAAAACTTCTTCTGCCCGCTGGCATTCAGGAAGTATTGAATCACTTCCTCCTCGGGGTGAGCAACATTCATCAGGGCGAACATCGCCGCCAGCTCGCCGCGATGGTGGGTCTCGTGATTGGCAACGTGCATCAGCATCTGGTACAGCGGCACCCGGAAGGTTTCGCCGCCGAAGTTGCGGTAGGTGATCTTTGATCCGAGGCTTGTCCCGGTTTGTGATTCGATAAAGGCGCGCATCTCGGCTTCAATTTCATCCCATTGCTTCCTGACCGAGGCCAGGATTGGAAAATCATCCGTGTTCAGATGCGCTGTGGGAGCGCCCCCGCTCCAGCGTTGAAGCCAGACCCATTCACTGCTCATCATGTGAACCAGCGTGGCGTGGACGTCGCCCCAACCGTGTCCCTGGATACGATGCAATTGTTCCTCGGTCAGACCCTCGGCAACTGCAAAGTAGCGGCGGTTGGCCCAGTACGTGTAATCATAAATCTGTTTGATATATTCCTTGGTGTTCATCCTGCTCCTGATGATCGTTTCATCCCATCCGCTTCGACTGCATAGATCTTCCATGCCAGCCGATGACAGTCGGTCGATTCTTTTCGATGATAACATTATCATCGAAAACGTGTAAAATCAATTCAGCCCAAACGATCAAGGAGGTTCGCCGATGAGACCTGTTTACGCAGTTTCAGGAGGAGTTTCCAAGTTTGCAAAAGCCAGACCGGATAAAACCTTCCAGGCCGTGATCAAGGAGGCCTATGATTATGCCATCCAGGATCTCGGCCTGGACTTTCCAACCTTTACGCGCGTGGTGGATGGTTCCGTCGCCTCGTATTTTTCGGATCACTTCGCCCGGCAGCTGATGGCCGGCATCATGGCACAGGATTACCTCGGTTTGTGCCCCAAGCCGAGTCACCGCGTCGAGGGCGGCGGCGCGACCGGCGGACTTTGTTTCCAGGAAGCGTGGAAGTCCGTCGCCAGCGGTCACATGGATGTATGCGTCGCGTACGGTTTCGAGACCATGTCCCACGTGGAAACCTGGAAGGGAAATGAGTTCATCGCACTGGCCTCCGACGTATCGTTCGATTATCCCGTCGGAGGTTTTTATTCGGGCTACTACGCCATGATGGTCACGCGGCACATGAAGGAATTCGGCACGACCGTCGAGCAATTGGCGCATGTCAGCGTGAAGAATTACAGGAACGCGTTCCACAATCCGTACGCCCAGAAGAGTCAGCGCATCACCATTCAAGATGTCCGCAACTCGCCGATGGTGGCCTGGCCCCTGACGCGGCTCGACATCTGCGTGATGTCTGACGGCGCGGCCGCGGTGATCCTCTGCTCGGAAGAGGGCTTGAAGAAACTCGAAGCCGCCGGCGCGCAGGTCCCGCGTCCTCTTGTCAGAGTTGCGGGCATCGGACGCGGCACGGACATGATGCGCATGGCGGACCGCCCGCATGTGGATTACGATACGTTTATGCGCGATTATGCAACCGAACAGGAAAAATCGTCCGATGAAACGCGCCGGTATTACAAGAAGCTCTGGGATCACGGCACGCGCTATCCCGGAGTCCATTCGTTCCGCGCCGGACGCACCGCCGGCAACATGGCCTGGAAGCACGCCGGCATCCACGATCCGTTGAACGAATTGGATTTCGTTGAACTGCACGACGCGTACACCTCGTCTGAAGTTCAAACCTACGAAGATCTGGGATTATGCCGTTATGGCGAAGGCGGACCATTTGCAGAATCGGGCAAGGCCTTTCTCCCAAACATTGACTACGGATTGAAATTCAAAGACAGACCGGCTTGTGCAGTGAATCCCTCGGGGGGGCTGATGGCCTGCGGACATCCCGTCGGCGCGACCGGACTCATGCAGGGCGTATTTGCTACGTGGCAGCTGCAGGGCACGATCAAAAAACATTTTCACGATGACAAGCTTCAGGTCAGGAACGCAAAGCGAGGCGCGATCCATTCTCATGCCGGCACAGGCACATACGTCTCCGTCTCCGTTTTGGAAAGGGAGGGTTAAGTCATGGCCAAATTGCCTTCACAACGCGCAGAAACACTGGGCGGGTACATCGTGCACGGCATCCCGTTCCCCCTCAGCAGCGACGAGCAGGCGCTGGAATTTCTCAAGCGCATGACGCCCATCCAGATCGAGCAGGAATATACGGTCAAATACCTGCACTCGTACGGACAGGACAGCCCATGGTTCGCGGCGCTGACGAATAAACGGCTGCTCGCTTCGCGCGACCCCGTGAGCGGATACACCACCGCCAACCCGCGCGGCCACGACATGTATTCCGGCGCAGAGACAACATGGATTGACATTACGAACGCGCCCGCCAAGGTACACGCGTTTACGGTCTGTTATTTCGGCTCGGAGGAATTCCTGCCGGAGACGCCGTTCGTGCTGGCGTTGATCGAGTTCGAAGGTGTGAACACGCTATTGCTGACGCGTCTCCTGGGCGTCGACCCTCAAATGCCCTCGCTCGATTGGATCGGCATGGACGTGAGACCGCGCTTCCTGCGCAACTCCAAGTTGAAGCCGACGGATGTGTATTTCGTTCCAAAGGAGTGAGGCCGCTGCGACGGGGCAGCCCGAGGCAGTCTCCCTCTTAATTTATGAAGGAGTCTCAGCCGGGAATTTTCACACCTTAGGGGGATGCTGCATTGAATGTGGGCCCCTCGCAACACGGGCGGCCTGAGGAGCAGCAGGCGGCGTTCCGCGTCCCGGACGTGACGGGGCAATGTGCCCCAGCCTCGCCCTGCGGGGGAGCAGCCTGAGATCCCTGTCGGTCTTTTGCTCCAGCGGGACCCTGCGACCCGTAGACCATTCAATGCGGCATTTCCATCTCGATCGCTGGAAAGACCGCACGGACATTCCGCCCGCCGGTCGGTCAGAGACCTGACCCGCCGCGCCCCATCCCCTATTCTTCAACTTCTCAAGCAGATATTCCATTTCGTCCCACGCCGCCTTGTCCTACTGCGGCGGATGGAGCACAGGGCGGGCCCCGCAGAAAAGTCCGTATGGCGGCGCTGCGCCCTAGTCCCAACAGACTATTCAAAGGGGCCGGACCTCCGGCTAAAATTACCTCACGAAAGGAAAGCCGAAATGAAGAAAAGACTCGCCCACTTCCCTGCAACCTTCCTTCCATTCCTGGCAACGTTATTCGGCTCGATCTGTTTTGGCCTGCTCTTCGTCGCCATTTTTGTGAATGCCACCCAGGTAAATTGCATCAGAAAGTCGGCCGGGACTTACACCTGCCAGCTGCGAACGCTGCTTCTGGGCACCTTCCCCATCTCGCAGCGCAGCATCCAAAATGTCACGGGCATCAACATTGCGGAGAACGCTGACCAGGACGGCGTCTTTTACCGTGCGGTATTTACCACCTCCGGTGGCGGCGCGGTCCCGCTCAGCTCAACCTGGACGGACTTGGGCCCCGTATCGCAGCAGGTGACGGCGATCCGTTCTCAAATGACAACGGATGCGGAGCAGATTTCCTACACCGCCAGCCCGCCGTGGTGGGTGTTGTTCCTCATCGGAGGTCTGGTCATCATGGTGATGTTGCTCTCGGCGCTGTTCTTTTTCAGAAGATAAAGCGGCCCATCCCCCGTGCTCTCCAATTGACGAGGCGCATTTTGGTTGCGATCCGGATCCCTGCTCGTGTATTCGAGCAGGCCCCCCGCTGGGGCGGGCGGTGTGGGCCGCCATTTCTCCGGCATCTGGCCACTTTCTCATCCACCGCCCGGCGGCGACTCCGGCTTTGGAGTTGCGGCTCCCTCCCTGCTGACCGTTTCCGATTCGCTCTTCCCCGCCCTCACACAATCAGAACTTCCGCACCCTCGTAACTGGTTCCCAAATCGAAGATGCGCGCCGCGAGCCCGGCGGATTCGAACGCCCGCTTCATCGCCTGACCGATGGCCGGCTCCGGTTTGGACGAGAACGCGATCAGGCTTGGTCCCGCTCCCGAGAGGGCAACGGCTCCTGCCCCGGCATGATGCGCGGCGTCCATCGCCGCCTGTGCGCCGGGGATCAGCGGGATGCGATACGGCTGGTGCAGGGCATCGCTCATGGCCTTGCCCAGCAAATCCAAATCACCCGTGCGCAGCGCTTCCGTCACCAGCACCGCCCGGCTGATGTTATAGATGGCGTCCCTGCGGTCAACCTGTTTGGGCAGAATGGCGCGTGCCTGGTTGGTGGGAAAATCGAAATCCGGCAGGACGACGGTCACATGCAGCGGCGCACGATGTGCCCGCGCCGGCAATTTCATCGAGACGACATGGTCGTCATAAACAATCGAAGCGACCAGCCCGCCCAGCATGGCGGGCGCGACGTTGTCAGGATGTCCTTCGGTTTCGATGGCGAGTCTCAAAATTTCCTCGTCTGTGAACGGATTACCGAGCGAGGCATTCGCACCGAGCATACCGGTCAGCAGGGCTGCCGAACTCGATCCCAGTCCCGAACTTAACGGCACGCGGTTAATGCAATGCACATGCAGCCCGGGGCACGATTTTTTTGAAAGATCATAGATCATCAAGGCCGCAACGACCACGGCGTTGGTGGCGTCGGTTGGCAATTGTCCCGACCCTTCGCCTTCGATTGTGACGCGCATCTGTTTGTCGTCCGTGCACGTGAATTCAGCCTCATTCCACAGATCCAACGCCAGACCGAGCGCGTCGAATCCCGGGCCCAGGTTGGCGGTCGTTGCCGGAACCTTCACTTGAACTTTCACGTGAACCTCTCCATCTCGGGCAGGAGAACCGCACAGAACGCAAGCATTTTCATCTTTTCTCTGTGTTCTGTGCATCTGCCTGGTAAATGTCCTGTGACCTCAAAATGATCTCTTCCAATGCATCCAATTTTGGCGGAACGATGCGCGGCTTCGCCATATCCCTGGTGATGATGTCCGGGTCTTTCAATCCGTGTCCCGTACAGATCGCCACGATGCGTTTGCCTTTTGGATCCAGTTTCCCGTGTGCGATTTCGGCTGCCAGGCCTGCCAGTCCTGCCGCCGAGGCCGGCTCGACCCAGATCCCTTCGAGCGAGGCCAGCAGCTTTTGCATGTCAAGGATTTGCGAATCGGCGGCGGCGACGATCCCGCCCTTTGATTCTTCCGCGGCTTGCAGGGCCTGTTCGCCGCGCGCCGGTTTCCCGATGCGGATCGCCGTCGCAACCGTTTCCGGTTTTTCGACGGCGTGACCCAAGACGAGTGGGGCGGCGCCCGCGGCCTGGACGCCCAGCACCTGCGGCAAGCCGGTGGACTTCAATTGATCGTATTGTTTGAATCCAGCCCAATAGGCGGTAATGTTGCCGGCGTTGCCCACCGGGAGACACAACCAATCCGGCGCGGATTCAAGCACATCGCAGATCTCAAACGCGGAGGTCTTTTGTCCTTCGATGCGATATGGGTTGATCGAGTTCACCAGACAGATCGGATGCCTGTTGGCGATCTCAAGTACCATCGTCAGGGCCTCGTCGAACGACCCCTCAATTTGGATCACCTGTGCGCCGTAGACGGCCGCGCCTGCTAATTTCCCCGCCGCGACCTGGCCCTGCGGAATGAGCACGATCGATCTCATTCCGGCGCGTGAGGCATAGGCTGCGGCAGAGGCGGCCGTGTTGCCAGTGGAGGCGCAGATGACGGTTGTTGCATCGCGTCCTGCGGCTTCACTGACAGCCGCGGTCATGCCGCGATCCTTGAACGAGCCGGTGGGATTCAGTCCCTCGTATTTGATCAGCAGCTCAAAGCCGCCGCCCAGTTGGCGCGCCAGATTGTCGGCTTTGATCAAAGGCGTATTGCCTTCCTGCAGGGTCACCGCGCGCCGGAACGTATGGGGCGGGACATTTAATAAGTGTCCGTATTTGGAAAGAACGCCTTGATATGTCATAGCATACAGCTGTTGGAGCCCAATTCATCCTTTCAGCGGCGGTGCGTCTTTATCATACACGAAGACTTGAATATCCCATCCGTCGCCGTTCAGAAAATCCAGCGCGGGTTGGAAGGCGGCGTCTTTGATTTTCTGCATGTCGCCCGCCGGCGCCCGCACGGTGATGCGCGCCTCCTCCGCCGACATCCTGACCACTTTCATTTCCGCCGCGGCGCATGCCACGCTGATCTTTGATTGCATTTCTTGAATGGCCTGGTCAAAAGTCATATCCCGGCTCCCGATTTAATCTCAACAAAATTATAAACTACTCGTGATAAGATTCGGCTGTGAACTTCTCACAGATCACCGATGACCTGTTCATTGGCACGACGCCGCGCCGCAAGGATTACGACACTCTGCGCGGCTTGGGCGTGCGCCTGGTCATCAACATGCGTTTCACGCGCGGCCCCAAGCCTCATTTTCGCGATCTGCATATCCAGTATCTCTGGCTTCGCACATTTGACAATCCGCTCATTCCGATTCCGCTTCGCGCCTTGACGCGCGGGGTGAATGCGGCGCTCGAGGTCATTCACACCGGCGGAAAAGTGTATGTTCACTGCGCTCATGGACGCCATCGCAGTGTGGCGATGGGAGCCGCGATCTTGATCGCCCAGGGAATGCCCGCGAACGAGGCGATTGCCCTGATCAAGGAACGCCGCTCGGCGGCTGACCCGAATGTGTTTTATATTCGAAGGCGCATTCACTTCTTTGCGCGCCGCTGGTCCCTGATCAAGCAAATGAGTTAAGCTTTCCTGCTCCTCATTTTGCCATCGTCGCAATTGTCACGCCCGCCCCGCCCTCGTTGTCCTTCGCCTCCTCATATGATCTTACATACGGGCTGTCTTTTAACATGGAGCGCACGGCTTCACGCATCTTGCCCGTTCCCTTGCCGTGCACAATGCGGACGAAGGGCAGACCCGCGGCATAGGCCTTCTCCAGGTATTTGTCCAATTCGGCGAGTCCATCTTCGACCAGTTTCCCGCGCAGGCTGATCTGCATGCCAGTGGTCGGCGGAGGCTTCGGCGCGGGCGGAGGGTAGTCCGGTTCGATCGGCGCCCTGCGTTTTGGCTGCTCGCCGCTGGCCGCTGGCTTTTCTAAATCGTTCAACCTGGCTCTGACGCGCAACGTGCCGATCTGGACCTCCGCCTCCGTCTCGCTCAGGGCGGTCACGATTCCTTCGGACTGCAGGGAAGCGATCCGGACTTTCTCGCCCAGTTTCAACGGCTGATTGCCGACCGCCGACCGCTCGCCGCTCTTTCTTTCGACCGGCGCCTGGGTTTTCTCTTCCATCGTTTTCAGTTCTTCTTCCAACGCCCGGATGGCCTCGAGCGGCTGACGCGCCTTCTTCAATTGTCCTTTCAACGATTCGATGTTTTGCTTCAACACCGCCACTTCAAGTTCGCCCTCCGCCCGTGCCTTGGCCAGCACGGCGCGGCGCTCGTCTTCGATCTTTTCCAAACGCTTTTCGAGCTCATGGGCCTGTGCTTCCAGTCTGCTGCGTGACTTCTCCAGCTTTTCGCGCTCGCGCGCAGTACGATTGCGTTCCTTGCGAATGTCGTCGAGCAGCTTGTCGGCCCGCAGATCGTCAGGGTTGATCTCGCTCCTGGCCGCGGCGACCAGTGAAGGGTCAAGGCCGAGGCGCTGGGCGATGGCCAGGGCGTTGGAACGTCCGGGCAGCCCGATCGTCAAGTGATAGGTCGGGCGCAGAGTCTGCACATCGAATTCCAACGACGCGTTGACCACGCCGTCGGTGCTGTGCGCAAACGTTTTGAGTTCGGGATAGTGAGTTGCAACGAAGGTTGTGATGTCGCGTTCGATGAGCTGGCTCAGAATGGCGCGCGCCAATGCCGCTCCCTCCTGCGGATCGGTCCCCGCGCCGAGTTCATCGAGAATGACCAGCGAACGAGAGTCGGACTTTTTCAAAATCCGGATGATGTTGGTGATGTGGGCTGAAAATGTGCTGAGCGATTGCTCGATGGACTGTTCGTCACCGATATCCGCAAAGACCTCATGGAAACAGGGAAGTTCCGAGCCGCTCTGCGCGGGGATATGCAGTCCGCTTTGAGCCATCAGCGCCAGCAGGCCAACCGTCTTGAGCGAAACGGTTTTTCCGCCAGTGTTGGGTCCCGTGATGACCAGGGCCCGCGTGCCGGCCTTTGGATTGACATCAATTGGCACAACCGTCTGGGGGTCAAGCAAAGGATGACGGGCATGCAGCAGGAGGATGCTGAAGGCCTGCACCTGCCCCTGGCGCAGGGGCTGCGGCCCGGTGTTCGTGGATGACCCTTTGCGATCCTCGCCCCCCGCTTCCCGTTTGTCCTGATTGGGCATCCGGGCGCTGTGGAGGGGCTGCAGAACCGGTTCACTGGCGCGCAGCTCTTCCGCATATTTTGCCTTGGCAAAGGCCAGGTCGAGCACGGCGAGATTTTCAATTCCGTACTTGAGTTCCGCCGCGTGCGAACCGATTTGGGCGGACAGTTCGGCCAGGATGCGGCGTTCTTCATCGCGCTCGGCCAGTTCGAGTTCACGGACCTGATTGTTGAGTTCAACGACGGGCAGCGGCTCGACAAATAATGTCGCACCCGACGAGGATTGGTCGTGCACAACGGCTTTGATCTGGCCCTTGAATTCGGCGCGCAACGGAATGACGTAGCGTCCATCGCGCTGCGTGATGATCGGCTCCTGCAGTTTGTTGGCCGAATCCGCGAGATATTTTTGCAATCGCGACATCAGGCGGTCGCGCGCCACTCTGCCCTCGCGGCGGATGTTCGCCAATTTATCCGAAGCCGAGTCAAGCACTTCGCCGCGTTCCGAAAGCACGCGGCTGACCGCGTCGATGATCCCAAAAGGTTCAGGGAGCCCGACTGCGAGCCGTGCGAGGCGGGGGGCCTTCTCTGCGGCATGGGCGAGGGACCTTTTCAAGTCGCGGCATGCAACCAAGGTGGTTTTGATCTCGAGCAGCGCCTGCGGGTCGAGCACGCCGCCGCGCGCCGCAAGATCGGCGGAGGGACGAATATCGTGCGAGCCTCCGATGGTGAGCTCATGGGTCGAAAGCAGGAAGCGCGCTTCGGTTGTTTCGGCGAGCAGGCCCTGCACTTCTTCGAAATTGTCCGACGGTTGCAGCGCGTGGGCCAGATCCGCCGAGGCGGAGAAATCACAGCAGCCCGCCAGGCGGTCCAGGATTTTGTCGTATTCGAGAACGTGCAGAGTTTTGGAGTCCATTGCCGGGGGAATTATAAACCACAGATCCTCGCTGGGTTTGGAAGAAAAAAAAGGGCGGACCATGGTCCGCCCCGGCATCCTCTGACCGATGCCCGCTTATCGCCTCCCGGGTGCTCAATGCAACACATTGCTCAGGAACCAGAGCGCCTCCGGACCCCAAAGATGTATCCCTTCGCCTGGGGCGCCGCCGCCGAAGCAATGCTGCAGTGCGGATCCGAAAGGCGGAAAGATCTCCAGCCCATAGGTCTTTCCCAACTGCTGAAACTGGGGGCCAAGTGCAAACCCCGGGGCGAGACTGGCATCCTGGGCCGGATGGATGATAAAGGTTGGAATGCTAATGCTGCTTATCAGTTTGATCAAGGCCTGCTGCAATATCGGATTGCCGTCCCAGCTCTCCGCACCGGGAGAAAGGGCGACCGCAGCCTTATAACCCTTGCCGGATGCTGCACCGAAGAGGGTCTGCATACCGCCGTAGGAACAGCCGACGACCGCCAGGCGACTCCTGTCCACATAGGGCAGACTCTCCAGATAGGCGAGGCCGGAAAGCTGATCGTCCAATTGCGGCCCTGCCATTTGGTCAGGCACGAATTCCTCCGCGGCAACCTTGCCCTTCGTTTGAAATACCTGTTTGGTTTGATCCACGATGTAATCGCCCTGGGATCCACCCTGCCCGCGCCGCACCGGATCTACGACCACATAACCGGCAGGCACGAAGATCGAGGCGATCGCGTCAAACTCGTTTTGGTCGGTCGGGTCCGGCTCACTCCCGTGGTTCCAAATTATCCCGGGAAACGGTCCCGGCCCGTCCGGTTTGTAGATGTAGCCGACCAGATTGAGCCCGTCGCTCTGGAGCGTGATCTGCTGCGCCCTGAACCTTGGGATCGGCAGCTTTGCGGCGGCACCAGGCGACAGGGCCCTGCCAAGGAACGACACTACATCGGAGGCCCACCAGTGAAAGCCCGGCGCGCCGCCAAAACAGAGTCCTTGTTCATCGGCCGGGCCGAAGGGCGGATAAATCTTAAGACTGTAGGCTTTGCCCAGGCGCAGGAATTCCTGAGCCAGCGCATAACCGGGTGCGACGCTCACATCCTTTTCGGGATGGATCAGGAACACCGGTATATTGATCCCGCTGACCGCCTTGGTGAGGTCCTGTTGTAAAAGTGTATTGCCATCCCAACTGTCCGAGCCGGGCGAGATCGCAACGGCGGCCTTGTAGTCCGTGCCTTTGCCTGCGGCAAGCATTGTTTGAATGGCACCGTAGGAACAGCCTGCGGCCGCCAGCCGCGCAGTGTCCACGTAGGGCAGGCTTTTCAGATAGGCCAGTCCGGCCAGTTGGTCATCCAGTTGCGGGCCTTCCATCTGCTGGACAAATAGTTTTTGCGCCGCCGCCGCACCGTTCGAACTTTGTTCCTGCTGTACCTGATCCTGAATGGACTGGCCCTGCGATCCACCCTGCCCGCGGCCGGCCGGGGCAAAAACCACGTAACCCGCAGGAACGAAAATTTGCGCCACCGCCTCAAACTCCGAAATTTGATCAGAGCTGTCTTCACTTCCATGATTCCAGATAATGCCGGGGAATGGACCGTCGCCTGCAGGCTTGTACAGATACCCTTCCAGGCTCAGACCATCGCTCGTGAAGGTCACGCGCTGGCCGGTCTGCGCGGGCGCGGCGGTCGGCAGGAGGGTCGGTGCGGGCAGCCCTGTCGCGGTCGGCCCGGGAACCGGTGCGCTCGTCATCGCGGCCGTGGGCGCCAGGGAAGCGCACGCCAGACCGGTGGCGATAAGAAATAGAACTGCAACAAAAAGAGTGGGGCGGCAGGAGCGTTTTTTCATATGGGTAAGTCCTCGCTCAGGGTTTGGGATGCTTGCTAAAGAAATTCCAGATGGCGTCCGTAGCGGAATAGGCCTCATGATCTTGAAGGGTCGGCCACTCATGGACGCCGTTTGTCACGGTATATAATAGGACCTCGCTCCCCTCCGTGCAACCCGAAAAGTCCTCCGTCAGTACATTTCCGTCCTTCAGCGTCTGCTTCACGGGGGGTTGGGTACAGCCGTCGTTCTTATTCCAGAACGCCAGCGCGTCCGCCACCGAGAAATAATTCAAGTGCAGCTGTCCGGCGCTGACGCCGCCGTTGTAAGGTACCGTAGTATCCTTTTCGCCGTGGAAGATGACCACCGACAGCGGGCCGGAAGGCTGGGGGATTACCAACGATGAACCAGCCTCATGCGTTCCGATGCTGCCCTCTACCACCGCGATTGCCGCGAGTTGGTCGGATAACTCCGCTCCCAATTGGTAGGTCATGAACCCGCCGTTCGACAGGCCGGCCGCATAGATTCGTTTGGGGTCCACCCGCAGGCGCTGCTCGAAGCGGTTGATCATGTCGCGGAAAAAGCTGAGATCGTCTGCGGTGGTCACGGGCTGCGGGATGATGATATCGTTCCAGCCGCCCGGCGTGCCGGTGCCGTTGGGAAAGACAGCGAAGAAGCCTTCCTGGTCAGCCTTGGCGATCATCCCGGTGGCCCGGGCGATCTCCTTATCTGAACCTCCGAAGCCATGGAGCACGAAGACCAGGGGCAGGGCCTGCGTGCCGTCATAAGGGGTTGGAATGTGGATAATATATTCCCGGGCCTGGCCGCCGCTCTGGATGGTCTCAAGATAAGTTCCGGACTTGACGAGCGCAGAGGGAGAACTCTCCGTTGAGACCGCGAGTTCGGGCGAAGCCGCCTCCGCTGTTGCAGTGATGATCGCAGGCGTCAGGGCTGCAGAGGCAGGGGCCGCGGAAGGTTGTGCCTGTGCCGCCGGTAAGGCCGCGCAAGCAACCATCAGGATATAGATCAAAATAAGGGAAATCATCCAGCGTGTTCTTCTTCTCATCATGAGCACCTCCAAAGACAAACGGCAAATCAGGCAACCGTGTTCAATGCTTCAACGGTCCGGGCCTTTCACCCCGTTGGCTGCCCAGGCGCCTCTCATTCATCCGAGTTCACAGGCGCCTGATCCTCATGCAGCAGTTTGTAGATCTGAGGCACCAGTTCTGCAGTAACGTTAGCGCTGTTGCAAAGCATGACGAAGCCGGTCCGATGAATTCTGGAGAAGGCAATGTAGGAATTGAAGCCTGCCGTGGAGCCGTCTTTTGAAAATTGCTCACGCACTGTGCCCGGACCGACGATCTGCCATCCCAATCCCATGGCAACAACCGGAAGGGGTCCCTGATCCGACTGTTTTTCCTGTGTCATTTGCAGAACCGCGGCCAGCTTCGTTTGAGCAGGTTCGATGTTGGCGGCCAGATAGACCGCCATATCTTGAATCGTGGACCGCAGTCCGCCGCCTCCCAAATAGCCGCCGCTCAGTGCATAGGGAACTGCCGTCCTGTCGGAAGCCGCGTAATAACCCTGGGCCAGGTCGGTTCTCTGTTCAGGCAGCAGGGCGACGCGCGTAGCGGGCATCCCAAGCACTCCGGTTATCTCCTGAGCTGCCAGATCATCGTAGCTCGCATTGCCAACCTGCTCCTCGGCGATGCCCAACAACGAAAAACCCAGATTGGAGTATTCATATTTGGAGCCGGGTGGCCGCGTCAACTCGTAGGTATCCAGGAAATTGAAGACGTCATCGTCCGAATAATATCCTTCTGTCAAAATGCCGTCGACGCGGCTCACTCTGAGCGTACCCGCGCCGCCTTCCGGGTTTTTGGGCAGGCCCGAAGTATGCGTCGCCAGTTGACGCAGGGTGATGGCCTGCCCGCCGTAGACGGGCAGGCGAACTGTCGTTGGCAAATACTTCTGAACCGCGTCGTCCAGCTGCATCTTTCCGTTCTGCACATCCCAGGCCAGCAGGTCGGCGGTGAAGAGCTTTGTGATCGAGCCGATCTCGTACTCCGTGGACGAAGTGACCGGGGTCCCGGAATCCTTGGAGACAGATCCGTAATTGAACAGCAGGGTTTGAAGCTTCGCGGAAGCCGTGTCGGGATAAACCACGGCGATCGAACAGGCGCCGATCTGATCCTTCTGCATGACCGATGACACGAGCGTGTCCATGTTGTTTTTGAGCAGCGCGGGGTTGATGGCTTGTGCGGAAGAGGGCGTCACGGAGGGCGCCCCGGCACTGGGCGGGGAAATGGATGGGATGGAGGGTAGGCTGGCCGGTGGGGTGGCTGTGGCCGGCAGGGGCAGGGGTGCACATCCGGCCAGCGAGAGCATCAGAACGACGAGGAACGAGAGCCGAGGCGAGGGGCGCACCAAGTAAAGATCCTTTCCAAAAGCCTACTTCTAAAATTGCCGCTTTTTACAACCCCGCTGTCCTGCCAGGGTTTTTGTTGACCGACACAGTTTTCGGCGGACTTAATTCACAATGGCTGCTTGACCGGCATGCCGGGTTTGCGCGGGAACTTGGGCGGTGTGGCATGCGTTTTGTTCGTGATCACGAGATAACGGTCATCGGCAACGCCGGGCAAATTGACCTGGATGACCTGCTGCAGTTTCCCGCCCAGCAACTTCATCACCTTTTCGGCCGACTGCGCTTCCGCAGGTCCGCTCTCGCCTTTTTGCGCCAGC
Source organism: Anaerolineales bacterium (assembly GCA_035515435.1). GTDB lineage: Bacteria > Chloroflexota > Anaerolineae > Anaerolineales > Villigracilaceae > Fen-1038. The sequence continues at coordinate 30,024 of DATJBI010000036.1, forward strand.
ATGATCCCGCCGATCCGGACCAGCGGCAAAAGATATTCCGAAAGAACGTTCATGCCCGCCACCGCGCGCGCAACTGCACAATCGTACAGTTCACGATAGGCCGGCATTTGCCCCAGCTCCTCGGCGCGGGCTTTGACCACTTCCGCGTTCTCCAATCCGATCATGCGTATGATGTGTTCGCAGAACATGGCCTTCTTGCCGACCGACTCGATCAAGGTCACCTGCATCGCAGGGTACAGGATTTTGAGTGGAAGCCCTGGGAAACCCGCACCCGTTCCCACGTCCGCCAGGTGATGCGGCGGGTTGGCGCCCCACGCCAGCACGCAGGAAAACGAATCGAGGAAATGTTTGGTGCGGATCGACTCTGCGTCTTTGATCGCGGTCAGGTTGAACTTCCGATTCCAATCCAGGAGCTCCCGCTCATACGTGACCAACGCCATCACCTGCCGCCCTGTCAACTGGATGTGAAAAAGTTCGTGCGCCTCACGGATGAGTTTTTCCATGCACAAAAATTATACCCCCCTGCTTTTTTTTACAGGGGGGTACCTTCGTCTTATTGCTTCGCCGCCTCCGCGCCTGCCGGTTTGCGCTTGGCGACCACGCGCAGGACCCAGCGCAGGATCAGGTAGAGGATGAACAACGGAATGGCCAGGGTGATCAATACGGGCAGGATCAGCAGGAAAAAGATGATCAGGAAATTCACGAAGGCCTGCCAGAAGTAGATCAGGTTTTGAATGGCATCGCGCGCCGTGCCCTGCGGCTTCCAGCCGCCCACCTGAACCGGCTTGATGGTTTCCTCGGCGACCACGTGTACGGTGATGGCCGAAAGTTGTGCCGCTTCCTGGTCGTACTGGATCTGACCTTTCAACACTTCAATGTCGCTGTCCACCTGTTGCAGCTGCTGATACACGTCCAGGACATCCTGGGTCCTGGTCGCGTTTTCCATGATCTTGGTCAATTGATCGGCGGCGGCTTCTTTCGCGGTCAGGCGGGACTGCAGGTCCACATATTGACTGGTGATGTCCTGACCGGTCCGGGTCTCGTCCTGGACATCCACTGCACCTTTCTTGACCTGATCCAGGGCGGCCTCCAATTGAGCGGCGGGCACGCGGAAAACGATCTGGGCGTCCGGCTCCTGTGTTCCATCCGGCGAATACGTCTGACCGATGTTGACCGATACCACATATCCTCCCATGGTCTGTGCCAATTGTTCCAGGTCACTGACGCGCATCTTCACATCTGCGACAACGATGGTCAACTCGGCGGTTTGAACGACGAGCCGCGGTGTGCCGGCAGCGCTGACGTCACTGCCGCCCGCGGATCCGCCGGCTTGAGCGGATTTCAACGCATCATTTGAAAGAAGAGGGGCGGAGGTCGCGGCCGGGGCCTCCACCGGTGCACCCCCCTCCGCAAACTGTTGCCCAGCCGCGCGAGGCGCAGGGGCTGGCGTTGCCGCCGCGCCACATCCGGAAAGGATCAATGATCCAAGGATCAAGGTCATCAAAAGCATTCGTTTCATATTTGCCTCCTTCAAGTGTATGGCGATTTCTCCCCCTAGACGATGGATCGCTATTTAAAGTTCCGGCCCGCCGGGCCCTGAGGTTGGGAGCGGGCGGTTACCACCCCTCGCCGAGCCTCACGGCGTGTTTTTCGGGCAGGCCTATCTCCCGCATGCGTGTCTGCACTTTCTGGATATCGTAGACGGCACGGTGCGCTTCCCACTGCCGCGTTTCCGTGTCATAGACGGCATATGCGGCGCGCGGATCGCGGTCGCGCGGCTGGCCCACCGATCCGGGATTCACCATCGTGCGCGGCGTTAAAGTAATGGGCTGGTCCACCCTGACAGATTCCAAAGTCACGCGGTCGTTGCCCTCGTTCAACCTGAACAGGCTTTGGATGTGCGAATGTCCGATAAAACAAAACGGGGTATCGAAATGATCGAAATTCAGGCGCGCCGTCAACGTGTTCAGCACATATTCCCATAACGGGTCACGCGGACTGCCGTGCGCCATGGTCACTTCGCCGCGCACCTTCGTGGATTGAGGCAGGGAGCGCAGGAAATTCATATTGTCCGAATTCAGGACCTTCTCGGTCCACGTCAACGAACGCCGGGCGTCGCCGTTGAATGATTCCAGGGCCATTTTTCCGATGATGGCCATATCGTGGTTGCCCATGATGCACGTCAAATGCGGCAGCTCACGCACCTGCTCGACGACTGCATTTGGGTCGGGGCCGTATCCCACCAGGTCGCCCAGGCACCAGGTTTCATCCACTTGACCTGCACCTGTGATCACAGCCTCCAGCGCGGTGTAATTTGCATGAATGTCCGAAATGACCAGAACGCGCATGGTTACTCCAAAAGTGCCGCAATGTGTTTGATGACCGCTTCAGCCACTTCGGCTTTGCTCATCAGCGGCAGGGATTCTTTTTTCCCATTCGGAAACAATAAGGTGACGCGGTTGGTTTCCACACTGAATCCCGCGTCGCGGGAGGCAATGTCGTTGGCGACGATAAAATCCAATTTCTTCGACCTGAGTTTCTGGCCGGCATTGACCAACAGGTCGCGCGACTCTGCCGCAAATCCGACCAGGACGCGCGGCCGCTTCTGCCTGGACTTATGAACGGCCACTGCTTTCAAGATATCTTCCGTCTCTTCGAGTTCGACCTGCGGAATCCCTTCCCGTTTCTTCATCTTGTCCTTGGCGGTTTTCCTCGGGCGAAAGTCCGCGACCGCGGCGGCCATGATCAGTACGTCGGCTTTGGCGGACTCGCTCAAGACCATCTTGTACATTTGGTGGGCCGTAGGTGCTGCGACAACCTGCGCGCCGACGGGCGGGTTCAGATTTGTGGGCGCAGAAATCAAAGTGACTTGGGCACCCCAATCGAGCGCGGCCTGTGCCAGCGCATACCCCTGCCGGCCGGAGGATCTGTTGGTTAATACCCTCACCGGATCGAGAGGTTCCTGTGTTCCTCCCGCGCTGACGACGACCTTTTTACCGGCGAGCTGCCCGTTCCGTCCGAGCACGAGGCGGATCTGGCCGATGAGTTCCGCCGGTTCGAGCAGACGTCCTTTGCCGGTGAGGCCGGATGCGAAGCGTCCCTCCGCCGGCCCGGCGATGGTCGCGCCGCGCTCGGTTAAGATGCCAAGATTGCCCTGGGTAACAGCAGCCTCGAACATGCCGCCGTCCATCGCCGGCGCGATCACAAGCGGACATTTGCACGCCAGTGCAGTGATCGTCAGCAAATTATCCGCCGCCCCGTATGCCAATTTGGAGATTGTGTTGGCTGTGCAGGGCGCGATGACCAGCAGCTCGGCGCCCTGACTGAGACCGATGTGCAGGATGTGCGCCTCACCGCCCCACAGATCGGCATCGGTGTAGGCATGCCGTCCGGTGACCGACTGAAAGGTGAGCGGCGTGATGAATTTTTCGGCCCCCGGCGTGAGGACGACATCCACCTGTGCTCCGAGTTGACTCAGCTTGGAAGCCAAATCTGCGGCTTTGAATGCCGCGATGGAACCGGTCACGCCAAGCAGGATATGCCTTCCGTTGAGCACAGTCATCGACCTTGATTATACTTCCTGCCATCGGCTTTCTCTTCGCGGAAGAAGTTGACCGCTTCAGACCAAAAACAGGACCGCCACACCGATCATGGCCAGGATGGTTCCGGCGATGGCCTGCCAGCCGAGCTGCTCTTTGAAATAAAAATGGCCGATCGGGAGCATGAAAATGGGCGAGAGCGATGTCAAGACGCTGGCGATGCCGACCGCGGTATTTTGAACCGCCAGCAGAGATAATGAGACTCCGATCACGGGCCCGATCAATGCGGCGAGCGCCAGCAGTTGAAGCGCCGCCGGATTTTCTTTAAGGGTTTGAACAGTCTTGCCCCCTTCGCGCTGCATGAGGGTGATCAGCCCCAGTGCGATGACCGCCGCCAGCATGCGGATGACGTTTCCGCTGATCGGCGAAAAATTATCCATCATGCCTTGTTTGGAAAAAACCAGTCCGGTGGCTTGACCGATGGCGGCCAGGACTCCGCACAGCACGCCCAGTACGGATGGGCGAGGCGTTTGAGTTTTGTGATTGCCTCGTTCGAAGATCACCCAGATGGTGCCCCCCAGGGCCAGCGCGATCCCGGCGATTTCGCCGGGGCTCAGAGCCTCGTTTAAAAAGATCCAGGCTTCCAGCACGCCGAAAATGGTGGAGAGGCTCAAGAGCAGCATTCCGAGCCGCGCCCCGATCATCAAATAGGCCTGAAAAAGGAACGCGTCTCCCAGGGCCAGCCCGATGATTCCTGAAAGCGAAAGCCACGTCCAGTGTTGAGACCCCGCATCGAACGGCAGAGCCTGGTGATATAGGATGAGGTTCAGGATGATGAGATACAGCAGGGCAAAAACAACGCGCGCCCGGTTGACGATCATCGAGCCGACCTGTTGACCGGCCTTGGTTACCACAACCGCGTTCAGGGCAAAGAAAAGCGAGGTCAGCAGACCGGCAGTTTCACCAATGAGGGTCATGCTGTCTATTTGCCGAACGTGCCCATGAGTTCACCCTGCGCCAGAACATGGTCCTGCATGGCAGCAAGCAATTTCTGTTTATTGGCTCCCGAGGGAAGATCAAGCATCGCATCGAGCGCGTAAAGTTTGAAGAAGTAGCGGTGGGTCCCGCTCGGCGGACACGGACCTCCGTACCCCGGCCTGCCCCAGCTGTTGACGCCGTTCAAACTCCCGTCGGCGAGCTGGACCGCGGTGGGCGCGGCCTCCGGAAGTCCGCGGGCCGAAGCCGGAATGTTGTAGATCACCCAGTGAACCCAGGTGCCGCCGGGCGCGTCGGGATCATCCATGATGAGGGCAAATGATTTCGTTCCTGCCGGTTGACCCGCCCACGCCAGAGCCGGGGAAATATCCTTGCTGATGCAGCTGAACAAGGCTGGAATGGATGAGCCATTTTTGAACGCAGGGCTGGTGATGGATAGAGTCATTGCAACCTCCGTGGGTTGAATTGCTGTGTGCGTGCAGGCTGATAAAGTCAGGAAAAGCACGGGAAGCCATTGTCGCATCTGGCTATTATAGTGTTTTCAGGAAATGTACAAGACGCTCGACTTCCTCATATCCCGCCGAAAGATGCGCCTTGATGGCGGACTCGTTCTCCAGCCAGGTATCGGACGCCATCTCGGTCAGGCCCAGGCTGCGCGCCCAGTCTTCGGCCTCCCGCAGCAGCGCCTTGCCGACGCCCTGGCCGCGCAAATCTTCATCCACGTACCAGCCTTCGATGTAACCCACGGGGCTGCTGAGCGCTCCATCCGCGAATTTGCGCGTTCCGGTTTCGATAAAGGCGCCCAGCCTGCCATCCGCTCGCTGTGCGACAAAGACCGGCGCCAACGGATCGGCGAGCAGCTGTTCCATGTCGTATTCCAGCGTTTCGACGTCGTCCTCGGGCCACAGCCCGCGCCGCATTCTCAGCCATTCGGTTCGGTCCGCAGAGGTGGCCCGGCGGATATTCAAGTTCATGACTTCTCCCTGAGGGAATGAAGGATGATCGACCAAAATTGATTATATCAACGTTTGGTTAATGGATCTGCCGGTGCCTGGGAAGCCCGCCGGCGTTCGGGGGCCGCCCCGGACCCGCCCGCGGAGCCCGTTTGTCCCTGAGGGCGGATTCAAGCCGGTGATCCATGCGTTCCCTGCACCCCTGCGGTCTTTCAGCCGATGATCAACAACCCGCCTCCACCACCGTGATCTTGTCTTCCTTGTTGGGAATGATGCACAAGAATTCAAACGGCTCTGCGCCGGTGTTCTGGTAGGAATGGATCACGCCTGCGGGAATGAAGACCACATCACCGGCTTTGACATCATGCGTCTCTGCGCCGATGGTGATGGTGGCTTTTCCCCGCAAAACATATTGCTCATGTTCCACGGTATTCGTGTGGCGCGGCATGCCTCCGTCCTTTTGCATCGAGAATTTCCGCAGGGCAAAGTTGGGGCCTTCCTGCGACGAGATCAAAACTTGAATGGTCGTGTCTTTGGCGTTCAAGACATCTTTGGCTTCGACATCCACAGCATGTTTGACGGTCATGATCGTTCATCCTTTCAGTTCAGCATGGCATTGCGGCGGCCAGGCCGCGCAGCAAACTCCTGTTTCCATTCCGAGCCGGCCGCCGCGGAACGGCGCTGCCTCGCCCGGGCCTCATTTCTGAATGCTGCCGTCCTGCACTTTCCAGACTTGCGCCTTCTCCACAAACTCGGGTACGAACATCTTCACATCGGTTGCAGTGAACAACGCCTGTTCCGCCTCGCTGACATAGTTCAGCAGATCGGCCCGGCGTTGGCGGTCAAGTTCGGCCATCACTTCGTCCAATAGGATCACGGGCCATTCACCGGTGCGCTCCTTCATCCAATTCACTTCGGCAAGTTTCAATGCCAGCAGTGTTGTGCGGATTTGTCCACGCGAACCGTAATCCCCCAGGTCGATGCCGTTGGCGAGGAAACGCAATTCGTCGCGATGCGGCCCGATGGTGGTCACGCCGCGCGCGATCTCTTCCCCGCGCAGCTCTTTCAGGCGTGCCAAAAATCCTGTCTGGATCTCGTCCGCCTGGAGGGCGGAGCGGTCCGTGTCCGTGGTCAACTTCATGCTGATCGGCGGCAGTGGATCATAGGCGGGTTGATAGTTCAACCGCAAAACTTCCTGGCCGTGGGTCAACTCATGATGAACGCGCCTGGCGAGCCGTTCGATCTGCTGGACGGCTTCGATGCGCCATTGGACGATCTGCGCGCCGAGTCGCGCCAGCGTTTCATCCCAGACATCCAGCTGATTCGCATCGCCCCCCTGGGCTCCTCGCTGGGCGCCGTTTTCGCTCAGCGCTTTGAGCAGGGCGTTGCGCTGGCTGAGCGCCTGATTGTAATCGGCGAGCACGCCCGCATAGGGCGGGACGGTCTGGGCCAAGGCGAGGTTGAGGTAACGACGGCGCTCCTCGGGGCCGTCCTCGATGATGGCCGACATCTGCGGCACAAAGAGGACCGCGTTGAAGTGACCGATGATCTCGTTGATCTGTTTCTTCACGCCGTCCAACAGGACTTCCTTGCGAAGGCGCTGAGTGTTGAGGCCGGTCGGCTCGAGGATCAAGCGCGCCTCCAGCTTGTGTTTCTTCTGGTTGCGCTCATATTCCGCGACCAGGCGCGCCACCGCCAAAGGATTTTTGGCTTCCACAAAGTTGACCATTTGGCGGTCGGTGTTGGTCTGGAACGATGTGAACGAGGCGAGGAAATAGATCGCTTCGAGAATGCTGGTCTTGCCCTGGGCGTTGTCCCCGACCAGCAGGATCACGCGCCGCGGCAGGTCAATATCGAGGCGGGCGAAGTTGCGAAAACCCGTGAGGGAAAGATGCTTGAGCTGCATGCTATCTCAATGACATCTCCAGTTCGATTTCGTCGTGCAGCCCGATGCCGTTCATTCCGATCAGGGGGATCCCCGGCTTGATCTTGCGCGCTTCATCCACGGCGCGCCGTCGAATGCCCGCCAGCGCAAAGCCGCGCCGTTGATAGAAACCCAGGGCATGCAGATTGTCATTGGTTGTGACCAGGAAGATGCGCCGGCAATTTTGTTGGCGAGCTGCTTTTATCACTTCGTCGATCAATGCTGTTCCAACTCCTCGATTCTCTTTCAGGCTGTTCAACGAGATGATTTCACACGAATTGTCCCGCACGATGTACGTCGCCACGCCGGACCAATCCCCGGCGACAAAGCCATCCAATTGTTCGGGGCGAAACACCTCGCCGTGAACGATCATCTCCGCGCCGCCCCAATGTTCATTCCAGAATGCGACCAGGCGGGGCAGGTCTTTTCCACTCAGCGGACGAATCGCTTTCACTAGACCCGGTCTTGTTCCTCTTCTTCCGTTACCGGTTTCCAGATCCGGGTGGCGCGCTGGGTAAAGACCACCCCGTTGATGTGATCGATCTCGTGCTGGAAGATGCGCGCCAGCCAGCCCCTGGCTTTGACCTTCATGGCTTGTCCGCGCCGGTTCAGGCCCCTGACCTGAATTTCCTCGAAGCGCTCCACCTCGCCGACCAGGCCGGGTATCGATAGGCAGCCCTCCACGCCCGTCACGGTTTCTTCCGAGGTTTTCAAGATCTCGGGGTTGATCATCACATAGAGCCTGGGCTTGACCTCTTGAATCTCTTCGCCCTGCTCCGCCGGGGGCTGCTCAGCGTATTCCACAACGATCAGGCGCTCCGAGATTCCCACTTGCGGCGCGGCCAATCCAACTCCGGGCGCGTCGCGCATGGTGTCGATCATATCGTCGATGAGGGTTTGCAGATCTTTATCGAACTTTGTGACCGGCCGGGCTTTGCGATAGAGCACGGGGTCCGGAAGTGTGAGGATGGTGCGTAATGCCATGATCGGGTCTGCCTCTAAAATGAAATCATCCGCTTTTTAATTCTGGTCGGGTCTTTTGGTTTCATCGGTCTCCGGATTGGTGATCTCGTTGTAGGCCAGGAACCAATCCGCCAGCCGCTCGCGTTCCGCCTTGACCCGGGTTTCCTCTTTTGCGGCGTTGCGAGCCATCCGGCGGCGGTCAATGTCCTGCTGCACCGAGGCAGGGTCGAACACATCGTGGAAGGTCATCTTGCTGCCGCCCACGGTAATGTGGACCGTGCCGTAATTGAGGAAGATTCCCAGGAGGCCGTAACGTTCATAATCGGTCGCCAGGATGCTTTCCAGTTGGGCCGCCGTGCGCTGCTCCCTGCCCAAGGGCGTTCGGTCGATATCCAGGATCTGGTCGGGAGTGACCTGATAGATATCGTTGCTCCAGTCCACGTACTGATAGATCCACCAGACCAGCACACCGATCAATGCCAACAGGACGACCGCGAAAAGGGTGTCCCGTTCCAGGCCGCTGATGGGAAGCTGGGAGGCGGGTGTGAAATACAGGTAATAAACACCGGCCGCCAGGAGGATCAATAAGCCCAGCAGCACCACGGACGGTATCCATAATTGTTCGATCAATACGAACCAATGCTTGCGATAGGTAATAATCTCCCTGTCTTCAAACCGCACTTTGAAGAAATTCGCGAACAGCCCCTCGCGCGGCCCGGGAGCTTTTTTGGGTTTCAGCCTGGCTGCGGAGGCCGGGGCCGCGGCCGAGGGCGCGGTCGTTTCGGCGCTCGGGTTCATGCGCGTGACCAGGGCCTGCTTCATCGCGTTCACTTCCATGCGGCGCGAACTTTCCCTGGCCCGGCCCTGGTGCTCCTTGACCAATGCCTCCACCTGGTAAGGGTGGGCCACATGATGGAAGACAATGCGCCCCACGAATGTGCGGATGATGACATTTCCATAATCCAGGGAACGGCCCAGCGGTTCGGTCTCCGTGCTGACGGAAAGGATCGTGGGCAGCGGGGATTCCTGCCGGCTGTCATACAGGCCGACCACCTTTTCCAGCCAGACCACGCGCTGGTTGGTGACAATATAATAGTCGTTTCCCCAGTCCACCCACTCCCACACCAAGATACCGGCAATGATCACGATCAGGACCACCGCCAGCCACAGCAGGATGGCAAGATGCAGGAACAGCGATCCCAGGATCAAAACTGCGGGAAGCGCCAGGGCCAGGATGGGCGGCAGCGCAGCTTGATAGAAAAGGATGATATGTTTGCGCGCCAGAAAATAGATGACTTCATCGGCATGCACCCATTTGAACTGCAACCGCCGCGACAGCCTGCGGCTTTCCACCGAGATCTGGAAGTTCGGTTTCAGTTGGGGAATCTCTTTCAACAGGGCCAGAAACTTGCGACGCGGCAATTTCAGCAGGATGGATTCTTCCTCAATGCGGATGGAGGCACTGCGTCTTTGGTTGGTCAGCAGGGCCTCTTCGCCAAAGTAATCTCCCGCCACCAGAATAGCGAGCTGTTGTTCCTCCGCTTCCTGACCTCCCTTTTTCTTCCTCGTTCGAAACACAACCGCCCTTCCGCCGAAAATTAAATAGAAGGTGTCGCCCTGGGTCCCTTCGTCGAAAACGACCTTCCCCGCCTCGTAGACGGAATCCGTGAATTGCGCGGCGACCGTTCCAAGCTGATCATCCCTCAAGCCGCTGAAGAGATGGATCCTTTTTAGAAAGGCAGTCAACCGTTCTGAGTCAATCACAACACGATTCTAGCACGAATTAAATCTCGCGAACGATGCTGCAGCCGTAGGCCGGAGTCTCCGCCAGCGCGGGAAAATGCCCTTGGAGCAAAGCCTCCACCGCCTCGTCCAGGAAGAAACGGGCCGGCCGGCGCTGACGGAATGTAACATCATCCACCGCCCCGCGATAACGCAGGATTCCGTCCCGGTCGATCGCGAAGACGTGCGGCGTGGTCTGGGCCTCATAGAGATCGGCGACGAAGTGATCCGCGTCGATCAGCACCAGGGGCAGATGGCGCGCCCGGGAGGCGGCCGAGATGCTTGGAAGGGATTCGCTGCGATTCGAGGCGATGGACAGCATGCGAACTTCCTGCGCCCACTGAACGAGCATCGCCGTCAGTGCCTGATCCGTGCGTTCGCAGTGAGGACACTCGCACGACCAGAAGTTTACGATGACGATTTTGCCGCGCTGATCGCTCAGCCGATGGTTCGTGCCGTGAAGGTCAGGCAGGGCAAAGTCGGGTGCGGATTCGCCAATCAGCATGTTCGATCATCAATGGGGATGAGGCTGTTTCTCCGCTTCGAGCTTGGCCTTGAAATTTGCGATCAGGGATTGATATGGAGGATCGTTGATCAAATTGTTCAACTCGAAGGGATCCGTTTGCAAATCATAGAGCTCGGACAGGTCGTTCTCTGTCTCGACATAAACGTAGCGCTCCGTGCGCAGGCCGGCCCAATAGCCGCGTTCCGGCCACGATTCGATCAGCAGGTTGTCCCGCCAGGGCGCGCCATTCATCAGCTTCACGAGCGACATTCCGTCCGCGCTGGCCGGAATGGGCAGACCTGCCAGGTCATAGATCGTCGGGGCAATGTCAATGTTTCCGACCAGGCGATTTTCGACATAGGGTTTTGCGATGAGCGGAGGATAACGCATCGCAAACGGCACGCGCACCGATTCTTCATACTCCGCAGCCTTGTCCGCGGACAGGCGGTGCTCGCCCCACTGCATGCCATTATCGGAAATGTAGAAGATGGCGGTGTTATCCAATTGGCCCGTCTGCTGGAGCTTGGCAACGATATTCCCCACATTATTGTCCAATGACAGCAACGTCAGGATTTGCCGCCGGCGGAATTCATCATTCCCTGCGATCTGCTGCGGCGACATCAGGTGGATGCTGGAAATGGAACTCGGCTTGTTGGAAACATCCGCCTCATTAAAGCTGGGCGGACGATACGGCGGCAGATCCTGCAGGAGCCCTTTGTATTCTGGAGCGGGGCTTGCCGGGGCATGCGGGGCCCGCGCCGCATAGATCAGCAGGAACGGTTTGTCCTGCCGGGAGGCCTGGTCCAGGAACTGCAGCACATACTGGTTTTCAATGTCCGTGATATAACCGCGATGAATGCCCCATGTGCCGTTCACATTGATATTGGGATCCTGGTAGGAGGCCACACTGCCGGGCCACGAGACCCAGGAATCAAATTCCGGTCTAGGCTCGCCGAGCCAGGTATTCAGATATTTTCCGACGAGGCCTGTATAGTACCCGTCCTTATGAAGCGCCATGATCACGGTCTGGTACTGGTCGCTGAGCTTATCCTCGTTGGTCTTTACGCCGTCGTTATGCGCATACATTCCGGTGAAAATGCTGGCGCGGCTCGGGCAGCAGAGGGGCGTGGTATCGATCCCCTGCGCAAAGGTGACCCCTTCATCGAAAATCAGGGCCTTTGTCTGGGGCATGAATTGCATGCTGTCGTGACTCTGGTCATCGGAAATGATGATGATGAAATTGGGGCGCCCCTCTTTGCCGAAAGCGGCGCTGCAGGAGGAGAGCAGGCCTGCCGCAACGAACATCAAGACCAGATGAAAAACTGTTCTCTTCATGGTTTTCTGTGTGGGCCGGATTATAACCCGTTCGAGGCTTTCTGCTCCGGGTCGGCCCCGGCCGGGAATTTTACTCTGGTAAAATCATTCCATGAAAAAATGGCAGTTCTGGCTGGGAGTCCTGATCAGCGTTGCTTTTATCTGGCTGGCGTTGCGCGGCCTGCAACTCGATCAATTTTGGGATGTGGTGAAGGGCGCCGACTACTGGTGGCTGATCCCGGGGATCGCGGTCTATTTTGTCGCGGTGTGGGTGCGGGCCTGGCGCTGGCATTATCTGCTGGGCCCCGTAAAAGAGGTCCCGACCAGGACCATGTTCCCGATCACCACCATCGGATACATGGGCAACAACATTTATCCGGCGCGGGCCGGGGAGGTGTTGCGGGCGGTGGTCTTGAAGCGACGGGAAGAGGTGTCCATTTCCGCTTCGCTGGCGACGATCATCGTGGAGCGCATTTTTGACGGCGTGGTGATGCTGGCATTTGTTTTCGTCAATTTGCCTGAACTCGCAAAGTTAACGGGGCAGTCGGGATTTGTCGGCAACATCCAGCAGGTTGCCGTGATCGGCACCGGCTTTTTTATCGGCGCCCTGATCATCTTTTTGCTGGCGGCGATGTTCCCCTCGATCACGATCAAAACGGGCCAATGGTTCATTGAGCGCTTGTTGCCGCAGCGCCTTCGAGGGCAGACCAGCGCGTTAATGCATAAATTCCTCGACGGTTTGGCTTCCCTGCGTTCGCCCTTCAGCATCCTGATGGTGTTCATCACTTCTCTTGTCATTTGGCTGCTGGAGACCAGCAAATACTGGCTGGTGATGCACGCCTTTAATTTCAGCGTTTCGTTCTTTGCGTTGATGTTGATGAACGGGATTGTGAATCTCGCAACGACCATCCCATCCGCACCCGGGTATATCGGCACATTCGACGCGCCCGGCATTGCCGTGCTGACGGCTTACGGAGTGGATCAGGCCACTGCCGCGGGATACACGCTCGTTTTGCACGTGGCGCTTTGGCTGCCCATCACGCTGCTGGGCGCCTATTTTCTGACGCGCGAGGGGATCCGCTGGAGCGATTCGCTGCGCACAGAAACAGAGCTGAATACGTAGGTGCAGCGCGGCGCGGTGCCCTACCAAGGATATGGATCGAATGAAGATTGCAATCGTCGGCGCTGGATTTGGAGGCATGGCCGCGGCCTTTGACCTTCAAAAAGCCGGACATCAAGTTACGATTTTTGAATCCGCAGATTACGTCGGCGGGCTGGCGAGCGGATTCAAGGAACCGCATTGGGACTGGTCTGTTGAAAAGTTTTACCATCACTGGTTTCAAACGGACAAACCCATGCTCGACCTGATCCGTGATCTGGGTTGGGAGGATCAGGTTCTTTTTGCGCGGCCGTTGACGGTGGTGTACCACAACGGTCAATTCTATCCTTTCGACTCCGTGGTCAAAATGGCATTGTTTCCCGGACTGGGCTGGGGGCTGGATAAAATCCGTTTTGGCTTCGTTGGGTTATTCCTGCGTCTCACCAATGACTGGCGGTCCCTCGAAAAAGTGACGGCCGACTCATGGATGCGGAAATGGGCGGGCCGGAACGTTTACGAAAAGATGTGGAAGCCGCTATTGATCGGCAAGTTCGGCCCCTACTATGCGGATGTCAACATGGCGTGGATGTGGGCGCGCATCAAAGCGCGCACCACCCGGCTGGGCACCTTCCAGGGCGGCTTTCAGCGGTTTGCCGACAGGTTCGCCGGGCGTCTTCGCATGATGGGCGTCGAGATCCGATTGGGGACCCGCGTCAAGTTCATCAAAAGAGAGCCGAATAAAGGCTGGTTGATCGACGCGGACTGGATCGAGTCGTTCGACAAGATCCTGGTCACCACCTCCCCGAATCTGATGGTCAAGATCTGCCCCGATCTGCCCGAGGATTATTTGCGCGGTCTGCTGGAGCTGAAATCCATGGGCGCCGTCGTGATGGTGCTGTCGCTCGAGCAGCGACTTTCGGAGCAGGGTTATTATTGGTTCAACCTGCCCAAGGCAGCGGGCTATCCGTTTTTGGCACTGGTGGAACACACCAATTTTGTGTCGCCCGACAATTTTGGCGGCGATCACATTGTCTACGCCGGTGATTATCTTGAAGAGGGTCATGAATATTTCTCGACGAGCGATGGCGAATTGCTGGAACGTTTTTTGCCTGCCCTCAGAAAATTCAATCCGGAATTTGACAGGAAGTGGATCCGGAAAGTCTGGGTGTTCAAGACAAATTATGCCCAGCCCGTTCCGCTCGTGAACCATTCCAGGAATATCCCCTCCATTGAAACACCGATCGAAGGATTGTATTTCGCCTCGATGAGCCAGGTCTATCCATGGGACCGCGGCACGAATTTTGCCGTTGAGATCGGAAGACGCGCCGCGCGGCTGATGCTCAAATGAAGCGGGGATCCGGCCATCGGGAAACAGCTTGAAGGCGGGACCCCTCCAGGGCCACCATCTATTTGACATAATTTCAGCACCACAACTTCACAACACTTTCATCATCGTCCAGTAACATGGAAATGGCCTGCTCCCGCAGGTTAATGGAAGGAAATACGCGCTGTGATCCGTGCAAAATGGCTTCTCCTCAGTCCCATCCTTTTATGGGCCGTGCTGCTGGGCGCCTGCGGCCCCTCCCGATCGACGAACGCAACCGACACGCTCGATGCAATTTATACCTATGCCGCACAAACGATTGCGGCCCAGGACGCGTCCGGCGCCCAGCCCACGCTTGACCAAAGCCCCGCAGTGATCGCGACGGCTGCGCCCTCCGACATTGCCTCTCCGACCAATCCGCCTGCGCTGGTGTTTGCCCCCCCGACCTCGACCGCCTACGCGCCAACGGCCGGCGGAACCAGCTGTGACGGTGCCAGCTATATTTCAGATGTAACCGTTCAGGATGGTACGGTCGAGGGTGCCGGTCAGACCTTCGTCAAAACGTGGATGCTGCAGAATACCGGCTCCTGCACCTGGGATGCCAATTACAGCCTGACCTTTGTCAGTGGCGATCAAATGGACGGGATCAACACGAAGATCGGCGCTCCGGTCAGCCCAGGTCAGCAGGCCGAAGTATCCGTAACGTTGACGGCTCCGACCACCGCCGGACAATATACGGGTTATTGGCGTTTGGCCGATGACTCCGGCGAACCGTTCGGAGTGACCGTGTATGTGGTCATCGATGTCAACGAGGACGCAACGGCAACCTATGAAGATACCCAAACGCCTGCAGATACGGCGACCAATACCCCCATCACCTACACACCCACTCCCAGCAATACACCGACCCCCAGCAATACGCCGGGTCCCAGCAAGACACCCACGCCCAGCCATACCCCCGCGCCCAGCCGGACGCCCACGCCCAGCCGGACGGCAGCTCCCAGCAAAACGCCCACCTCTACCAGGACCCCGGTCCCCAGCAAGACGCCCACACCGACAAAGTAGCATACGGAGCATGGTCTCTGCAACCGCAGCGGCCCTGCGAATGTCCCAACCCGGCCGGATCCAAAGAATCCCTTCCCTTAATATGCCTGAGTGCGAAGGAATTTCCTTCGCACTCGCCTGCATTCATGCTTTCCCGTATCCCATTCTGCCGAGCAGATGATCTTTGAGGATAAGCTGATGATAAAGGGCGGCGAGAATATGCAGGGTAAGCAAAACGATCAGGATGATTGAGATGGAGAAGTGAAGCGGCAGAAGTAAAAACGCTGCATTGAATCCCCGGCGGCCGCCCGGACGCGGACCGTTTCCTGGAGGAAACGCAGGCGCTCCCCCTCCACCCGCTCCGGGAGTGGAAAATGCACCAGGCGCGCCTGAAGGGGGACGGGGAAATCCGCCCCCGGGTCCGAAGCCGGGACCGCCTGTTGCTCCGAGAAAAGCCGTCTGGAAACGACTGGTCTGGACGGAAAAGATCAAGCCGACGACGGTTATGGCGAACACGAAGAAATATAACGCATAGTGGACCAGCCTGGCCAAAACGTTCAGGGCCTTGGAGCCGGCCTCGGCTGCAGCCGGCTTCGGCGTAGCAAGCCGGATGATAAAACGGATCACCAGCAGGAGGAGGATTGCCACTCCGGCCGCCATGTGGATTTTAAGAATCGGATCTGTGCCGCGTACGCCCCCGCCGCCCGAGGTCAGGATGGGGCGAATGTAGAAATAGCCAATACCCAGATCGGTGAAGACGAACAGGGCGATCAACCAGTGCAGTGTGACGAGTGCGGGATGGTAACGTTTGGGATTATCCATGGGGTCTCCTTCTTTGGCGAAAATTCCGGGAAATATAACACCAAAACCTTATAAGTTGATGAAGATTGGATCTTGAATTTCATAGAATTTAAGACATCCGAGGTATCGGCTTCGGATGTCTGTTTGAGGAGCAGAAACCCTGCTCTCGATCTGACCTGTCCTGATTCCATGAGGTGACAGGCAGATGAAATCTCATGGGGTGATCGGGAGCACGTAATCTTTTGTCCCGGTTTGCCCTGAATGATTCGTGCCGTAGCACCACACATTGAGCACAAAGTGGAACGCACCGGCTTCCTGCGGTGTCCCTGAGATTAAAACCGCGTCCTGGCCGGTGAGCCTTTGGAACAGCAGACCCTTTGGAAGATTGCCCCGCGAGATGGAAAATTCCCCGGCCGGTGTTTCATTGTTGGTGATCTTGATGATCACGAAGTAAAAAACGCCGACCCGGCCTTTCGGCATGGTGTCCGGCGCGAAACGCAGGGCAGGTGTGTTCAGAAGTTGGCAAGAGATGGTCACCAGGAAAGTCAGGACCACTGCCAGCATGACGATCTGGCGATTGTGTTTCAACGCATTTTGCATTTTTGGCTTATTCCCCGATCCGGTGCCCAGGGCGAAATGCCGTTGCGAAGTGAAAGGTTTGGAGCATCCTAATTGTCCTCATCAGATTGATGGAAAGTATAAATCAGAAATCGGGCAAAACACAACACTCCGGATAAGAGATTCTATTCAAAAATTAATGTAAACCTACTGAAACTTAAGTTGACCTGCTTTCCCATTCCGGGGAGAATCCAGGATGCCTAGATCTGGCGGAACGAGGTCAACATGCCCGACAATTCGCACGCAGACAGAAAATCACATATGCCGGAGAATTCCCTTCTATTTGAAAGGATCATCCCGGCCCTGCTGATTCTGATGGGGATCCTCACGGTTGTGTTGATCTTATTCGCGGCCGCGATCCTGCTCGGCATCATTCATTTCTAAGTTCGAATCAGAGGAAACCATGTCCATCAATCAGATCCTGCCCTTCATCTCGACAGCCATCATGCTGGGATTCACCGTTTATGTCTTTCAGCGCTACTTTGTGCGCCGCGCGCCGCACTTCTTGTTCTGGGGAATCGGGCTTGCGATGTTTGGCGCCGGGAGCTTTTCCGAGGTGTACCTTTCCCTCGGTTGGAGTCGCGCGGTCTTTGTGATCTGGTATCTGTTCGGGGCGATTCTCAATCCGGCCTGGATCGGTCAGGGCACGCTTTATCTGCTGGTCAGGCGGCGCTGGGTCCATGTGGTATCGGGCATCCTGATTTTGGCGAGTCTGGTGAGCGCGGGGTTGATGCTGTCCATTCCGATCAATGACAGCTCTTTCCATTTGGGGACGCCGATCAGCCAGCAATACCGGGCTATTATTCCACCTGCTTCCTTCAATCTAATTCTTATCCCGACCATTATTTTTGGAACCGCCGGCCTCGTTCTGCTGGTGGGCGGGGCGCTCTATTCCGCCTTCTTGTTCTGGCGCAAGCATGTCCTGCCCAATCGGGTCATCGGCAACGTGCTGATCGCCGTGGGTGCGCTGTCCGTGGCAACTGCCAGCGAGCTGACTCATCTTGGTTACGGCCAGTTCCTGTACCTGGGAGAACTGCTGGCCGCGGTGTTGATGTTTGTCGGATTCCTGACCGCTGCCAGACCGCAGCCGGATGAGATCGCGCAGCCGGCGGCCGCCGCCGCCGGTTGATCACCGGGAATCCAGGGACCGTCGCCCCGCCAGGCGACGGTCCCTTTTTTAGAATCTCCTCGCAACTATCGGTAACAAGTGTACAATTGAACGATAAATCGTCAACGCCGCGACTGCGGCGTTCCCCATACACAAAGGAGATTTCCCATGTTTCACACCATCATCATCGTCGGCAATGTGGGCCGCGACCCGGAAATGCGTTATACGCCCGCGGGTCAGGCAGTGACATCCTTTTCGGTTGCATCCAACCGCCGTTATTCCTCCTCGAACGGCGAACAGGTCAACGAAACGATCTGGTTTCGCGTCTCCGCCTGGGGGAAGCAGGCCGAGATCTGCAATCAATATCTGAAGAAAGGTTCGAAGGTCCTGGTGGAAGGACGGCTCACGCCGGATAAAAACACGGGTGGTCCCCGCATCTGGCAAAAGCAGGACGGCACCTCCGGCGCATCGTTTGAAGTCACAGCCGGGACCGTCCGCTTCCTGAGCTCACGCGGCGAAAGCGATTCTGGCGCCGGTGCCACGGCTGACACGGGAGATATGGCCGTGGCTCCCGCTGAAGATGATATTCCATTTTAATTTTTCGATGGGCGGCTCACTGGGTCGCTCACCCTGATTGGAGACCCGCATGTCTCTTCCTACTCCTCCGCCCTCCCCTTCTCTTGAAATCCCGCCTGGGCTGGATGTGGTCTACGCCAACCTGGCGCGCATCTCGCATTCTCCCGCCGACCTTGTGATCGACTTTGCACACATCCTCCCGGGGGAAGCCAAAGCCGCCGTCAAGGCGCGGGTATTGATGTCGCCGCTTTCGGCGAAGCTCCTGATGCGGGCCCTGGCCGAGAATCTATCGCGCTATGAATCCGCCTTCGGGGAAATCGTCGTTCCCAATACCTCCCTGGCCGAGAATCTCTTTCGCCCGCACCCGCCGCCCGAGCCTCCCAAAGAAGGCAAGGCTTAAGGATCATGATCATTATGCACAAACTGGAGAGTATCGCCGAACAGATTCGGCGCAGCTTCGAGGCGCGCACCGCATCCCGCGATCAGGCCCTGGCCCAGGCACGTCAGTTGACGCGGGCCTGTTCCCTGGCGATCCGTGCCGTTCATCGCGATGAGACGGATGTGATGCAGCAGCATTTGTCTGAGGCGCGCACCTTGGCTGAGCTTTTAAAGAACGATCTTGCCCAATATCCTGACCTTTTCTATTCGGGCTATACCCAGGATGCACTGAAGGAGTTTGTCGAGGCCAATGTGACCTGCGCGTTGATCCAAAACCAGGCTCTGCTCACGCCCGAGGAACTGGGGGTTGCCCCCTTCACCTATTTAAACGGCCTGGCGGAAGTGGTCGGCGAGTTGCGGCGGCGGACCCTGGATATTCTGCGCCATGGTTATTCGCAGGAAGCGGAACGTCTGCTCGGAATCATGGATGATATCTATTCCGTATTGGTTACAATGGATTACCCCGACGCCATCACCAACGGCCTGCGCAGACAGACGGATCTGGCGCGCGGTATTATTGAGAAAACGCGCGGCGATGTCACGTTCAGTCTGCGCGGCGAACATCTTGAACAAGCGATCGGGAATTTGAGCGCCAAATTGAACGGCGGGGGGCCGCAGGCCGGGCAGAGAGGCGCGCCCGCGATCTCATCGGATGCTGACGATTAAACTATGGCAAAAACCGGAAAGCGTTATCCCCTGCTCGTCTATACTCACATGATCGATCGCTGGTGGCCGGCCATCCTGCTGCTGGGTCTGGCGCTGGCAGCACTCGCCTGGCCGCTTTATCAAAACCCCTTCATGCGCCTGGCCGAACCGTGGCGCTGGCGGGCCATGGCCTGGCTGGGCGGGGTAGTGATATTTATATCCCTGGTCATGGCATCCTTTCGCAAGAGCGGATATGTGCAGCCGTTGGGTGACCATCTGCGGCTGGTGACACCTTTCCTGCGGATGAACATTTCATATCGCCGGATCCTTCGGACCTCCACGGTCAGCATGGCCGCCACATTTCCCCTCAAGGGTCTTTCCAGCTGGCGGCGGGAAATCATCCGGCCGCTCGCCAGCCTGACGGCGGTCAAGATCGAATTAAATGCGTTCCCGCTGCCTCCTGCCGTATTAAGATTTTTCCTTTCGCCCTTTTTTTTCAAAGACAGCACGCCCCATTTCATCATTCTGGTAAGGGATTGGATGGGCTTCAGCATGGAACTGGAAAGCATGCGCGTCAGCGGCAGCAGGCCTGAGCAGCGGCATCCGGACCACTCCATCCTTTCCAGATTACCGAGGAAATGAACATCTATTTTGCCTGTTCCATCACCGGAGGCCGTGAATTTGAAGGCGTCTATCAGGACCTGGCCGCGGCGCTCGTGAGGGATGGTCATGAGGTGCCGACCGCGCACCTGGCGGAATCCAGCGTCCTGTCGCTGGAAGCGGTGGTGGCGCCGCGTGAAGTCTACGACCGCGATGTGGGTTGGATCCAGGCCGCCGGCGCCCTGATCGCCGAAGTCAGCATCCCGTCGCACGGCGTTGGATATGAGATCGGTTTTGCGTTGAACGCGGGAAAGCCGGTGCTGTGCCTGTTTCAGGAAGGGCGCAAGGTCTCAAAAATGATCAGCGGGAATCCCGATCCGCGGCTGCAGGTGAGGGCTTACCGTGATTCCGGCCAGGCGGTCGCATTAATGAGAAAATTCCTGGCTGAATTGAAATAATCGGCCAGATCCGGCAAAAGCATTTGTGAATACTATCACTATTATTTCATGACATTTGATAATCCCAGGATTCCGGCTCCGGCGTTATGATAAGGGTGGAGACGGAACAAAGACACCTCCAAGATGCTCCTCACTGTCTCCTCCTTTGGCGAAAGCCGCCGCCGGATAACATCCGGCGGCGGCATTTCTATCTGCATCCTGGGAAGGCGCGGCGAATTCTACGGTTCGTAGGCAGGCAGCACCACCGTGAAAGCGGCACCCTGTCCCAGCTTCGATTCCACCCACACCCGGCCCTGATGACTCTCCACGATGGATTTGACGATGGCCAATCCGAGGCCGGTGCCTTTTGGACCTTCCAGCACATTGCTGGCCCGGTAGAACTTTTCGAAGATGCGGGACTGCTCATCCAATGGAATGCCGGGGCCCGTGTCGCTGATCTCGAAAATGAGCTGGCGCTGCTCGGTGCGGATGCGGATCCGGATGGTGCCCTCCTCGGGAGTGTATTTGATCGCGTTCCCGATCAGGTTATCCAGCATTTGACGGATCCGAATGGGGTTGGCGCGCAGGGCCGGCAGATTGGGTGCAATGTCCTCGTCAAGATGAAGTTTCTTTTGTGTGATCAGCGACCCGAGCATGTCGAGTGAATATTGAAGGACGCCTTCCAGTTGGACGGATTCGCGGCGCGTATCAAAGCCGGCTTCCAGCCGGCCAAGGTCAAGCAGGTCGTTGATGAGAGTGGTAATGCTCTGCACGCTGGCCTGAATTCGTCCCAGAAATTCCTGCTGCTGCTCGTTGAGCGGACCGACCCGCGAGACAAGCTCTGCGTAACCCAGCACGGCAGTCAGCGGAGAACGCAGATCATGCGAGACCGTGTGGACGAAGTCGCTTTTGATCTGGTCCAGTTTTTTGAGATAGGTGATATCGTGTATCGTGATGGCCGTGCCGATATCCGGGATGGAGGTCTGTTGGGCATTCAGGACCCGCCCGTCATCGAAATTCAATTCGTGATACTTGACCGGATTTTCCCTGGAGCGGAGCAGGAAGGCCTGCAGGTCCGGATTTTGGATCACCTGCAGGACGGGTTGACCTACGACCGCGGCAGCTATGTCAAACGTCTGGCGCGCGATCTGGTTCATGAACAGGATCTTGTGTTCCTGATCGAGGACGATCACGCCATCTTCGATGTTGGCCATGATGGCTTCCAGTTTGTCGCGTTCCGACTCGGAAAGCTGGGCCCGTTTTTCGAGGGACGAAGTCGTGCGCTTGACTTCACGGCGGATCCAATCGCCCAGGTGGCGGGCACGGGCCAGGCTTCGATCCGCGGCGTTCACAACATCCTCGGTGTGCAGGGGCGGATAAAGATATCCGCTTAGACCCGCCTGCAAGACGGCTTTGATGGTCCCCGTCGTATCCCTTTCGGCAAACAGCAGAACGGGCAGGGTGGGAAATCGTTCAAGTTCGGCCTCGGCGATTTCGATCCCGCTCCGGCCCGAAAAGTGTTCTGCGATCAGCAGGAGAACCGGTGCGGATTCGGCCAGGATTTTTTCCAGCCCGGCGCAGTCCTGGGCGATCGCGACCTCATAATTGACGGCCAGCAGGGCGCGCTCCATCAGGTGCAGGCTTTCCGATTCATCCAGTGCCAGCAGGATCAGATCGCGGGGGGTCATCCATTCCCTTTTTTCGCGGCATCCGGCGCGATCGTTTTTTCGGCGGAACGCGCGAGGCGTTGCAGAGAACTTTGGATGGTTTTGAGAGCCTGTTCCTGCTCGGAGGTCAGGGACCCGGGTTTGCCGGAGAGCAGCGCTTCCAGGGGATAGAGGGAAACCTGCATTTCGTCGCGGATGGATTCCTTTAATGATTCAAGCATGGCGAGGCGGTGTTTCTCATTAAACCGGGCGGCCTCGACATTTTGCTCGACGACGCGGAATAGTCGTGCATTGACGAGCGAGATGGAGGCATAATCGGCGACGGCTTCCAGCAGGGTCTGGGCAACCTTATCGATCTCGCGCTCCGCTTTGCGGACGACGATCAGCAGGCCGATCACTTCACTCTGGACTTTGATCGGCACGACTGCGGCAGATTTCCCGAGCGCCGCCACCTTGAATTTTTCGAGAGGGGCGCCGTGGATGGAAAGCGTCTCCGCCGAAACCGCCACCAAGGAACTGATGCCGTCGTCCAATGGCTGGTTGATTTTCTTGGCCCAGCTCTCCGGCAGGTTGCGGTGCGCGGTCAGCAGGAAGACGCGTTTGTTCTCGTCGCGGACCATCAGCCAGCTCGTTTCGGCTTCCGCGACCTGCATCGCGCCCTCCACGATCTGATCGAACAGCCGGCGTGGATCGGTGGTGGAGGTCACGGCTTTGCCGATGGACAGCAGCGTGGTCAGTTCGCGGACCGTGCGCTGGAGTTCCTGGTTGGCGGCTTCCAGCTGACGGTCCAGTTGGAGGCGGGCGCGCGCTTCATGCGTTTGCTGGAGGGCGCGTTCCACCACGCGCACCACCTCGGCGTCGCGGGCCGGCCACAGAATCACATCCGCCGCGCCCAGCCGAAAACTGTGGATCGCGCTTTGTTCCTGCCCCTTCTCGGCAATGACGATCAGCGGCGCGCTGATCCCCTGCGAGGTCAGGGCAGTGATCAGGTCCTTGCCGCTCAAGCCGGGCAGATTGAGATTGGCGATGATCAGATCCGGAGGATTATGAACGGCCGATTTGATCGCGGCGGCCGCGTCTCCCGTCAGGGTCAATTGGTAGCCCAGCGGCTGGAGCGCCTGCCGCCCGACCAAATCGCTGATGTCAGGATC
>DATJBI010000037.1:0-36567 GCA_035515435.1 Anaerolineales bacterium
CGGCAAGACAACACCGCGTTATGACATCCAAACTGCGCGCGCCACCTGCCCGGCGCGAACTGCACTGCAGTTGTTCAAAGACCGGTGTGACTGTCTCAAAGTCCCTGCTAATAGTCTTGGGGACTTTTGCTTTTTTCCAGCCCGCCGGGGTCAAGGCTACCCCATTGCGCCTCATTGGCAATACAAGCGACGCGCCGTGACCTCTAAACTGCACGCCACTTGGCGCACAGAACGCGCGTGGGCGGCGTGCAGACGTCGCTGCGGCTGTATTGCCAACACGCCTCCGCCTCGGGGCGCGGAACGCCTTGTCGGGCTGGATTTGAAGCTGGGCATTGACGACGCGAAACTGTCGATAGCGTCTATGGCGTGAACAATGCAAAACTCCACGTCCCTATCAGTAGCTAACCATTGCCCACAACTTAGATAGCGCAACTGGAAATTGGGGGTAAACTTTGCAGGAAGGAACAGGCTGAATGCAAAGTTGGGCAGTGACGGAGCTGGAGACCGTCAAGTTAGGGGACGATCGGCTGAAACAACGTCTGATCCGGATTGTGGAGCGCATGGCGGAGTGACCGGCGATGAGCATTCCCGCAGCTTGCCAAAGTTGGGCGGGAACGAAGGCAGCCTATCGTTTCTTGAGCTCGGGTGGAGTGGAGGCAGAATCCCTCCGTGCGGCGCATCGCGAAAAGACGATCGAGCGGTTGCAAGGCGAGTCCTGCATTCTGGTGGCTGAATCGAAGGCCGGGATCATTCCAAACGCCGATCACAATGCGGAATACACAAACGCCCCGGCAGTCAATCAGAAAATACTGGAGTTTCTCCAAGGAGCAGAATCATGACCGAACAGATTTCCATCTTCAAATCACGCGCAGGGGAAGCAAGCAGCCGGGAAGCCTACAACGCGGCCCTGGCCCGTTGGCCCGCGGCCTATGAAGAACAGGATGTACCCACCCGGTTCGGCGCCACCCACCTCATCCTCGGCGGTCCAACCAGCGCCCGGCCGCTCATCCTGCTGCACGGGCAGGACTCTTCCGCGACCTCCTGGATCTACAACATCGCGGCTCTGAGCCAGGCCTTCCGAACCTATGCCCTGGACACAATCGGCGACCTGGGCAAAAGCAGACCAACCCTCCTGCCGAAGAGCCGTGAGGATTATGCGGCCTGGCTGTCAGACGTCCTGGACCAACTCCAGCTGAAGAAGGCAGATCTGACAGGCATATCTTATGGCGGATTTCTGGCGGCAAATTTCGCCTTGGCTTGCCCGGAGCGGGCCAACCGCCTGGTGCTGCTTGCACCGGGTATCCCGAATTTCGGGCCCCCCACGCTGCAATGGGCAAATTATGGCATGCCGATGCTGTTCATGCCGTCCCGCCTCACGGTCAGGCGGTTCATCAACGCCACCTCCACCAAGGGTTATTCGAGGGAGGATCTGGTTCATGAACAGATGATTATCGGGATGATGAACATGCGCCATGTATCCTTCATGAGGCCCGTCTTCACAAAGGAAGAGCTGATGCGGATGGCTGCGCCAACCCTGTTGCTGATCGGCGATCATGAGATCATGTACGAACCCCGCAAAGCGCTCGAGCGTGCAGCCCGGTTGATCTCCGATCTCCAGGCGGAGCTCATTCCGAATGCCGGCCATATGTTGAATGGCGACCAGCCTGAATTGATCAATAAGCGCATACTCAGTTTCCTGGCGGCAGATTCCCAGCAGGATCGAACCGCGAGGTGAACCGGAGCCCGGCGCTTCAAGTCAGTTTGTACCCTAACGAGCATGACTCAAGCAGGCGCACTTTAAGCGGGAGGCAATGAATGAGGGTCGGCCAGGAATTGCTGAATTAGAAATGCCGCCCATCGGAGCAGGATACGCCCATGGATCGGCTTAGAGGGCTCCGGGGTTGTGTTCCCCGCTGGCAGTCTTCCGCGTGGTGCAGGCCGCCGAGCGGGATATTCCTGTCCGGTGACAAAATCAGAAAAGTGTCCATATCGTGGACGGCGTGAACATTGCAAAATTCCACCCGCTACAGCGTGGAGCCGGCCGCATGAAAGCGGATTCGAGTCTATAATAGATTTGCTGTTCACCGACCCTGGGCGGAGGCTCACGCCAACGGTTGGACGGCACAATTAGAGAAAGGATTGCTTTGATGAAGGCTTCACGGGAATCCGCTCAATCAATACCCTCTTCGAGAAACCTGCAAGAAATGATGCGAAAACATCCTTTATTCTTCTTCTTTCTCATGTCGTATGCATTCACCTGGATCGTTTTGATTCCCTACATACTCTCAGTTTGGGGTGTTATCAAAGGCAATTTCGAATTCTTGTACATCATAAAACCGTTCGCAGGGCCGACCCTGGCCGGCATCATAATGACCGGCATCACTGAAGGGAAAGCGGGCCTGCGTGGCTTGTGGCGACGCCTTGGACACGGGCGCGCTGGCTGGCAATGGTATTTGCTTATCCTGTTGGCCATCCCGGCCCTGATCTTGCTTGGGATCGTTATCCAACCAGGAATGCTTGCCAGCTTTCAAGGTCTTACTCCCAGATTGCTGGTGACCTATCCGCTGTACTTTGCCATCGTCTTCTTTGGGGTTGCGCTGCCTGAGGAGATCGGCTGGCGCGGCTTTGCGCTGCCCCGCATGCAACCGCGTTATGGGCCCTTATGGGGGACCCTGCTGCTGGGTATCTTGTGGTGCTTCTGGCACCTTATATTCTTCCTCACACCTGGTCAAGGTGGAGGGCCAGGCACCAGCTTCACCACCCTTCTCATTAGCTTCGCCTATTTCTTTGTCATGGTCATGGCATTCTCGATCATCTTCACATGGGTATTCAACCACACCGGAGGGAGCGTTTTCATCGCCAATCTATTGCATGCAGCCATCGACACCCCACAACTTGCCTGGATACCCCTCTTCCTCGCCGTGGACGAGACCAGTTTGAACCTTGCCAGCGTCATCGCCTTTGTGATACCGGCCATATTGATTGTGGTTCTGACCAGGGGTCGGCTTGGCTACCGGCCGGGAATTACCTTTGAGGTGTCCGAGTCTGAAAAATAAGGGGCCACCGGGCAGTTTTAGGCTGGAGCCAAAAGTGGCACTGAGAAGGACAGCGAATGTAACAGTTTGCGATCAATGAAGCGCAGGCCGATCAGAACTGCAGGCGCTTTGCGGATAATCTCATACACGAAAAACCGATGGTTCAAGCGGCCGCGCGCTGAACCGTTTTCGGTTATCCCAGTGGGCGGGCACCGCTGCCCAGGCGCCCCAGCCTTCGGGCCGGCCATTCCGCAATCCGGCCGTTTCGACCAAGTGCTGCACAGATTCCTTGTGCCGGCGACCAACGCTTGAGCAGAGAACATTGCTTTGTTAAGACCTGGGTCCGCGGGGCGGCTCATGAAGCCTGCAGCCACGCGCTCGGTCAAGCCTCATTCGATTTGCCTGGAGGTATCACACTTTCACCCCCGGCGGACGGGGCGCACTCTCCCAAAAAGATCCCCACAGGGCCCTGGACAAAGGTCCCGAACGCGAAAAGGAAGCCGGCTATCGAGGAAGCCGGCAGCCGCCGAATTGAGGGCGGGGGGCTGAATGGCAGCGAACTCCCTGAACTCCTTATCAGAGCAGCTGTACCTACTACGGGATCGGGCGGTAGATATGAGGCGCGATCCAGACCGCATAAGCCTCCAGCGAATTGCCGTTGGCCATAACCGACAGCCCCGGCTGTACCGTCTTGCCTGCCAGGCCCTCCAGCGGATAATCGACCACGATCGGGGGATCTGCAAACAGGTACGGCCAATGTCTCAAGTCGATCCTGCCCTGCGCATCATAGAACTCCAATCCGAACTCCACGTCACAAAAGGTATGCACCCGGCAGGCCAGCACGGCCCGAAAGCGGTCTCCGCTCTTCACCGTGAAGGGAGGATAGCGACCGAAGAGCGCGCCGGATTGAACGGACGGTGCAAAGGTAAGGAGGATATCCAGATTCGACGGCAGCCCTTGAATTTCCCCATTGAAACTCATCACATACCCCCCGCTGCCCCCGGTGTCCTGACCGGGACACGGCAGCACCTGGCCCCGATTGAGCCATTGCGCGTCGCACATTTGGCTCACGAAATCAAACGCATCATTGGAGGCATCCTCCGGCGGCAGCCCTATTTGAGCGAGATCCGGTGTGGGCGAAGCGGTGGGCGCCGCGCTTGGAATCGGTGTGTCCGTCAAGCGGGGCTTCTGTGTCGCGCTCCCCGCCCTCGCAGGCGTGACCGTAAGGGGAAGGTCGGGCGAGGGGCCGTTGGTGCGCAGAATACATCCGCTCAAAAGCAGGCCGAGCAGCAGATAGGGGAGAGTTCTTTTTCGCATTGTTTATTGCTTGTTCCCGCTTTCATTATATTCCGGCAGCTTGATCGCGAACCGGCTGCCCCGGCCTTCGCCCAGACTCTGACCTTCGACGCTTCCCCCGTAGACCGCAACGATCGCCTTCACGATGGCCAGCCCCAGGCCGCTTCCCGGATACGGTGTTGAGTTTCTGCCGCGGTGAAAACGATTGAAGATCTGTGACAGTTCATCGGCTGGGATGCCGATGCCCGTGTCCGTGACGGAGAAAACGACCTGTCCATCCTCTCGCCGCACCGCGAGCCGGACCGTTCCGCCCTGCGGCGTGAACTTGCAGGCATTATCCATAAGATTATCCATGGCGCGCCTCACCTGATCAGGATCTGCACGGACCTGCGCTGGAGCGGCGGGGAGCTCCACCTCCAGCGCCAGGTCTGCCTGTTCCGCCTGCGAAGCGTAGAACTCGCTGCGCTGCTCCAGCAATGCTTTCAGGTCCAGGATGGTGCCGCCGGCGGGATAACCCGCGGCTTCCAGCCGCGACAGGTCGAGCAGGTTCGTATCCAGCTCTTCGAGCCGTTGGACCATGGCCCGGGCGCGCGAAATGTACACCGCGCGCGCCTCGGCATTGTTCTCGTCCAGCGCGAGATCCAGGTTGGTGCGCAGGGCCGTCAGCGGGGTGCGCAGCTCGTGGGCCGCATCCGAAACGAATTGGCGCAGCGCGCTGACCGTGGTCTCGATCTGATCGGCCATCTTGTTGAAGGAGCGCGCCAGCTGTCCGAGTTCGTCGCGGTTCTCAATCTCGGCCCGGCTCGACAGATTGCCCTGCGCCATCTGCGTTGTCACCGCGGTCAGGCCAAGGATGGGTGCGCTGATGCGCTGGCTGATATACAAGCCGACCGCGGCCGCCAGCAGGATGGCGATAATGCTGGCCAGCGCCCATCCTTCGGCAACGCTCTTCAAAATGGCAGTGCCGTAAGCCGGTCCTTCTGATAGAACCACGGAGCCGAGCTCCGCATTGCTTTGAGGGTTGCGAATGAGCTCCGTGATCTTTAGATTCGAGCGGGAAACGCCCATGGGGATCACGGTGTTCAGGTAGTAGCCGAACGGCGAACTGCCTGTCTGAATGGACTGATACAGGAAGAAGCCTTTGGGATCTTGTACGGGCGTGGAACCATCCAGCATCACCTGCACGGCAGAAGTGTCGGGAGGCGGAGCGGCGGCGGATTGAGAACTGCCCTGCCTGACAATCGAGATAATGGGCAGCGCATCGATCGGCGGGCCGCCGTTGATCTCAAGGGCCAGCTGCTTCCCGGTGCCGAGGTTCACATCCAGGTTTTGAGGTGATCCAGAATCATAGAGCAATTGTCCGTCCGGGGCATAGATCTCGACGCGCGTTTGGGAAAGAAATGCCAGGTTCTCGATCTGCGATTGCATTTCATCGTGCGAGGCACTGCCCGATATCATTGCAGCAACCACGCGGCCAATGGACTGCGCGTTGCCGCGTAAATAATCGAGCTCCTGATTCGAATAATAATTTTGAAGGATCGCCAGCAGCACTGCACCCAGCGCCAGGGCCGCGATCAGGGCGATCCCTGCGAAGCTCAGTGTCAGCCGGGAACGGATGGATCGGAATAGCATCGCTACCTCCGGAGAAGTATTAGAAGGTTAACTCATTCAGTGCGGCTGTCAAGTCCATCTTTCAATCCCTATTTCGTGATGAACGCCGGAGTCGTGTAAACCAGCACGTCCGCGATGTATCGATCGCCGGTCTTCTTGCCCCAGACCGTCACCAGACTGCCCTGGCCGATCTCGGCCGAGGATCCCGCCTCCACGACCTGCTGGATCTTCTGGCCGGAAGGAGGCGGACCATTGAACTGCTCCATCGTCGTGTCGTGATAGACCGTGGTCTGGGTCGTGACGACGACCTCGACGACCGGCCCGCTGTGGCTCGCTGAAGTCTGCACCTTGCCGGATTGATCCTTCTGGAACATCACCCGCTCCTGTCCGGTACCGATAAAGATGCTGTTATCCTGGCGATGGTCAAATACTCCACTGACATCGGCCGGTGTCTGCGGCAGTTCGCTGGCCGGCAGAATATCCCCTGCTTTGATCAGGACTTGCGTGCGGCCGCCGCTCGTAAACACCTGCGGTCCGCTCGAGAGCCCCGGCAGGCCCTGGCCGTTCAACAGCCGTCCGCCAACGAAGGCCGCGCCGGCCAACAGGAGCACCAGGATCACGACCCCGCTGATGATGAGAATGCGTTTTTTCATCGAACGCCTCCACTTTCAAGTATCACGCTCTTTGCCATAGGCCTGCTTCGCGCGCTGCACTTTCTGTGCTATGGTTTGGGCGCGCCCGCCGGCAGGAAGGACGGGATCGTGTACAGCACCACCCCGGCCACAATGCGGTCTCCCTTTTGTTCCCCCCATACCTGCAGCGTGCTGCCCTCTCCAATTTGATCGATCTGGCTCAGTTGCACGACCTGCTGCACGCGCTGGCTGTTCTGCGGCGGCGACGTGAACTGCCCCGCGGTTACATCACGATAGATCCTCGTATCGTGTGCGATGATCACCTCGATCTCGGACGCGTAGCTGCTGGATGCCGTCATGCTTCCGCCCCGGCTCGAGAAGTGGACGGGCTTGCCGTTGCCGATAAAAATGCTGGTGTTCTGCCGTTGAATGAACGTGCCGACGGCCGCCGGGGCGGAGGTCGGGATCTCTGGCGCGGCCAGCACCTGCAGCTGGAGACCCTGGTGCTTTCCAGCGCCGAGCGGGAAATTGAACGGGAGCTGGAATTTCCCGGGTGACCCATGGAGCAGCTGGCCGCCGACGAAGGCCGCGCCTCCCAGGATGAGCACAAGCAGGACAATCCCGACGCGAACGGGCGCCCCCTTCTTCACAGGGTCACCGTCCATTCAGGGATCGCGCACGGGTGGTGGTTGTTCACTCATACCTCAGCGCCTCAATTGGGTCGAGTTGTGAGGCGCGCAGCGCCGGATAGAGTCCGAAGACCAGCCCGGTCGCGAGCGACACGCCAAAAGCGAGCGGCACACTTTCCGGGTCGAGCAGGGCCACGCCTTGATTCAGGGAGGCGGCAATGGGGATCGTTAAGATCCCCAGGGCGATCCCGAGCAGGCCTCCCCCGGCGCTCAACAAGATGGCCTCCAGCAGGAACTGTGCAACCACGTCGCGGCCGCGGGCGCCGACCGCCATCCGCACCCCGATCTCGCGCGTGCGCTCACTCACGCTGACCAGCATCACGTTCATGATGCCGATCCCGCCCACCACCAGCGAAACGACCGCCAATGCCGTGAGCAGCAGCGAGAAGGTCGCGGCAGATTGTTGTTGCGCCCCCAGCACATCCTGCCTGGTTGTCATGTGAAAATCATCGGCGTATTTGCCATCCGGCCCGGGCAGGATGCCGTGCCGCTGGCGCAGGTACGTTGCGATCTCCGCTTTGGCAGCCTCCATTTTGGATTCATCGCTCACATGTGCGATGATCGTCACCCACGGCTCCTGATCGAACAGATTCTGGATGGCAAAGCTGACCGGCATGAACAGCCCCTCGTTCGGACGCGTGTTGATGCGGTCTTCCACGTTCACCGCCTCCAGTTCCGCAGCCACGCCGACCACCTCGCACGACTTGCGATCGACCCACACGGTCTGGCCGATCGGATCATCCCCTTCGAACAGGTCCAGCGCGGTCTGGTAGCCGAGCACGCACACCGGGTCGCCGTCCACCACTTCGGCATCCGTGAAGAAGCGTCCCTGGGCGATGAATGCCTGAGGCGTCAGGGGTTTGTCCGCCGGCCAGCCGACAGGCTGGATCTGGCCCTCCGAGATCACGCTCAACAGCGCGCCGGCGTCGGTGCCCTGAAAGTTGAGCTGATCGGTCTGCCGGCCGTAGCGCACCTTGGCCGATCCGCCGACGGTCATCTCGGCCCGGTCCACCAGCGGCACTGCGCCGGGCATGCCCAGCCCGTCTTCATAGGTCAAGGTCTCTCCCTCCGCCTGCATCTGGCCGTTCTTCAATTCGAGGTCCTGGTCGATCTGGATCTGATCCGAACCGAGTGAACGGAAGTTGGCATTGACCGCGGCCCGGGCGCCGTTCCCTAATGCCAGCGTGGCGATCACCGAGGCAACGCCGATGATGATGCCGAGCGTCGTGAGGGCGGTGCGGAGCGTATTGCTGCCGATGCCGCGCAGTGCCGTGAGCAGCGTGTTAAGCAGCGACACCCGATCGCCTCCCGTCCAGGATCCGTCCATCCTGCATCTGAAGGATGCGTCCGGCATGCGCCGCCACATTGGCATCGTGAGTGACCATCAAGATGGTGCGGCCCTCGGCACACAATTCATCCAGCAGGCGCATGATCTCCGCGCCGGTTTTGCTGTCCAGATTGCCGGTCGGCTCATCGGCCAGGATAAGGGCCGGATCCGCGACCAGCGCCCGGGCGATGGCCACGCGCTGGCATTCGCCGCCGGATAATTCATTGGGGCGGTGCTGGGCGCGGGAGGCCAGCCCGACGCGCTCCAGTGCCTCGGCAGCCCGCTGATCCACGCTGCCGGCATGCCGTCCATAGAGAAGCGGCAGCGCGATGTTGTCGAGGGCGTTGAGGCGCGGCAGCAGGTTGAAGGTCTGGAAGATGAACCCGACGCGCTGGTTCCGCACCTGGGCGCGCTCGTCCCTGGACAGTTTGCTCATATCACGGTCCTCGAGCCAATAACTCCCGGCCGTCGGCCTATCCAGGCAACCCAGGAGATGCAGCATCGTGGACTTGCCGCTGCCGGAGGGGCCCATCAGCGCCACAAATTCTCCCGTCTGCACCTCGATGTCCACGCCGCGCAGGGCTTCCACCGCGCTCTTGCCGAGCACATAGGTCCGCCTCAGATCGTGGGTCCGAATGACCTTCATCTCACCACAACCTGGTCACCTTCCTGGAGTCCCGAGACGATCTCGATGTCCGAATCGCCGCGCAGTCCGATCGTAACCTGCCGGTCCTCGATCCCAACTCCGTTCCAGACTTGCAGCACCACCTGATCGCTGCTGGAGGCATGCACCACGCTGCGCGGCAGGCAGAGCACTCCCTGGCGGCTGGCGATCGTGATGTTGGTATCCACGGTCATGCCGTCCGCCAGGCCCGTGGGGACATCATCGAGAGCGATGAAGATATCGTAGGTTGGGGAGTCGCCCGCCACAAGCTTCGGGACGATGCGGTCAACTTTTCCCTGGGCGGTGACATCCGGGCGGGCGTCGAAATATACGACGGCACTCTGCCCCGCCTTCAGTAACGGATAATCCTCCTGGGTGACATTGGCCTGCACTTCCAGGGCCTGTGGATCGATCACTTTGAATAGAAGCGTATCGGCCAGATAAGGCTGGCCGGCCACCCCATCCACTTCGACGACGACCCCAGCGAAGGGCGATTTGAGCTCAACCTGATCCAGCACGCTTTGAGCTTCCTCGAGTTGAGCTTTCTTCAGTGCCAGGTCGTTGTCAGCATCCTGGATGGTTTGGGCATCCGGATAACCTTTCTGCCACTTGATCACGGGAACCTGCCGGCCGTTATCATACTGGATGATCACATTTTCGTTCCACTGCAAACCGTTGAGCGAAACGCGATAGTTATAGGCCTTCTTGTAGGCGTCCTGCGCATCCTTCAGCGCGATCTCCGCCTCGGCCTTTGATTTATCATCCAGCCTGGCCAGGACCTGACCCGCAGAGACATTATCGCCGGCCTGGACGAGCACTTCAGCCAGGGTTCCGTCCGCGGGCATCAGAATTTCGGTCTCACTGGTGTTATTAAGCGTGCCAGGCGCCTCGACCGTCTGGCTCACATCACAGCGACTCACCGCGGCAGTCTGAGGAACGGCAGGCGTAGGCTGCTGCTGAACCGAACTCGAATAGCCATAATATCCCGCCAGGCCGATCACCAGGATGGCGACGATCGAGACAATGACAATGGTCGTGGGCTTCATGCTGCTTGGGCCAACCTTTCAGGACCCGCAGGGCCGAGAACAGGCGGGCCGACTTCCTTCGCTCTTAGTTTACCTGCCGCGGATTTCGATGGGGTTGTGGATCGGTTACGGTTTCGTAATCTCGCTGACCAGCCTGTAACCGAGGCCCGGAACCGTGAGGATCAGCTGCGGGCGGCTGGGATCCGTCTCGATCTTTTCGCGCAGACGCCGTATGTGGACGTTGACCGCCTTCTCGCTCTCCAGATCCGGCGCATACCCCCAGACAGCCTCCACGATCTGGGCGCGGGTCAACGCCTGCCCGCGGTGGTGCGCGAGATAGGCAAGCAGGCGGAATTCGATGGGCGTCAGACCGATGCTTTCTCCGCCTCGTCGGGCCTGACCCGTGGCCTGATCCAGGACCAGGTCCGCCACCAGCTCAACACTTGAATTCCCCGACGCATAGTCTCCGTAGGCGCGCCGCAGTTGAGCGCGTATCCGCGAAACAAGTTCGCGCAGCGCGAACGGTTTGGTCACGTAGTCATCAGCCCCCATTTCCAATCCCAGGACCTTGTCCACCTCATCGTGCCGGGCGGTCAGCATGATGATCGGCTGCCGGAATCCCATCTGGCGTATTTTGCGGCATACGTCGAACCCGGAACCGTCCGGCAGGCGGATGTCCAGCAGAACAAGATGCGGCGCATCGTTCTGAATGCAGGCGATCCCGTCCGAGGCGTTGGACCTCAAGATCACGCCAAAGCCGTCGCGCAACAATCCGGCCTGCAGGCCTTGTGCAACAGCTGGATCGTCTTCAATGATCAGGATTTGAGACTGGCTCATAGCTAGCGGAGATTATAGCATCTGGAGCGGGAACAAGATCTTCTTTTCGAGCCAAGGGGACATTCCCCGCGGAAGCCGCTCGAGCGCCCGGCTTTTTCCCCTCTCCGCAGAGGGCGCGGCGTTCTGACTCCATGGCAAAGGGCTCTCTTCCATGGTCCGCAAAAGTGGTTCCTCCCCAACCAGGCGATATAATTCCCAGGCAGCTAGGTCAAATGACAACTCCCTACGCTGTGCGCCCGGCGAGCTGCCGCAAAGGCAGACCTTATCGAAAGCATTTGTGCGGGGAGTGATCGAGCAGGGCAAGGTGTGAGTTCTATGAGCCGAGCACAAGTATCCGTGATCGTCACCCTCTGGATCGTCCTGGCGGGGTGTGCGCCGGGGCCCGACCTCCTGATCCACCCCAACCCCGCGCCGACCGCCACGCAGCCGGCCTGCCTGCCCTCCCCGACCCAGCCAGCGACGGGCGGGTTTCGAGAGGTCCGGGCAACGATGAGATCATCCGGCGAGGTGTGGGCGCTTTTGTTTTTCGACCAGGCGCGGGCAGAGGACGACGAGAAGATCGTCTGGAGAATCAGCGGCAGCGGCCAGCCCGATTTTCAGGCCCAAAATCAGGATGGCGTGGTTATCCGCCCGGACTGGGGACCCGCGTTACATGAGAGCTCCACCTGGGACCGCCCCGGCCAGGAATGGGGAACCGGCTTCATCTTTCCGGAGGGGGGCTGTTGGACGATCACCGTTACCCACGGTGCAACCGTCGGCGAAATCAAGCTTAGGGTATTGGCCCCATAATCGGATCCTGGCTGTGCCCATGGAGCCACAAAGCCGGTCCCAACAAGAATCTCTTCCCCCCCACTATCCTTGATCGATCCTGTGCGATCCATATTTTTCGTTCCAGCCATTTCGGATCCGCAATGCCGCGCCCCCAATAGCTGCTGCTCCGTCACCCGCCGGTTATGCAGCCAGCCCGCCCTCTGCGCGGACGCGAGGACTAAAGGCAAGGCGTTGTTTGCCGCACACTGCCGACACAAGGCCGCCCAGCGATCAATTTTCCCGGGCACGCCCCTCCTTCGATGAGGCCGTCTCATCCCCCGGATCCTGTACGATCATTTTGCACCTGTTATTTTACCGGCATCGGCGCGTCGAGGAACAGGGCGACGGCCCCAGAAAGCGCGGGGGACGAGAAGATATCGTAATGGGTCGTACCGGGCAGGATCGCCAGACGCGCGTTTGAGATCCCGGAGCCGTCCCAATTCGCGTCGCGCTGACCGCCGCCGAGCAACTCAAAGAACTCGACCGCGTGTGCGGTGCGGACGCTGTCGGCATCGCCGACCACGATCATGACGGGCATCTTGAGAGAGGACACTGCCGCGGACCAATCATAGCTCCGGCCCAGCAGCTGGCCCATCTTCCCGACCAGGGCTGGCCAATCATCCGGCCTGGGCGCAACGCTGGCATAGGCCTGATGCATCGGGGAACCGATCCAGGATCTTCCGACCTCGGCAGTCTGTGACTTCATGGCTGCCAGGACTTCGGGATACCAGCCCTCACTTTTGCAGGGAGCGGAGACCACCACCAGTCTGCGCACCAGATCGGGATGCCGGATTGCAGTTTGCAAGGCGACGCCGCCTCCAAGAGAATAGCCGAGCAGATCCGTGCTTGTGATCCCAAGTTGTTTGGTGAGCGCCGCCACATCATCGGCCATCTGCTCGAATGACAGCGGGCGGTCGATATCGGCCGTGTGGCCATGTCCCTGCAGTTCAACGCCGATCACCTGACGGCCCTCAGCCAGGGTTGTCAGAACCTGTCCGAACATGTCGAGCGTGCCAAAGCCGCCGTGGAGCAGGAGCAATGGCCCTCCGCTCCCGTGGATCTCATAATACATTTTGAGATCGTTCACAGCCGCGTATCTGCCCTGGGTCATCCCGCGCCTCCTCGGAAGTTTCGCCCGTTCAGGTCCGATCACCTACTTGATGACGCTGAACGTGATATGAATGACCGCTCCGGTTGCGTTCACCTCGACGATCTGCAGGTCGACGGGCCCAATGCCCAGATGATCGAACAACGCAATACCATCAAAGAGCAGGGTCGGGATCAGGTCAATATGGATCTCATCCATCAGTCCAGCCTGCAGGCACTGCTTCACGACACTCGGGGCGCCAACCACGACCGCCTTGTCGCCGGCGATCTGCCGGGCCTTTGCAATGGCACTGGCCACACCGTCGGTCACGAACGTAAAAGGCGATCCCGGTTTATCGGCCCATTCTGCAGGAACGCGATGAGTAAGCACAACGATCGGTACATCCATGGGATGTTTGCCGCCCCACCCATGGGCGATATCAAATGTTCTGCGTGCCGTCACCAGCACGCCGGCCGATCGGCTTGCTTCTTGAACCATCTCGGCGCCCTCCTCGGACATCTTGAACACCCCATTGCCGCTCGGGACTTCATGGGTGGCATCGCCGCTGAAATACCACTCGAAGAGGCGGTCGCCGCCGTCACCCAGGGAGTTTTCCGGGCCATCGTTCGGTCCGGCGACAAAACCGTCCAATGACATCGAAAATCCAGTGGTCACCTTTCCCATTGCTCTCTCCTTTCCATCAGTTCGAAGCCGGCGGCTGCAGCACCCAGCCATTGCCGTCCGGATCGCTGAATGTTGCCTCCTGCCCATACGGCCGTTTGGCGATCTCAGAAATAGCCCCCCCGCGTCGGGTGAGCTCGGCGTGCGTGCTGAGAATATCATCTGTCGTGACGACCAGCCCCTGGATGCATCCGGGCTGCCTCTGCGGGAACCAGGTCGCCAGGACGATCCTGGTCTCGCCCCCCGGCAATTCCAGCCTGATCCATTTTGCGCAGGGCCCGAAGGGCATTTCTTCCAGCACCAGGCCTCCCAGGATTTCCGTGTAGAAGGTTTTCGAGATCTGCGGGTCCCTTACCGGGATGGATAGGATGGCAATTTTATTGAACATTGTTGATGCCCTCCGCTCATTTTCCATCGGAGCGATAAGTGAGCAGAACGTTCCCATTGGCGAATGCCCTTGTTTTCACGAGTTTCAATGCCACGGTGTCTTTCGTCTGAAACAACCGGGCACCGGCGCCCAAAATTACCGGATTGACCATGAGGCGGTGCTCGTCAACCAGGTTCGCCCGCATCAGCTCGGAGAGCAGATTGGCGCTGCCAAAGACGGCCAGGTCTTTTCCCGACCCCTTTTTGAGTTCTGAGATCTGCTCGGCAGCCTGATCGGTCACCAGGGTGGTGTTGTTCCATTCCGCCTTCTGCAGCGTCCTTGAAAATACGATCTTGGGCATGCGGTTCATCAAACCCGCGAGCAGGGGGTCGTTCTTGAGCGCCTGAGGGGTGGGCCAGTAGGCTGCCATTCCCTCATAGGTGACCCGTCCGAAAAGCAGGGTGCCGATTTCATTGAGCTGGGCGGCGGCGAATTCGTTGAACTCGCCGTCCACATTGTGCCAGCCCAGGTCCCACTTTGAACCTTCAAAAAGCCCGTCCAGCGTCACCATGTTGAACGAGAATAGTTTCCTCATTTCGTTCGCCTTCTACCTTTAAGAGTTCCGGCTTTCCGATCGTCCTGCCTGAACCGGACGATCAGTCACTGTCCTTCCACGAACTTCTTCAGGCCCGCGAGCATCATCTCCCAGTTCTTCTCCGAATGGCTGCGTTCTTCTTCGTTCGCGTTGTGGTCCTGGGTCAGGAGGAGGCGGGTTTGATTTCCATCGGCCGAGAGCTCGACCGTGACCGTGTGGTAGTTTTCCGGCTGATCCGGCAGCCCGGAAAGGGGGCTGAAATGACTGTATTGGATCTTGCGTCCCGGCTTGAACTGCAGGATCGTGCCTTTATCCTCGTAGGGCCTGCCCTGCCATTCGCCTTTCCAGACGATCGGACTTCCTTCGCGCCAGTCGGAGACAACGTGGGTGCCGAACATATATTGTTGGATGGATGCGGGATTGACCAGGGCGTCCCAGACCTTTTCGCGGCTGGCGCGGACGGTCAGCGAGGCCTTCGCAATCAGATCGTTATTCATGTGCAACTCCTTTCTAAGGGCGGCCTTGAGCAAAGGCCAAAGAAGGGTTTATTGTAGAACAAATATTCTACCCTGTCAAGCAGGCTGCCTTGCAGCGCCGGACGGGGAACCGGGAAATCCCTCACCGCCGTCGGGAGGGATTTCATCTGGATCGCTCTTCAGGGCCTTCGATGCATGATGCTCACGCCCGCGGACGCGCGGGCCTAGTCTGCATTTATGGGAGGCTCTGGTCATAGGCCCGGTGCAGCCAGGAAATGACTTCTGCGTTGATCTGCTGCGGATCGTCGATCTGCACCCGATGCGTCACCATGGCGTTCCACGCGCCGGCTGCTGCGAAGCGCTCGGTCGCTTTCACGCCTTTGAGCTTGATGCCGATATCGAGGCGGTCAGCAGTTGCCTGCACGACGGCAAACTTTTTGGCTTTGCGCAAAATGCTGATATAGGAGTTGGTGGGCGCCGCGGAAACGTCCGGGCCGAACTCACGGGCCCTGGCCAGGAGCTCATCATAAGGTTTTCGCCACTTGGCACGTTTGCCCTTGAAGTGTTTGGCAATTTGTTCATCCTTGGCGACCTTCGGCCGGCTCCCAGACTGCAAGGTGAGCACGATCGCCATGGCGTGGCCGTGCCCCAATCCGAAATCTTCTTTGAGCCAGGCGACAATCTGTCCGGTCTTGACGCCCTCTTTGAGCAGCCCTTTCTTTTCAGCCAGGGCTTTGAAATCCTGGGGGGTCTTTCCGGTCTTCGCCTGGATGTTGTCAAGGTAGGCTTTGAGTGTCATGGTTCGTCCCGCCTTTCATTCCGCATAGAACTCGGCCAGTACCGGGGCCAGAACGTTCATATCCACATCGTGTCTCTGGCCTTCCAGCGTGCGCTGCCGGGCGTGGGCAATGGCTTTTGTCAGCGCACTCGCCGAGGCGTGCATGAACGGCGTGATGGATAGACCCTCGCCCCCGTCCAGGATCAGCACAGGCACAGCCACCTTGGCCGCCCGTTTAAGGGGCACCGAGCGGTCTTCGCCGATCGCAGCGGCATCGTAGGGCAGAGTGGGCGCCACCGCTTCGAACATCGGCCACATGGGCGCCTGGCGCATCCCCGCGATCATGTCGGCGGGCGCACCCACGAACTGCATGAACAGGGCCACGGCCTCGCCGCGGCGGTCTTGCGCCAGCAGTTCGGCGAGCCTTTCCCGATATTCCTTCCAGGCGGGCCGGGCAGCTTCCTCGGAATCGTATGGCGCTTCGTACATCGCCAGTCTCCTGATCCTGGCGCCGAGCTTGATCGCCGCTTCGAGAGCCAGGCAGGCGCCGGAGGAGGTGCCGAAGACGAATGCCGATCCGCCAGCTTCCTGGATGAGCGCCTCGATATCTTCGATCTCGCGCTCGACTGCGAAGGGTTTGCCGTTGCTGCTCTCGCCGCGCCCGCGCCGGTCATAGGTGTAAACCGTGAAGTGCGGTGAAAGTAATTTAGCCAACTCGCCCAGGGGACTGAAGGACCGGTATCCGAGGGCGCCGTCAACCAGGATCACGGCCGGGCCCGCGCCGCTCTTTTCGTACGCAATGGTTGTGCCGTCTTTTGAAGTTACCTTGTTCATGATCTGCCTCTTTTCTAAAGTATGGGATTTCCGTTTTACAGAGTCTGTTGCCGGAGCCCTCTGCGCTCTTATTCCTTGCGCTCCGGGTGATAAACCAGCGTGATCACGCCTGCCGTTCCGACCGGCTGTGCGGCCTCCAGGCGCAGGGCATGCCTTCCGCTGCCGTCGGGGAAGAGCCGCTTTCCCTCTCCCAAAATGACCGGGAACACCATCAACCTGAATTCATCGGCCAGATCGTGTTCGATCAGGGTCTGCACGAGTTGTGCGCTCCCTGCGACCAGGATGTCCCGTCCGG
Organism: Anaerolineales bacterium; assembly: GCA_035515435.1. GTDB lineage: Bacteria > Chloroflexota > Anaerolineae > Anaerolineales > Villigracilaceae > Fen-1038. Next base: position 17,040 of record DATJBI010000037.1, read on the forward strand.
GCCCAATCTTTAGTTGTGCAATTTCCCGGGCGATGCTGCTTGAGATGATGGTCGTGTTGTTCCATTCCGCTTTCTTCAGGGTGGTCGAGACCACATACTTGGTCATGCCGTTCATCTTGTCGGCAAATTCACCGGTTCGGGACGGCCAGGCCGCCGCGAATTCCTGGTAGGTTTTCCGTCCCAGCAGAGCGGCATCGCTGGCCATAAGTTCATCGAGCTTGAACTTATCCCCTTCCGCACCGCGGTTGAATTGGAAAGCCCAACCGCCTCGCGCAAATTTTTCCGCTCCGCCCGGATCTTCCATGACACCATCGAGCGTCACAAATTCACTCACCACTATCCTTCTCATGCCTGGCCTCCGTTGGAAAGGCCCCTTGAAAACTTTGCTGCGATCAGGGAGACCCAGGACCAGGCCAGGAGTACGGCAATGGTAAATGCCACGGTGACAAAGACCAGGGTGGCCCCACCTTGTTGTGATCCCATGGCAATACCGAAAAAGGCGGCCAGGAAAACAGCACCGGTGATGATGGAGCAGGCAGCCCAGCCGCGTTGTCCCAGGGCGGCAAACCTGCGGGCAAATACAGAACACGCCGCGCCGAGCCCTAAAAATCCGATGGCGCCGCTCAGGATGTGCATGAACCCGTGGACGGTCGGATCGACAGGCGCGCCCGCCGGTGTGCCGGGTGGGAATCCGTTCATCGGGTCAGCGCTGAACAGCCCGCCCCCCATCAGGCCCAGTCCATACAAACCCGGCAGGACCGGCCCCCAGCTTCCGCCCGGCCCGCCATGCAATACCTGCCGGACACCCGCTGCTCCGGCGATGACCAGCACCCCCGCAGCGATGAAGTTGGCGACCTGAATCCAGCCGAGGTTCCCATTGCTCAACAGGCTCAGATCGTTGCGGGCAGGATCGAACCCGGGACGGATCAGCATCTGCAGGGCGCCCAGGGCCACATACAGCGGGCCGGCGATCGTGCCGCAAGTCAGTAACATCCTGGCTGCTGTGTGCCTTGCTTCCAAGGTTTGCATCAGCATCTCCTTTTCAATAAAGTAAACCCTGGTAGGGGCCATTCACTCTTCGATCGGATCCGTGATCAATTGCCCGTTGACGTGAATGTCGATCTGCCTCAAAGGTCGAGCGCCTGCAGCCGTGAACCTGTGCGGCGTGAGGGCAGGCACGACGATGATCTGGCCCGCAGGGGCTTGGATCCGGGACGGGCCCACGATAAACGTTGCCGTGCCCTCCTGGATGATGAAGATCTCCATGTAGGGATGTTTGTGCAATCTGACACCCCCGCCAGGCGGCATATCGACCCAAATGAACGAAACCTGCGAATCCTGGAAACGCGACCTGGAAACTCATACGTGCTGCCATCCCGCGGCAGTTCATCCCTGTCAAGGATCAGGGGGCTCAAGGCGGATTCTGCGTTTGCTGCAGAGTCTGCGCTGCTTTTTGAAGTCATTTTCAACATGGGCTTCTCCTACCTGTAAGGTTTTTTGACTCACGGATCAACTCTGCGCTCCTAGCTGAACGCCTGTATGGTAGCAGGTTCAAAGGAGGCTGTCTTGTATAAAAACGACAGGCTCTCGGTTCGGCCGGGATGGCTGATCTGGGCAGGGGTCAATCCAATGAAATGTTTCAATGACCGCGTCAGGTGCGGTTGGTCGAAATAGCCGGCCTGAGCCACGGTATCGAGGATGGATGCGCCCTGTTTGAGGAGAACGGTTGCGTAGCGGGCACGCTCGATCTGATAAAGTGTATTGCGTGTGAGTCCGGTGGCGCGCAGGAATCGGCGCTGCGCCGTGCGCACCGAAAGATCGACGGGTTCGCCTCTTAACATGGCGCTCACCGCGCTATCGTGGACCAGCAAACCGTCATGCACCAGCCGCTCCACGAACGTATCTGCATTTTCGAAACTTGGGATTTGCCAGGCTGAACCGCTGAGCCAGAAGGACCTGCTGCCCGCCTGCGGCAGGTCGAGATCGCGCCGGTCCATGACCAGGGTGGCCGGCAGGTTCGGGAGGAAGGTGCCGGGCTTGAAGCGGATCCCGAAAAGCTCAACACCTGCCAGACCGTCCGCGAGTGTCGCTTTCGTCTCCGGCCCGCGCACGGTCACGCTCGTCCGCCCCTGGTGTTTGGCAATGACCATCGCAGAGCGGCCATCCGCCATGGAAACAAAAGGGTCGGACCCTTCACTGTGACTGCGCCAGATCGTTTCAACAAACGGCGAGTCCGATGGCCTCTCCTCACAAATCAGGTCCATGCTTGGGCATCCTCATACCAATAAACGAAGAACAGGATCCGTGGATACGATTATATTTTAGGAAGTTCCTGGAATTGGAATCCGCATGTCCTCCTGATGGCCGAAAGGAGCGGGGCCCCTTGCCACGTTCAGGGTTCGGCCGGGGTGACACGGGTTGCGTCCTTGTCTTCAGGTACTCCCATTTTGTGTCGAGAGCAAGCTCAGACAACGATTCGAGCCCCTATTATACATGCAAATGACCGGGGCCAATCCCCCTCAGACTTCAGTCCACAGCTCTTCACCGGGAAAATCAGATGTTTGCACCGTGACAATGCGGTGCTTGCAGAAGAGGCCCGGGGCGGCATGTTCCGATGTGTTGTCGAAGCGCCATCCGCGTTTGTGCCGGAAGCAGATGGATCGCCCGCTGTTCGTTGTCCGGCAAGGATCGGCCGGTCCGCCCGGCGGGCTGGATGTCCTGGCGAAGACGGTGTATCATCTTCGTTCAAGGAGAAACAAATGAATCAATCCGTCTCACCCATGCTGGACCCCGCGCATGATGTCTTGCACTACGGCCGCCAGGCCCTGGATGCGATCTTTGCACCCAGGACCGTCGCCGTGATCGGTGCCACCGAGACCGCGGGCAGTGTCGGACGCACGATCGTCTGGAATCTCATCAGCACCCCCTTCGGCGGGACCGTCTTCCCTGTCAATCCAAAGCATCCGAGCATCCTGGGGATCAAGGCCTACCCGAACATCGCCTCCGCGCCCGAAGCCGTGGACCTGGCGGTTGTGGTCACACCTGCGCCCACGGTGCCCGGCATCATCCACGAGTGCGTGGAGGCCGGGGTGAAGGGCGCGGTCATCATTTCGGCAGGCTTCAAGGAGACCGGACAGGCAGGCGCCGAGCTGGAACGCCAGGTCATGGAGAACGCGCAGCGCGGAAAGATGCGGATCATCGGCCCGAACTGCCTGGGCGTCATGAATCCCACCACCGGCCTGAACGCCACTTTTGCAAACAACATGGCGCGGCGCGGCAGTGTCGGATTCATCAGTCAGAGCGGAGCACTTTGCACGGCCATCCTGGATTGGAGCCTGCGCGAGAACGTGGGCTTCAGCGCCTTCGTCTCGATCGGTTCGATGCTGGACGTGGACTGGGGCGACCTGATCTACCACCTGGGCGACGATCCTCACACCGAGAGCATCGTGATGTATATGGAGACCATCGGGGATGCCCGCGCCTTCCTCTCGGCCGCACGCGAGGTGGCGCTGGCCAAGCCGATCATCGTGATCAAGCCGGGACGCACCGAGGGAGCCGCCAGGGCCGCGGCCTCCCACACCGGGTCGCTGACCGGCAGCGACCAGGTCCTCGAATCTGCCTTCCGGCGGAGCGGCGCCCTGCGCGTCAACAGCATTGCCGAACTGTTCTACATGGCCGAGGTCCTGGCCAAGCAGCCGCGGCCGCAGGGCCGTCGTTTGACGATCCTGACGAACGCGGGCGGACCCGGCGTGCTCGCCACGGATGCGTTAATCACCAATGGCGGTGAACTGGCGCCATTGTCCGCGGAGGCACTGGCGGCCTTCGACCAGCTGCTCCCGGCCGCCTGGAGCCATAACAATCCGGTGGATATCCTCGGGGATGCCAGCCCTGAACGTTACGGCAAGGCGCTCGAGATCGCCGCCAAGGATCCCAACAGCGACGGCATCCTGATCATCCTGACCCCCCAGGCCATGACGGATCCCACCGCAACGGCCGAGGCACTGGCCCCCCATACAAAATCGCTCGGCAAACCCGTGATCGCCACCTGGATGGGCGGCAATGATGTCGCTCCCGGGGAGGCGATCCTCAACAAAGCCAACATCCCAAGCTTTCCCTATCCGGATACTGCCGCGCGGGTCTTCGATTACATGGCTAATTACTCCGAGAACCTGCGCAGCCTGTATGAAACACCGCTGCCCGTCGGAAATGACGGTCAGGATCAGGTGGACCGCGGGCGGGCCGCCCGGATCATCCAGGCTGTGCGGGCTTCGGGACGGACCATCCTGACCGAATTCGAATCCAAACAGCTGCTGGCCGCCTATGGCATCCCGGTCGTGGAGACGCGTATCGCAACGAGCAAGGAACAGGCCGTCGGGGCGGCGGACGCCATGGGCTATCCGGTCGTGCTTAAACTTCACTCGGAAACGATCACGCACAAGAGCGACGTCGGCGGGGTGCAACTGGACCTGAAAGATGCCCGGGCCGTGGAGAAGGCTTTCAGCGCGATCGCCGAATCCGTCCGGACCAGGGCGGGTGCTCGAGACTTCCTCGGCGTGACCGTCCAGCCGATGATCAAGCTGGAGGGCTATGAACTGATCCTTGGCAGCAGCATTGATCCGCAGTTCGGCCCCGTCCTGCTGTTCGGTCTGGGGGGGCAGTTGGTGGAGGTCTTCAAGGACCGTGCCCTGGGTCTGCCGCCCCTTACCACGACCCTGGCGCGCCGGATGATGGAACAGACTCGCATCTTCACCGCGTTGAAGGGTGTGCGCGGCCGCAAGGCGGTCGACCTGGCCGCGCTCGAAACGCTGCTGGTCCGTTTCAGCCAGCTGATCGCCGAGCAGCGCTGGATCAAGGAATTGGATGTCAACCCGCTGCTGGCCTCGGATGAAAACCTGCTGGCCCTCGACGCCCGCGTGCTCGTGTACCCAGCGGAGGTCACCCAGGACCAACTGCCCAAGCTCGCGATCCGTCCCTACCCCGCCCAATACGTCAGTTCGTGGACGGCCCGGGACGGGCGGGAAATCACGATCCGGCCCATCCTTCCGGAGGATGAGTCCATGATGATCAAATTTCACGAGACTCTCTCCGACCGCAGCGTGAACATGCGCTATCTTCGGCCCATGTTACTGAGCCAGCGCGTGGCCCATGAGCGATTGGCGCGCATCTGCCATTGCGACTATGATCGTGAGATCGCCCTGGTAGCCGAATCCAGGGACAAGAACGGGGAGCGCTTCATCCTCGCGGCAAGCCGGATGAGCAGGCTGCACGGCCTGGATTCGGCACGCTTCAGCATCCTGATCAGCGACCAATTCCAGGGGCTGGGCCTGGGAAATGAAATGGTGGGCCGCATCGTGGAGGTGGCGCAGGCGGAAGGGATCCGACAGCTCACCGCTCTGATCACCGCCGATAATCAACCCATGCAGCATATTGCAAAGAGGCTCGGTTTCCGCCTGATCCCCGCCAGCGATCAGAAGATGATCGAAATCACCATGGACGTGCCCGCGGCCGGGCTGCAGGGATCCGCCGGAGCTTGAGCTTCCCGGGCAGGCAGGCTGCTGATCGATCGCGAGCGGAATGCAGTTTTCAAGCGCGAGCAATGGCTGGATCGTGGAAAGCAGTGGGACCGACCTTTGCCCCCTCAACGCTCGTCGAAGCAGGAACCAAAAAACATCGGTGTATCAGCGACGGATTTGAATGGATCCCGGAGAGCGGCATAGCCAGGTAAGGTGCGCACGCACCCAGACGTATGAGCCTTACGGATCGGTCTGTTCTTCAGAGGCAAGCACAACGCTCTGACGCAGCGCGGCTGCCAAAGCAGTGGCTGCGAGATCTGCCGCTCTCTTGACGTTCTGAAGCAGCCTTGCGGATCGAAAAAGAATTCTGGGTTGCCTCATCACCATCAGGATCATCCTGCCGAGGCGCAGGCCGCCATCCTCATCCAGCGCCCCATCCAGGCCAAATGGGATCGGTTCCCGCGGACAATCACTGATCGCGCGCACCGACAGCAGCGGGATTCCTTTCTCCTCAAGAACTTGTGCAATGCCGGCCGTCTCCATTTCCAGGATCGGATGTTCCATGGTCTGGGCCCTTCGCAGCACAATTTGAGATCCCCGCGTGGTAAGGGCAGTCCCCGAGTACAATCGCGCCCCGCTCCGTTCCAGAGCCTGAGCCGCGGCCTGCTTTGCCGCATTCGAGAAGGAAGCCAGGCGGTGAAATTGGCCGGGGCGGCCCTGGTCCAAAGTGCAGGTGCTCCGGGATAGGACCACATCTCCGATCTGCAGATCATCTTCCACGGCGCCCGCCACGCCGAAGGACACGCAGAAGTCCGGATCCCCCGCTGCCAGAAGTGCCCGGGCAGCATCCGCCGCACGCTTGAACCCCATTCCGGATTCGATCAACAGGCCCTCCCGCTCCACCAGGCGGAAATGATAAGCACGCAGCGGGCCGATCGCGATGGGTTCCCACTGCCCGATGGTTCGGAGGAGTGCTTCAGTTTCCTGAGAGATTGCGGCGATGATTCCGATGGTTGCCATGAATCGCAATTGAGAATTACCTTGACTTTATGCCTGACCGCGAGATTGTCCCCCTGGAACGTGCAAAGGCTCCCGGGGCGGATTCGCAGGGCCAGATTGCACTCCGTTTCTTCACGCGCTTTTGCCGCTGAAACAAGAGCGGAAGGTCCGGGGGTCAGGAAAGATCATCCAACAACCTCTGCGCGGCCATGCGGCCGGACACCATCGCCGTCGGCACACCCGTTCCCGGACGGGTGCTGGCCCCCGCGAAATAGAGGTTGCGATAACGCCGGTGTTGCAGATCGGGACGAAAATAACCCAATTGCCTCAGGGTGTGAGAGAGGCCGTGGGTGGAGCCTTTCATCAGGTTGTAGCGTTTGCGCCAGGAGAGCGGCGTGAAGTTGATCTCAAATTTGATGTGTGCCTCCAGGTCGTTGATGCCCAGTGCCGAGAGGCGGCGGAGAACCTGCCGGCGCGCTTCATCCCGGAGCGACGGCCAGTCCTGACCGCCATTTTCAGACAGATGTCCGACCGGCACAATGGCAATCAATGTATCGCCTCCCGCGGGGGCCATGGACGGATCGAGCCGGGCCGGAGCATGAATATAGAGGCTCGGGTTGGCCGGCAGGCCCAGGTCGCGGATGATGCAGTCGAAGTTTTCGCGGTAATCGCTGGCCAGGAAGAGGGTATGGGGCCCGAGCGTCTCGAACGTTTTGTCCAGCCCCCAGAAGAAACTGATGACCGAACAGGAATATTGCAGCTTCGCGAGTCTTTCCGCCTCTCCGTCCGGCGGGAGAAGATCCCGGTAGATGTAGGGGAGATCGGCATTGGCAAGGACCGCATCGGCTTCGATCAGACGCCCGCTCACAACCGCGCCGCGCGCGGATTGGCGCTTCACCTCGATCCGTTCCACCGCCGCATCGAAGAGGAACTCCGCGCCCGAATCCCGTGCAATCTCTGTGAGCGCCTCGACGATGCTGTGCATGCCGCCCCGGGGATACCAGACGCCATGCGCCAGTTCGGTATAAGGCATCATCGAGAACGTGGCAGGCGCTTCAAATGGGCTCAGGCCCATATACACATCCTGGAACGTGAAAGCGGCTTTAAGGCGCGGGTCGTCGAAATAGCCTGAGACGTTGCGGTAGTGGTTCACAAACGGTTTGACCTGATAAAGAAGCGCGAGGTTGTTCAGAGCAAAGAAATCCGCGGCGCGGCGGAAATCGGGCTTGACCAGTTTCTCCATGCCGAGATCGTAGTGGCGGCAGCCTTCGGCCAGGTAGCGCAGCAGTCCCTGGAAGCTGCCGGGCTCGAATGTTTCGAGCTGCTCCTGCAGGGATCGCAGGTCGGAGGTGAGCGCGAGTTGACAGCCGTCGTCGAAGATCAGGTGGTAGGTCGGATCCACGCGCTGCAAGGTGAGGACTTCGCGCAGGGGGGCACCCAGCGCGGCAAATTCGGATTCGTACAGATGCGGCATGATGAACAGGGTGGGACCCGTATCAAAGGTATGCCCGTCGCGGCGGAGACGGTCACAGCGGCCGCCGGCATGGTCGTTCTTCTCGATGACGGTCACGTGCAGGCCGCGCCTGGCCAGATGCGCCGCCGCGGTGAGCCCGGCGATGCCTGCACCGATCACAACCACGGATCTTGCGTTCATGATCTATCCATCCGAATGGGCTGCGGTGCCAGGCGGGCTGCAGATTGTGTCCAGAAGGCGCCCAGCACGGAGGCCAGTGTTGACCAGCCCATCCATACTCCCGTCCAGAGACTCTTTCGTTCGGGATATTCGCAGCGCAGACAATAGTGATCGCGCTCGATCGCGCCTAACATCCATTCGAAGCGCGCCATATAAGCATACCCTGCCAGACGGCAGCGCAGATTCCTGATCTGCGCCGTGTAGGCGCGCCCGGCCTCGAAGCAGCTGCGCGCCGTTTGAACTCGCCGGCAGATCCATTCGCGATAGGCCTCGCTCGTTATATCACCTGCTGAAATTCCCTGCGAGGCAAGCACTTCGCGCGGGATGTTGAAATACCCCGCCTCCACATCTTCGATGGTGTCTCTCAGCATGTGGACAATGTGGGCGGCGGTCACGGCCATGTAGCGGCACTCATCCCGCCCGGACGGGCCCTCCGCCCCCATGAAATAGTAGATGGCCTCCGTGACCGCGATGGCCAGTTTCCGCGTATATTCGGATGATTCGGATTGGGTGATGAGGCGGTCCCGCCTTTCCGCATCAAACACCATCACATCCATCATGTTGCGCAGATACATTTGCAATCCGCTGTTCATTTCGCGATCGCGATCGACCAGGTCAGCCAGCATTTGCTCTTCCGGCCGCAGATCGGGCAGCGCGTCACGGCGGTAACATGCGTCCAACAGGGTCTTCTGGCGGTTGGCGAAGGCGGTTCGCTCGGCGGCCGAGGGGGCTTCCACGTCGATGACATCGTCCACCCAGCGAAAGTATGCGTAGGCCCGATACGCATCGGCAACGCGCTCGCGATCGGCCAAAAAACGAATCGTGTAATAGGTCTGCCTGCTGGCCGACCTTGTAATGGCAGCCGCCATTTTTTCAGTCGAGCGGGTGTTCTGGATCATTTCTTCCTCGGGATGAACCTGTTGTTGTGAGCACGGCAGTTCACGTGCACACTTGATATACGGAAGTTAACCTCCGTCGTTTCATATGCCTTGTCTGAATGGATCCATCCAGGACTATAAAGGTCGTTTATTGTTATTTTGAGCGCTGGCCCTTTGGCGGCGCCCAAAATGGGGCATCAGCGCTTGGAGGCAGATGTCCCCTATCCAGACGGATAGTTAAAACCTGTCGATTGGCGGATGTGTCGAAACCATGATTGCCGTAGACTCGTAGAGGAGTTGGAAAGGAGATTCACCATGTCTTTCAATCGTTCAAATGCAGGCATGCTCGCGGCCGGCATTGCACTCATCGGACTGGGATTCCTGTTCCTGTTGGGACAGGTTTTCAACATGTCCGCCTTTTGGCATGTCTTTTGGCCGTTTGTGGTGATCGGCTTCGGCGCGTTGTTCTTTGCAGCGATGCTGGTCGGCGGCAAGCCAATGGCCTTCTTGGCGATCCCGGGCAGCATCATCACCGTCAGCGGATTGATGCTCCTGTTCCAGAATTGGACCTCCGATTGGGCCAGTTGGTCATACGGCTGGACGATCACCCTGATCTCCGTGGGGCTGGGCATCTATCTGATGGGCGTCTACGAGGAAAATGAACATCGCCGGCACGCCGGGCTCAGCGTGATGAAGGTCGGCGCGGTCCTGTTCGTGATCTTCGGCCTCTTCTTCGGAATGTTCTTTTCGTTCTTCGGCTCACGAGAATATCTCTTCCCGGTCCTGCTGATCCTCCTGGGCGCCTATCTGGTCGTCTCACGGACGGGTCTTCTGGGTCCGCAAAGGTCCGAAGAGCCGCGGCCGTCAGAGAGTCCCGATAAGTTGAATTAACAGTAGAATCAGAATGGAGATGAATAAAATGGAACGTCGTTCCCTCTTTTTTCCGCTGGCGCTCGTCGCGGCGGGCGTAGTCTGGCTGTTGATCAGCATGGGCAGGATGCCTGTGGAGAACCTGTGGGCGCTGGCACACTTCTGGCCCTTCCTGCTGATCGCGGCAGGTGTTGGATTGATGGCGCGGGCCTGGCTGCCCTGGCTGCGGATCGTGGTGGATGTGATCGTGGTCGCTGCCGGGCTGTTGGTCGTTTTTTACGCGCCCCAGTTGGGGTGGAATACACCCCAGTCAGGGTGGAACTGGCAGTTCAACGGCAGCCTCCCCGGATCGGGCAAGATCGTGAGCGAAAGCCGGAACATAACCGGCGTCGCGGCCGTGGACATCAGCTACCCCGCCGAGATCGTCATCCAGCAAGGTCCGAACGAATCTCTCTTGGTCGAGGGTGATGACAATGTTCTGCCGCAATTGCGCACGCGCCTCGATGGCGACACGCTTTATATCGAAAACAGCGAGCCACTCTGGAGCGCGCGCGTCAATCCAAGCCGTCCGGTCAGGATCACGATCAACGTCAAGGATCTGCATTCGCTGGGGTTCTCGGGTGCCGGAACGGTTCATGCCCAGAATTTACAAACGGATCATCTGGCCATGAATGTCAGCGGCGCCGGAGCGGTCACTCTCGAAAACGTCAACATCGGCCGAATCGACTGCCAGCTCAGCGGCGTGGGAAACGTGACCATCAGCGGAAGCGCGGATGATCTGAAGGTCGACCTGAGCGGCGTGGGGTTTTTCCATGGCGCCGATCTGCTCAGCCGGACCGCGGAGGTGCAGGTGTCAGGTACCGGCAGTGCGGCCGTCCATCCCAAAGACCGATTGACCGCCGAGGTCAGCGGCCTGGGTTCGGTGAATTATTATGGCAACCCAAGCATCACCAAGCAGGTCAGCGGCCTCGGCGGCGTTGTGCAAGGTGGCAATTAGAAAAGGAGAAGCAAAATGAGATCGAAACTTACAGCGGTCCTGCCCGGTTTGTTCCTGATCCTGGCAGGCCTCATTGCGTTTTGGGCCCAGCTGGGCCACTTCTACACCAGCGCTCCCCGGCTTTGGATGGCGGTTTTTGCCGGAGCGGCCCTGCTGTTTCTGGCAGCTTATTTGCTGAGCGGCGTGCGCGCCTGGGGCTGGCTCTTTCCAACGCTGATCAGCGGTGCGGTGGCCCTGACGATCTATCTGGGTGAGGCAGGCCTGAGCCATTCCATCATCGCGGCGCCGGTGCTGATCGCCGTGGGGCTGCCATTCGTTGTCCCGTTGATCCTGGATGTGCACAAGAACTGGTGGGCGCTCATCCCAATGTGGACGATGGGCATCCTCACCGCGGTTGTCGCCCTGGCGGACCGGGTCCAGGGCGAATGGATTGCCACAATCGTCATGCTGGGATTTGCCATCCCCTTCCTGCTGGTATTTCTAACGAGCCGTTCGCGTTGGTGGGCGCTTATCCCGGCCTTCGTGTTCACAGTGATTGCCTTCCTCCCGCCGATGGCCGCGAGCATGAGGAGCGAGTATGTGGGCGGTTTGTTCAACGTCTTCATTGGACTGCCGTTCCTTGTCGCGTACTTCGCTTCACGGAAAGCCTGGTGGGCAATTATCCCCGCGGGCGTAATGATCAGCATCGGGCTGATGGTCATGGTGCTCGGAGTTCTTCGAGCTGGGGAGATCGCCGGCTTGACGGCCGTCGGCGTGATGTTCCTCGGTTGGGCCCTTACCTTTGGGTTGGTGTGGCTGCGGCACGATCTGCATCCCGCCGGTTGGGCGAAGTATCCGGCGCTTGTGCTGGTGTTCATGGCTGTATTGATGTTCTTCAGCGCAGCCAGCCTCAATTACGCCTGGCCCGTCATTTTGATCGCGGGCGGCCTGATTTTGCTTTACTTAGGCGTTCGGCGCAGATCCAACGATACAAAAGCATAGGTTGGTTCCTGGATCCGCCAGAGAAAAATCCGATTCCCGGGGCCTTGCCGCCAGCAGTTCGCGAAACCCTTACTGCCATGGAGCCGAGGCGAACGGGCCACACGGATCGTGCGCCGGATGTGCCCGCCCGGAAGCCGGAGCTGCAGTGGAAGCAGCAGCAGTACCAGAAGCCTTGGACGGCCTCGCCCTTCCAAAGCCGCCATGCGGAGAAAGCATTTTTCTACCGCTTGACAAGTTCTGCTCGCGGGCAGCCCGGTCAAGAATGGACTAGTCAATCCTAACCTGTCCGACCCAACCAGGCGCCGAGTCGGTTTTCTGCCCAAGGAGCATGTTCAAATGTGCGGCATGTTCCTGGACGTGCCGCATGTTATAGAGCAGCAGCTCTGCGACGGTCGTGACGCGCCAGTTATTCCGAACTCGCTGGGGCTCGTTTTCGTCTGCAAGCCTCTCAATTCTTGCGCGGCACTTGGCACGCGCATATTCCAAATAGGTTTGAAGCTCCTGTTTGGTGTATACCCGCTCCGGCAACGCCGCATCCATTTCAAATTCCGAGAGAGTAAAGGGCGGGGGCACAGTAAATCCGTCGGCCGACTCAGAGCAATAATAATCGAGCCAAAAGATTGCATGATATGCGACATACCAGAATTCGGTGAATTCGGCCTGTAATTTTGACTCGCGCCACAGACGCGCCCGCCATAGTTCTTCGGGACAGGCGTTCAGCGCATTTTGCAGCGTCTCAATTGCGGCACCGAATTGGTGCCAAAGGATTTCCTTCCAAAGTGGGCTCATCTCATCTCCTTGGCGAATTGGCCGCCCGATCGTGTAATAGAGATCGTGCATATGGAATGACCCAGGCGGGCTAACGGGGTGCGTTCGAAGCCGGCGGGGGCGATCAGGCGCTGCTGATTTGACGGACAGTGTTTGAGCGCACAATCAACTCCATTTGGCAGTACGACTCCCACCCGCCGGGTGCAGGCGGCGTTCCGCAGCCTTTGAGCCGGAGAATTCCTTCCGGGTTTCTTCAGCACATGGCTCATGAAGAATAGGAACCGCAGCGTGCGGCCCTGCTGCGAAATTGCCTGACCTTGAGCTCACTTTACAGGTTCTGCCAGGAAGATCGGGATAATGCGCTCGGTTTTGTTTTGGTATTCTTGATAAGGCGGATATGCTTTTACCGCGATATTCCAGAGGCGTGCTCTTTCCACTGAATCCACTACTTCGCGAACCCGCATTGCATGGACTTCAGTCTTGTCACGAATTTCAACATTGGGGTCCGCCTTCAAATTATGATACCACTTGGGATGTGTGGGGGCGCCGCCTTGAGATGCCACCAGGATATAGTTCTTTCCGTCCACTACTCTCATCAGCGGGGTCTTGCGAACGGCCCCTGTCTTCCAGCCGCGATTTGTCACAATGATGACCGGCAACCCCGTATCTCTCAAAGTTAAACCCGCGGTGCCTCCGCTTCCTTCATAAAGTTCAACCTGCTCTGCCACCCATTGCCGTGGACTAGGTACGTATTTGCTCACAGTCAGCTCCTTCATATTATTCGGTATATCAACTCATCGGTGAGAAATGTGTTCCAGCCATGCAGCCCCACCGCCTGCGTCCGCGCCGGGCGGGGGTCGGGGCTGGACAAAAGATTGACCGCAGTATAACCTCAAAGTGCAGAAAATGCGTGTAAATGGCGGGCAGTTCCCGCCGTCCGCTGCGGCCTGTGTTGGGTGCACAATGGATGCAACCGACTCCGCTTAAGCCGTACTTCGAGCACTGCGATATTGATCATCCGATCAACGCCTTTGGCGTTTCCGCTCCAGCCTGCGCCAGCCGCCGGCGCGATTGTTCGCAATGATCTGTTTGAACATGGCGGTGAGAGCGCGCCGATTGATCGTTTCGCCTTGATGGAGGGCCACTGTGCGAGCAGTCTTGTTGTTGTGTCCGCCGGTGATAATCCCCTCGGGATCGGGGACGATGCCTCCGTCGTAGAGAAATACGTTGACATGGTCCTTCGCCGCCAGAATGGCGCAGATGTTGCCCTGAAGCACAAAGTACGGACGGTTCGTGCGCTTGATGGTTTCAATGACGTCTCGGTCGGCGGCGTGGAGCAACTCACGCACCTCCCGGCAGACAGCCTGCTGCCAATCGGGCAGCGCATCGATGTAGGCGTCCACCCGTGGGTCGCTGATGTAAGTCATCGTACACCTCGCCATGTCTGTGAGTGCCGCAGGCCGACTATTACGGACAGGAGGACGAGCTTCACGAGCCAATCACCTGCATGGATCGCAGCCAGCTGCCGTGGATAGTTCTCCCGCACCATTGAACCTGTAGGCAAGGTTACAGGGAGCCCAATCCACAGCAGCAATCCCATCTGCAGCGCTCCGGCCCGATTCACCACCCCACCATGAAAGAGCAGGCAGGCAATCACAAGCGCCAGGACAATGTTTCTAACAGTCTCACCGAGCATCTTTACCGGCTCGGGACGGCTCCGATTGTCGTCAATTGCTCCCGGTCTTGCTGAGTTCAGCTTCCTCCACTGCCTCGCAGATGCGATATACCATCCGAGGTTTGCCACCAACGCTGCAACGGAGGCCGCCACGACTGCCAAAAGGTCTATTCCAAACATAGTATTTGGCTTTTCTTCAGTTCAGCCCTCTTACTTAACTCCACGAGTGCGTTACCGGCGGGGTGAACCGGTACGGCTCCCTAATATTAGTGCACGAGAATTGGCATGCCGCGCTGCGAATCTTGGGGCCCAGCCCCTGACAAGTGCTGCACATCAGCAGGGCGGAGCCCCATCCGGTGCACGCTATGCCGGGCTGCGTTGTGCTATTGCCCATTGCGCTCCGAGAGGTCGGCAAATCCATCCAGAATGCGGGCAATATGCCGGGCTGCGTTTAGAAAGTCAACGAGCCTTACATGCTCATCCGGTGCATGTTGCCGATTGTCCCAATAGCCGACTCCGGCCAGGATCACCGGGATGGCACCCAGGGAATTGGTAAATGCATACACTGGGCTGCTTCCTCCGATAAGCGGATATATTCGGGTGGGCAGATCATAAACCTCCTCGCCAGCCCGTGCGGCAAGTCGAACCAATGGATTTTCAGCAGACCATTTTACCGGCCATATGGCCCCTCCCAATTGGGCAATACCGACATCCGTGAAACCCTGTGTGTCCAGATGTTGGCGCAACTTTTGCAGGATGTCGTTCGGATCCTGGTCCGGGACTAAACGAAAGTCCAGTTTAGCAGAAGCCCTGGCTGGAACTATGGTTTTGGCCCCTTTGTCCTGATATCCAGTCTGGATGCCCTGAATATTGCATGTCGGCTCAAAAACTGCTCGATTAAGTTCCTTCCCGGTACGCCCTAGAACAAATTCTCTGATGCCCAAAAGTTCACGGAACTGTTCTTCGCGTGTGGGCAGAGCATCGGTCAGCTCCAAATCAAGTTTCGTAGGGGGGCGGACGGCCTCATAAAAGCCCTCGATCCGAATACGTTCATCTGCCCCTTTCAAGGATTCAAGCACCCGTACCAGCCGCCAAGCCGCGCTGGGGAACATGTGTGCCCCTCCGGAGTGTTGGTCCCGTTTCATCGTTTGGACGGTGAGTTCAACGGATAAGGCCCCTCGCCCCCCCAGCACGTTGTATGGGCTGCCATCCTTGTCGATACCACCCTCTTCCCAGATCGCTCCCTGACAGATCAGTGCCTCCTTGTTCTGCAGAGCAAATGTGGCGATGTGAGGACTGCCGATCTCTTCTTCGCCTTCCACGACAAAGATGACATTACAAGGCAGTTCTCCAGAATAAGCAGAGCGAACTGCGTCAACGGCCGCTAAACGGGCAACGAACTCACCCTTGTCGTCTTGTGCTCCGCGCGCGTATAGCAGGCCATCGCGGATCGTCGGTTGGAACGGCGGTGTCGTCCACAGATCAAGCGGCTCGGGTGGTTGCACATCGTAATGATTGTAGAACAGTAATGTGCGCGCGGAACGCCCGCTGGCGCGTCCAACGATCACGGGGTTGCCAGGCGTCTCATATTTCTGAGCACGGAAGCCATGCTTCTGTAGAGTCTGCGCGACCAGTTCGGCACATTCTAAAACTCCTTCTTGGCGGGCGGAAATGCTTGGCTGCGCGCATAGTTGCGAGACTTCTTGAATATATTCGTCAAGTTTGGCCCGCAGATAGGCATCGAATTCGCGTGCAAGGTCGACCATATGTGATTGCTCTCTTTAGGATGCGGATGGGAGGCACCGCTGCCCAACGGACGGTCTAGCTGCGGGGCGGCTCCAGCGAGACGACGCTTTCTCCGGCCAATCTCGAAAAGCGAGCGACTTCATTTGGGCGCCCAGCAGCTCCGTCCGCTGGAGCCGGTGTGGGGCGCTCACTTTTCTGTCTTCTTCAACGCCCATTCGATATCTTTCACGCGATGCTCGGCAGAATGACCGTCCAGGTCCCCGGGCCAGTCCGGCCCACGCTCTCTACCGCTAAACCATTCTTCGGGTGCCTGCTGCAGCGCAGCCAGAACATCCTTCTGAACCTGCCTGTGCCAAGCCAAGACCTCCTGTGGAGAGCGGTTGTGCCAACGTGAGTAAACGAGATGGTTTCCCTGGTTTATATTGAGTCCGCGTTCTTCAATAGGTCTGCGCTGTCTCCTGACAGAGCGGGCAACGTCGGCCTTCCAATGGGTGATATGAGCGAGTGCATCTTTGACTGTCCAGGGGTCTTTGGATTCAGAACGGCGCAACAATCGATCCCATTCTTCGTCTGTAAGGTTGGCAACGAGATGATCTAGAAGTTCAAATTCTTGGACAGTACGGTTGATAACTTCCTCACGATTGTGACGCATGGCAGAGAAGCCTCCTTTGCTTATGCCGCCCAACGGTGGCCGTTACGTGCGGGGCGGATGGGCAGCACTCACTTATATTGTTGCACGAAAATACGCAGAACTGCTGCAAACCAGGGCGATCGCCCATCCGGCGCACGCTCCGGTAGGCGCAGTATTAGATTCACGATGATTCTCGAATTTTCCCTTCATGATCAACGAGCAGTGCGGTAATTCCCGTTCTTGATTTTGCCAGTTTGGGCAACCGCTCCCAAAGGCCATTGAATTGCGGAATGTCGGGAAGCGCAACACTGTATTTTGCTGCGGGTTGTTCATGCGTTGAAGTGTTTCCCCAAGAATGCCGAGAAAGCAGTTCACCCGCATTGCGTTGCGCGAGCCGATCCCTTTGACCTCGATGATCCAACGGGTGGCAGCTTTTGTCGCCGCTGACTGCCAGCCTTGTGCCTCAAGCCATGCCTTCAATAGCAGTTTTAGTTTATCCTCTGACAGGTCGCCTGGGCGATTTGCGTTCATGAACGTGGCCTTCTTTTTTTCGCAATGGCTGAATGGTTACCTGCATGCGCCTAACGGCTGGGCTCAGCGGCGGGCGGTGGGATGGGATCGCGGGCCCGACACCGGAATTATTATAAAGCATCCCTTCGGGTGTCGGGACCGCCCGTCCGCAGCAGCCGGTATCGGGCGGTGTCGGTAAAAGTCAGGGTTGGGCGAGCGGAAATGCAGACAAACACGTAAATCCAACGGGTGCTTGTGGATCCGTGTATGAATATTCATCCACGTAAAGCGTCAGTTGCCTGCTCAGGCCAAAAATGACGAAAATATCAAGGATCGTATCTCCATGTTCAATTGAGCCAATTCGGTTATAGGAAATCTGTTCGCCGTTCGGCCCCCGGAGGTCATCCAAATAAGCTCTCTCGCGTGGCGGACCGCCGAAGTCTCCACCCCCCACCTTAACAGGATTGTCCAGAGCGTAGCCATAGGTATTATCCTTGGATACAACACATGTTTCTCCGCTTAGGGGGGTGGAGATTGGACGAATATACACATGAGACGCTATAGACAGTTTCGTGTCGTCAATGCCCAGCTTCAAAACTAGCCCGACAAGGCGTTCGTAGCCCCGATGCGGAGGCGTGTTGGCAATACAGCCGCAGCGACTTCTGCGCACCGCCCACGCGCGTTCTGTGCTCCAAGCGGCGGGTAGCTCAGAAGTCGTGGCGCGGCGCTTGTATTGCCAATGAGACGCAAGGGGTAGCCTTGCCCCCGGCGGGCTGGAAAAAACAAAAGTCCCTAAGACTGTTAGTAGGGACTTTGCGACACTAGCGAAGGAAAATTGGCGACAATGATTATTGCTGACTGCTAATCATTGGAGCCCGCCTTTTCCGCAAGACGAGCCTTTTGAATCGCATGATACCATTCTACGGGACGAATCTTATGCATTCTCCTAAACGAGCAAATGCACTCAGTATTTTGACGCTGGAATGAAATCTGCAAGGCTTGTGCAGTATTGTCAATCACTCCAACATGAGGAATGTAATCATCATCAAAAACTACTGGATTGACTGCATGAAGTTCTTTGACCAGTAAAGTATCAATCGGAATCGGGTTGTCATAAGTGTATATGGAGAGTTCAGCATCTTTCAAAGCAAGAACAACAGGTTGATTGACTTGCAGTAAAGGATGACCTGCTGTATGAATGGCACTTCCCAAATAATTTGCTTCTGTCCTATCTTTCGCAAGTTGTTGGATTCGCAAAGCTTTTGCTTGGCGCGTTTCTTTGATGTGCGGGAGAAAAAATCGTCCTGCAATTAATACGGCTTCAAAAACCACAAAAATCCACAAGAGAGGGAACTTGATTGCAAGAAAAACGGCAAGAACAAAAATGAACAAAAGAACAAGGATTGCGTAAATCTGCAACATTCTCGAAATCCACCACGACACGCTCCCTTTCAGCGTCGCGTTTGAACTAGCGCGAGAATACGGATTTGGTTCATCCATCCAAAAAGGTTCATTTTGAAAAGATTCTTTTGCGAACATGGATTCCCTTTGATCTATCGAAGCCAACGCCCAACGAACGGTTGGTGTTACCGGCGGGGCGGATTAGCAAGACTCCTAAATATTATCGCGCCAAACTTTGCAAATCGCGCTGCGAATCTTGGGGCGAAGCCCCGTCCGGTGCACGCTGTGTTAGGCGGCGATTTTGGTTTGATACCTTTGCCATTCAATGCGATGATTTTGTACTCGCTTGCTGTGGCAGTGAGGACATTGTATTGCATATTTAATTACACCAGATAGTATGACCTTTCGTGAACCACATTTTGAACAAGGTGTATATGGGAGTTCGACAATTGGCTCAAAAAATGTACCTTTTATTTCTGGTTTAACTGCTTTGAGACTCAACAATTCTTCCATTGAAAACAAGTTACCGCTGTGGAATTCATTTAGCATTGGGCATGAATGAAGCGGCCGTAAAGAGCCATCGTCAACGAAAATTCCATGCAAAGACAAAGAACGCAAATTCATCAACTTGTGTAGAGGCTTTAGCGATGCTATATGTTGGAATTTGTCCCAACTTGGTAAAACGGCTAAATAGAGTGTTTCAAGTGACTTAAGTTTGGATAAAGGCAATATGTCATTTACTCTTGGAAGGTGGATAATTTTCAGGGACTTAACTTTAGGCAATTGTCCAATAAATTCTAACGATACGTCGGGATATGTGGCAATCTCAATGCTTTCGACGTTTTTGAAATCACTGATCTTGTCTA